>CAVCJG010000003.1:0-128562 GCA_963602685.1 Eggerthellaceae bacterium | reverse complement strand
TTGCCCTGTTTCTTTCACCCCTTTCTTTATGTTCAGCGTTTCTCTCTCCGCTTATGTTTAAAAAAGGCTGAAAGGCTTTTTTTTGTTTTAATTAAATTAAAACTTTTAAATAATATTTGTAAAAAATAATTTTCTATGCGAACTATTTATTTACAAGATAATAGTAGCATAAAAAATTTTTTATGTAAAATGATTTTACATATTTTTTTAAAAATTTTTAAAAAATTTTATTTTTCTTTTTTTACCTATTTTTTCCGCACAAAAAAAGCGACATTTTATGCCGCTTAATTTTTTTATTGATTTTCAAAGTTGATTATTACATAGCCTTGTGGATAGTTGCAGAGCGGGCAAGTTTTCCAGGCTTCTTTTTTGGTTTCGCGGTGGCCGCAGTTGGAACATTCATACAAGCGAGGCGTTTGCGATTTGTATAATTTGTGATGATTAAACATTTCGCCGAGATCGGCAAGTTTTTGCGCGTGAACTTTTTCTACTTCGGCGACAAGAGTAAATGTTTTGGCAATTTCGGGGAAGCCTTCGTCTTTTGCGACTTTTGCAAATGCGGGATAGATGTTTTGAGCTTCATAGTCTTCGATTACTGCGGCCGAGGCGAGAGATGTTTTAAGTTCGGACTGCTTGAATGGATAGCCGGCTTCGATGTTTACATTTCCGTTTTTAGTTTGCAAATTGTCAACGAGATGTTGATAGAACATTTTGGCGTGCGCCATTTCGTTTTTGGCAAGCATTTTTAAAATTGTGGAAATGTAATTCATTTGGTTTTGCTTTGCATCTTTGGCGATAAACTGATAGCGGGCTCCGTCTTGACACTCTGCGGCGAAAGCGCGGGCTAAGTTTTCTTTTGTTTTACTTTCTGAAAAATCCATGGTTTTTTCCTCCAGAAAATATATTGACATAAATTAACTATTTAAACATTTGCATTTTTGTTTTAAAAAATGTAAAATATTCTTATATATAAGGAGTTGTTATGGCAAACGAATATACGCCTATTAAAATTCACTATGATATGATTCGCGACAACGAAGCTCAGGTTGTGGATAAACTCGACCGTGAACTTAAGTTTTATCGCATTCTTTTCCAGAAAAAAATAAAAGGTTTGGAAATTATTTACGATACTCCAAACTGTTTGCTTTCGGGAGCGGGGATTGTTCTTAGCAAACAATACGACGACGGGAAGGCATTTTTTAAGGTTAGACGTATTTCATATCTTCCTACCGAATTCAGAAAGCCAAGTCAAAAACTTTACCTTTCACAGACAAACAATCGCGAAACTCCAAAGGATTTTCCTTTGCAAATTGCTACTGCGATCAACAACGCGTTTTCAAATGTTTTCACTATTGACCTTGTTGAAGTTGTTAAGCAGACTATGCCAAGATATGAAATAAAACTCAAAGGAAACTTGTATTCATTGACAAGCGGGCTTGGAATGAAAGGTCAGATTGTTTTTGAAAAAGTTGTTTACAGAGACTGCATCAACGGAAGAAAAGTTAAGCATCAAAGCGTAACGGTTACTTTGCCTGGCGACCCTGCTTACAAGCGCGAGGTCGAAGAAGTGCAAAACGCGATTGAGAGAAGCTGCAAAGAGCTTTTGAGATATAATGAAAGCCGATTTGAAATTGCACAACGCATTTTAAGAGTTAGACCGCCTATGACTAAGGAAGAACGTAAGGCTGCCGAAGAAAAGGAGAGAAAACGCAAAGAGATGCTTGAAGAAGAAGCACAAAACGAAGAGAATAAATAAACTGCGCCCTTGCCAAACCTCGACGTGAAAAAACGTCGAGGTTTTTTTTCGCCGGCGCTGGCAGCGCGCGCGTGGGTGCGCGGGCGCGGGCGAAAGCCCCGCTTCGCGGAAGCGGGGCGCAAGGGCGCAGTTTTTGAGCGCAATGAAATTTTAAGTTGATTATTAAAAGGAAGGGTTAAAAAAGTCTGCCGGAACAGCCGGAGCAAGTGTTTGCGCAACTTGAAAAACCGCTATTATTTGAGAGAGCAAGCAGCAAAAGAAGCAGGAAATTGGTGTTTGTGTTCAAGTTTGTGTCGGTTGCATTCGAAAAAATTGAAAGCAACAGCACCAGCAAAATATCTTGAGAATTCATATAACCTCCTTTTCAACAATAAAATAAAAAATTCAGCAAAAAAAGTGGAACAAATCCAAATTACTAATTTGCCTTTCTTCTTTAGTGCGATAAAATATCTCTAAATGTTTGTCGAGTGAGTTTGACAGCATTTAGCATATCAATTTATATGATTTTGCGGCAAAGTGTGATACAAAAAAGGAGATAAAATTGGGAGATTATTTAGTTCTTTCAGAAAGACGGAAAAGTGAAATACTTGGATTTTTGCCAACAGACCCGCAGATTAACAAACTTGCGGACTATTTTCAAAACTTTTCGGACTTTACTCGGCTTAAAATTATTTCATGTTTATCTGTTTGCGACATGTGTGTTGGGGACATTTCAAACTTGTTGAATATCAATCAAACCACAGTTTCGCATCAACTTAAAATATTGAAAGATCAAGGGCTGGTGAGTTATAAAAGAGATGGCAAAATTTTGCTTTACACGCTTTTAGACAAATCGGTCAGTGACGTCATGATGTATGCTGTGGAGTATTTGTGATTGACTTTTTTATGGCATAATGATAAAATTATGGCATGAAAAACGAAGTTAAAATGTTCGATTTGCCACACGGCTGGAAAAGAATAAACGAAACATATCAGTTGAAAAACGATCAAGGTTTGGATTTTGTGACAAACATACTTTCGCCCAGCGGGAAAGTTGTCACAGTGTTTAAGGCACAACCACTTTTGGGTCTCCCAAGCTTTGATAAGATGATAAATGATTACAGTGAAATTACCGCGCAACTTAAACTTAAAAAGAAGTTTAATATTAAGATGAAAGAAAAGACTCTTCCTATATATATTATAGAAGGCGCTGACGGAGCGATTTTTGCACAAGCATTTTTTGACACCGAAAACAAAGATGTGTTCAGTTTGCTTACCTGTCTTGAAACGGCGGGGAAAAATTTTAAAGAATATGCCCAAAACAATCCCGTTTTAAATGAAATCGTTTCACTTTTAAGGATGGCAAAATGAAAAAATTGTTGCTTCACAGTTGCTGCGGGCCGTGCTCGACTCACGTAATTAACGTTTTAAAAGACAGATACGACTTGACAATCTTTTATTATAACCCCAACATCTTTCCCGCCGAAGAGTATCAAAAACGTTTGGCAGAACAAAAACGATATGCTATGATTATGGGGATTGATGTTTTAGAAGGCGAGTGGAACGAAAAAGAGTTTTTAGAACTTGCCAAAGGACATGAACTCGACAAGGAAGGCGGCGCGCGTTGCGAAATCTGCTTTAAAATGCGTTTGCAAAAGACGGCGCAAGTTGCAAAAGAAAAAGGCTTTGACCTTTTTGCCACAACACTTTCGGTCAGCCCACACAAAAACACAATGCTTATCAACAAGGTGGGGGAAGAAGTTGCGCAGGCGGAGGAAATTGAGTTTTTGCCTGAAAACTTCAAAAAGCAAAACGGATATCTTGACAGTATCCAAATTTCAAAACAATACAATCTTTACAGACAAAATTACTGCGGATGCAGATTTTCAATAAGGAAGGATTAGTGCTCGGATTTAGATTTAAAAAACAAAATACGATAAGGCAGGAAGAATATTTAGAAAAGCAAGCAAAGAAATTTCCTAAAGTGCTTTTTTATATCTTTCTAGTTTATTTCATCTTGTTTTCAATCTACATTGGCGGCTATATCTATTTTAGAAACACTTACGAACTTTCAGAAGTGTTTGGCGCAAGTATGCAAAACACGCTTAACCCAAACATCTATTCACAAGACGAAGGTGACGACCTTGTGTATGTAAACGTCAAAAAAGAACCTGAAAAGTTTGACATTATTGTTATTAAAGACAAAGATTCGTCAGGCAAAGAAATCAAACTTATCAAACGTGCCATTGGCATGCCCGGTGATTTGATTACGATTAAAAAAGACACCAGTGAAGACGGCGACGGATTTTACCACGTATATTACGGAAACCTTGAAACCCAAGAAATTGAAAAACTTGATGAAACATATATAAAAAGTTATCGTGACTGGACAAACTCAAAAATTTCATACACTGCTGGCGATATCGAATATGAAGATGAATTCCATACAAACTTCATAGCAAGCGGCAAATATACAACTTACACAATTGACGGGACGACATTCTTTGAAGTTCCTGAAAACAACATCTTCTATTTAGGTGACAACCGCGCGCGCTCATCTGACTCACGTGCAAGGGGAACGGGCAACATGAAGAATGTTGAAGGAGTTGCTGAAATCATCCTTTCAGACGCAGCAAAAACAAACGCAAACGTTTTTGGAATCAAATTTAAGTCAATCTTTTCATTTTTATGGAAGGAACTTACAAGATTTTTTGCTAGATAAAGAAAAATGACTAAAAAAGAGGTCGTTTTTCTTTTTTATAGGTTTAAATTGCCTAAAAAGGGGCAAAATCGCTTTGTTTTAAAGGATTTTTATGCTATAGTTTTTATAGCATAGAGATATGCAAATTCATAAAAAGGGAGAAATAATATGAATAAGTCTGAATTTATTAAGGCATTTGCTGAAAAAGCTAATTTCACACAAAAAGACGCTGGAATCGCTTTCGAAGCTATGGTGGCAACAATCGTTGACACACTCAAGAAAGGAGAAAAAATTGCTATTGCTGGTTTCGGAACATACGAAATCAAAAACAAACCTGCTAGAGTAGGAATCAACCCTATGACAAAGCAACAAGTTAAAATCAAAGCATCAAAAGCTCCTAACTTCAAGTTCGGCAACAGCTTTAAAGAAATTTTTAACTAAGATATTGTTTAATCTCGAACAAAAAAACCTCTCGGCAGAGAGGCTTTTTTATTGTCTTGATTATTGTGTGGCAAAATAAAAAAACAGAGATTACTCTGTTTTTTCTGTTTCGGTTGGTTGGGTATCGGCGGCGGCTTCAACTTGCGCTACAAGTGCTGTGTTGTTGCTCTTTTTAAGCTCTGCCAAAATTTCAGCAAGAAGTTTTTCGGTGGTTGGTTTTGCCGCTTCTTCAGCTGCTTTGCGCGCTGCTTCTTCGGCTGCTTCTTGTGCTTTCTTTGCGCGAAGTTCTTTTGTTGCTTCATGAACGGCTTTGTGGTCTTTCATGTTTACGCCTTGTGCTTTAAGTTCTTTTCTTTCGGCTTTTGATGGACCAGCATGTAAAAGTTTGTCTGTCGTTGTGCGGAACATTTCGCTTGATTTCATTGCAATTTTCAAGATTACAAACAATGTAAATGCGATAAGGAAGAAGTTGATTACTGCTGTGATGAATGCTCCCCAGTCGATGTAAATGCTGTTCGCAAGGTCGATTGTTCCGTTTTCAAGATATGCTTTCTTTAAGAATGTGAATGCTGATTCAAGGCCTGTCCCGCCGAGTGAGAGAAGCCAGTTGATGAGTGGCATTATTATTTTGTTGGTGAGCGCTGTTACGATTGCTGAGAATGCACTACCTATGATAACGCCGACTGCCATGTCGATTACGTTTCCACGACTAATAAACTTTTTAAAGTCACTAAAAAATTTTTTCATTTTTTCCTCCGTTTTATTGGCTTGCTGCGCCTGCATTGATTGCTGCGACAATGAAGCAAACGATTACTGCGACAATCAAGATGCATGAAATTGTGAGAGTGATAGTTGCAAAAATTCTATATTTTTTGTTTGACGATTTTAATGTTATTGACGAAGTCACTATTGATGCGATGCTTAGCCCTAAAATGATAATCGCCATCGCTATGCCTAGGATTATATACACCAAAATCAATGTTAAAACGCCGCCCACTGCTTCGCTTGCGTCACTTGCTGAATGAATCTGAGCAAGAAGCAGCACCAGCCAAAACACATATCCAATTACGCAAACCAAAGACAGTGATGTGCAGACAACTGATGCGATAAAAGGTTTTCGTTTGTCAGATGATGCTGGTTTTTCTGATTTTAGGTCTTGCGTGGCAGGTGGAGTTGAAGACAATTCAACTTCGTTTAAATTTTCGTTTTGCACTATGAATTTCTCCTACATTAAATTTTAACAAATATTTAAAATAAAAACAAATATTTGCTTATAATATTTTGAAAAAAAACACAAATTTGATACTATTAAATCATACATGGAGGTTAAAAAATGAAAATTGCAGTGATTACTGGTGCGTCATCAGGAATGGGCAGAGAATTTTGCAGACAACTTGATGGCCGCGGATTTGATGAAATTTGGGGGCTTGGCCTTGGCGAAGAGAATTTTAAAGCGCTTGAAGCAGAACTCAAAACTCCACTTAGATATTTTGATCGCGACCTTACTAAACTTGAAAACATTGAATATTTTAAATCTGAACTTGAAAAATACAAGCCAGAAGTTGAGTGGCTTGTAAACGCAAGTGGATTTGGCAAATTTGGCAGATACGACGAAATCGAAACCGAAACAAGTGTAAACATGATTGAACTTAACTGTGTTGCTCTTGTTCGAATGACCGAATATGTTCTTCCATATATGGTTAAGGGCGGAAGAATTATTGAAATTGCGTCGGTGGCAGGGTTTCAACCTATTCCTTGCATCAACGTTTATGCAGCGACAAAGGCTTTTGTCATCAGTTATTCAAGAGCGCTGAATGTTGAACTTAAATCACGCAATATTTCTGTGACATGTTTGTGCCCATTCTGGACAAAGACTGCGTTCTTTGACAGGGCAAAAAAAATCAACTCCAAAACTGGAATTGAGGTTGTAAGCAAATATGTTGTAATGTATGACCCAATTATGATTGTTAAGAAAGCAATCAAATCAGCCGACAAACGCAAAGAGATGTGCATTCCTGGATTCATTGCAAGAAGCCAAGTTCGTCTTGTAAAGATGTTGCCACACAAAACTGTTATGAAAATCTGGTGCAATCAACAAAAACTTACAAAGAAATATCGTGGCAAATAGATATTTTGCGTTTTAACAAATTAAAAAAGTTTAATGCTGGACTAAAGAGCTTGTTACTTTTGAGTGATAAGCCCTTTTTTGTTTTTTCATTCTTTTTTGCGGCTTGGTCAAGTTTGATTTTGTTCATTTTAATAATGTATTTCTCTGCAAACGTAGAAACAAAATTTGTAAGTGACGGCTTTTCGTATGGAGAAAGATATTGACAACCGAGAACTTTGTTTAAAACCTTAAAACCACCTTGATAATAAGTCGTGTCAAGCGCATGTCTGCATGAACGCTCAACGTTTTCAACTTTAGTCTCATAAAGATTCGCGATTTTCGGGAAGAGTTCGGCCTTGATTGACCGAGGCGGCTTTCCGCTTAAAGCAGCGAGAAGTATCGCGTGACACAAATATAAATAACCTCGACAATTTGGACTTATATTCAATTTTCGTAAATCTGATGCAATGCGCCCTAAGCACTGCATCTCAAGCGAATCGCTTGTGTATGGACTAAACAATTTGGCAGCCTCCTAAATTTAATTTGGTGATGTTCATGTTTTTATCATGCTCACCAATGATTAGACAAATAGTAGTGCCAAAAATTTGACTTGCTAATGTTTTTAAATCATTGGTTTATTGTAACTCTGTTTTGATTTTAAACAAAACGAATCGGCAGTGACTTTTTGTCGAATTTTGTCCTTAAAAAAATATTAAAAAGGTGCTTGCTGTTTTTTGTTAAAACTGCTAGAATATATTGTATGAAGATTATCGATGCGCAATACCTAACAAGTGTGGTTGACAAGAATAAACTTATTGATGATGATATCAGTGAGTTTGCTTTTGTCGGCAGAAGTAATGTTGGCAAATCAAGCATAATAAACAATTTGACAAATAAAAAGAGTTTGGCAAAAACTTCGTCAAACCCAGGGCACACTCGCATGATCAATTATTTCAACATCAATGGCGGGCAATTCCGCTTTGTGGATTTGCCGGGATATGGATATCACAAGGCCGGCAAGGGAAATGAAAGAATGTGGTCGAGCTTGATTGAAAAATACTTGCTTAACAGCCAGTGCTTGAAATTGGTGTTTATGCTTGTTGACATAAGACACGATCCAAGCGAACTTGACAAAATGATGATGAGATTTTTAATTGAAACAGGGCGAAACTTTGTTGTGATTGCAACAAAGGCCGACAAACTTTCAAAAGCGCAACAAGCAATCATGAAACAAAGAATCGCATCGCAATTAAAAATAATTCCTGAAATGATTGTTTTGCACAGCAGCCAAACATCTCAAGGTCGCGAAGAAATTTTAAATCACATTGAACTTTTAATAAATTAAGCCGATTAAATTAAAAATGTTGTTATTTATTTAAATAGAAAACAAAAAAACACGCATTTGCGTGTTTTTTATTTGAGTTTATATATGTTTGCTACTAAAATTTAAATTAAATTTATATTTGCTTTTCATAAGTGAATTTTGCTTGAAAATCACTTAAGCCTGCGATAAAAGGTTTCAGCCATTTTTTGTTTGTGTCAGGAACGGCAAATTTTATCATATCGTCAAATGGAAGGAGTGACACCTTTTCGAGCCCGTCGCTGTTGGCTTCTTCAACATCTTCGATTGTTGTAGGAGACGATGCTTTTACATAAAGATAAGGAGTGAAGCCTTCTTTAATAAAGAATCCTGTGTTGTTGATGTCGGCGTCAGTTCGGAATTGTTTAAAACCTGCCTTCTTTGCTGATTTTGTCAAAAGCAGCATAAGTCTTTTTGCTATGCCTTTGCCTCTAAATTTTGCTCCAACTGCAACCACTGGCAAAAACAATTCTTGGTCGTTGAGTTTTGCAGCAACGATTCCGCCAACTATCGCTTTGTCATGGACTGCGCAAAATTGAATATTGTTTTTTTGTTCAATATTTTGCATCATGGCTTGATAGATTTCGTGCATTGGCAGTGAAAAACTGCATTCGGTTTCGCATGTGCGGAAAGCGCATTTTTTTAAGAAATCGAAAGTATCTTTAACGTCGCCAACTGTCTTTATAGGTAAAAATTTTATTCCTCTCATACTTTTATTATAACAAATCGTTGCTATTTTGCAAAGCAAATTAACCCTTAAACGCGATTTCTCATAAAATGCATTGTGGAGGATTTATGTGTGGTATAGTGGGAGCAATTTGCCGATCGCATTGCGAAAGATTTACTCTTGATGGTTTAAAGAAAATTGAATATCGTGGTTATGACTCGGCAGGGATATGTTTGAAAAACAAATGTCAGACGCATATTTACAAAACCGAAGGCTACATAGAAAAACTTGATGGCATCGTGCCGCCGTCGCTGGCGCCCGTTGCGATTGCTCACACAAGGTGGGCGACTCATGGCAAAGTGTGCAAAGAAAACGCGCATCCGATTTCAAGCGAAGACGGAGTGTGGACGATTGTTCACAACGGCATAATTGAAAACTTTGACGAACTTAAAAGCATGCTTTTGGCAAAAGGTGTTAAGTTTTCAACTCAGACAGACAGCGAAGTTATTTGCGCGCTGCTTGCGCTGGAAACATTTTCTGACCCTATAAAAAATATAATGTGGGTTGTTAAAAAGCTCAAGGGGAGTTTTGCTTTTTGCGCGGTCAAAAAAGACACCGAAAATGCGGTATATGCAGCGCGTCAGGGCAGCCCATTGTATGCTTATTTAAGAAGCGGAAAAGCGATGATTGCAAGCGATCCGATTTGTTTTTTAGGTGGCGGATATTATAAATTTGAAGATGGCGAAATTTGCAAGTTAACTCAAAAAAGCATTGATTTTTATGCTTTTAGTGGCAAAAAACTTAAAAAAAGTGAAATTTTTAATGAAAATATTCAATTTTCAGCCGAAAAAGGTGATTATTCACATTTCATGATTAAAGAGATTTATGAAACGCCACAGACTTTGCTAAACCTTGCAAAGCAATATCAAAAACTGGATTTGTCGACGCTGAGCAAACTTAAATTCAATAAAATAAAACTTATTGGCTGTGGAACGGCATATCACTCATGCCTTATGGGCGCAAGCTTTATGCGAACGTTTTTGAAAGTTGATGCCGAAGCCTTCCAAGCCAGCGAGTTTAGATATGGCAACTATATAATTGATGCAAAAACGCTGTGCATTTTTATTAGCCAAAGCGGAGAGACGGCGGACACTATTGCCGCTTATCAAAAAGCCGAACAAAAAACAAAAAATTTAATATCATTGACAAATGTGCCGCACAGCACACTGGCAAGCATGAGTGCGATCAGTTTGCCTATTTGTGCTGGACCTGAAATTGCAGTGGCGTCAACGAAAGCATATTCAAATCAAGTGGCGGCGCTGTTTGTGCTGGCAAAGGCTTTAAAATCGAAACAAGACTTTTTGGGCGCGATAAGAAACGTTGTGGAACTTTCAAAAAAATTACAAAAATTTGATGTCAACATGAAAGGCGTTGCTCAAAAGATCTGCGGGCTTGACAAGGTGTTTTTTATAGGCAAGGGCGAAGATTATGTCACGGCGCAAGAGGGCGCGCTTAAACTTAAAGAAATATCTTACATAAATTGCAGTGCGTTTGCCGCGGGCGAACTTAAACACGGCTCGCTTGCACTTGTGGAAGACGGAACTCCTGTGTTTGTGATTGCTAATGACGAAAAGGTCTTTGAAAAAACTATGAACAGCGCATTTGAAGCCAAAAGCCGAGGCGCGAAGCTTTATTTGATTTCATCTCTTAGCCCTAAACAAAGCGAAGTCGACAATTTTGAAGATATTATTTTGCTGCCAAAATGCGGAAAATCGCTTGCGAGCATTATGGCTGTTGTGCCCCTTCAACTGCTGAGTTATTGGGTGTGCGTTCTTAAAAATTTTAACCCTGACAAACCGCGGAATCTTGCTAAGTCAGTTACCGTTGAATAATGCGAATTTTAGAGAAATATTTGGCAAAAGATATTGACTTGAAGGGCGAAAATAGATACAATAGATTTATCACACTAAAGGAGACACCATGAAGAAAACACGCAAGGTTATTAAAGACGCAGACACAAGCGATTTGAAAGGAATTAAATTTACAATCGAAGATTTAGATTTTACCAATCGCCCTGTTGAATATGAATATGTTCCTGTTTTAATGAACGAAAGAAACGGGCAAGAAAACGTTGCTAAAACATTAAAAGAAAAATCAATATCTCAAAGCACTCACAACAGAAAGAATATGGCAAGACATGAACTCAAAGATATTTTAGCAGCAGAAGAAAAAGCATTAAAAAACTATTGTGAAAGACGCATCTCTTCGGAAAGAAGAAAAGCAAAAAGAGAAGATACAATTTGGTCATATTAATCAATTAAATTTTAAAATTATCATATAAAAAGTCATGAGAAAATTTTTTAAAGATTCTGATGACTTTTTTTATATCATCAATTCACACGTCAAATCTGTCAAAAGCATTTCGCAGATTTCCACCGGCTGGACCAATTTTGTTTTTAGGGTGAAGGCTAGGGGCGGAACATATATTTTTCGATTTCCGCGCAACGACTTTTTTTCGAAGCAACTAGAAAAAGAGTGCGCTTTTTTGGCGAGTTTTGACCACGCCTTGCTTTCTGTCAAAATTCCTAAAATGAAACTTTGCTTTTTTGTTGGGCGGCCTTTTTCTGTGCACAAGGCTCTTAAAGGAAAGCCGCTTTCAAAGTGCAAACTTCATTTTTGGCAAAAGAAAAAATTGGCGTGGAGCGCGGCAAAGTTTTTAATGGAACTTAGCAGCATTCACACCAATGTGCCTTTGCCTACAACTTCGGAATTTTTAAGGCAACTGTCATTGGTCAGCGGCGCAGGATACGACTTAAAAAAGCACGCGCCACTCATTGATGCCGAAAGGCATGGGCTTGTTTTGTCGCACGGTGATTTTAATCCCGGCAACATTTTGATTAGACACGGAAAAATGTGCGGAGTGTTGGATTTTGCATTTGTTTCATATTCTTCGCCGCTTGACGATATTGCAAGGCTTGTCGGCAGAATGCCAGCGCTGAAAGATAGCATGTTTTATTGGCTTGGACAGATAGGTTTTGACGCAAGCGACAAAGCACTGATTTTAAAGATTTGCGGAGTTTGGGACTATGTTGAACAGCGATATATAGAATATATCAAACGAGAACATCCCGATATAATTCTTCCAGAAAAAGAATCTTAAATTCAAGCATTTGTTGTTCGGAATAAATCAGCGGCGAGATTTGTTTTCGCCTTTTTAAAAACACGCTATAACAGCCGCTTAGGCTTCCGCTGTAAATTGGTGCTAAATCATATGGCGACCACATAAAACATTGAAAATTTGCGTATTTTTTCAAATATTTCAACGATTTTGGCATAATTTTATAAAAATAATCACTAGATTTTGATAAAGTCAGCCGTTTTGTGCTGGTTTTTCTTTTTAATATAAACGAGTCGGATAAAAGTTTGTTGACGCATAAAATGTGATAACAAACCTTGTAGTTTTGTCGCATTAAATTTTGCGCTATAAATTTTTCAAAACGTTTGTCAAGCAGCGCGATTTCTAAGATGATGTCGCAGCCGTCGCGCAAGGCTTTGTCAAGCACGCAAATCAAAACTTTCAGCGCAAAGCCGTTTGTCGCTTCGCGAAAGTTTGAAGTGTTTTTAAGTTTTTCAAAATCGGGGTGAAAACATGCAAAATTTCTAACGGCGATGTGCATGGGTTTTATTCGTGATTTTTCAAAAACGGCGCTGTGGCTTGCAAACAACTGCGATGTTTTTCCGCTTCCGCTTTGTCCTGCCAGCCGAAAGAAGTGCCTGCTTTTGGTGCAATTTTGTTGCAGGGATGAATATGCCTTTTGTGCCGCGGCAAAAATTTCACAATCGCTTGTTTTGTCCTTCCAAATGCTATGGGTTGCGTATGAAAAAGCCTGTAAAAAAAACTCCATCCTTTTTATCTATTCAGAATGAAGTTTTTTTGACATTGTCTATTAAGTTTTTAATAATGCTGGCTTAATTAAATGCTTGCTTCAACATATCCATCAAGTTTAGGGAAGTTGATGTTGCCATCATATTTTTCCATTGTGATGACTGATGAGATTGATGCGTCGCCAAGTTGTTCGATGCCGCTCATTTTATAGTTGAAAGTAAGTTGTGCGCCAGTGAGGAGGTCGTTGTCAAACACAAAGTAGCAGTTAAAGTCACTTCCAAGCACTTTTGTTGCTGTGTCTAAAAGTTGTGAAAGGTCAACTTCGTCAGTTGAGAAATGATATTTTACAAGGTTGCCTTCAACAGAGCATTTAATGTCAAGTTCTCCCATCTTTTTAAGAGAATCCATAATTTCTTGAACATCGCCAACGCCTGTTTGACCAAGATCTTCTAATAAATCTTCATCGGCATTCATTTTTGTTTTTGTTTTAATTGTGTTTCCATAGACTTCTGCTTCCATATAAACATATCCGTCTTTGACATACATTGACATTTGAGTTTGGCCGGCTACGCTAACTTTAAATGCGGCTTCAACTCCGCCGTCAGTAGTCTTTTTGATGATTCCGTTTGTGGTTGTTTCAACGCTTCCTTGCAAAGTAGATGATACTGTTGCTTTCATTGTGAAACGATAGCCGTTTAATGAAACGTTTACGCCTTCATTTGCCACATAAGCGTCAAATTGTTGTTGGCTTGCTGCTTGATAGTTTCCTGTTGTGTTTACTTTTGCTTCAGTTGCAAGTTGGTCTTGTCCGCATCCTACGAAAAGGAAAGCGCATGGGACTAATGCGAGTGATGACAAAGCGATTTTTAATGATTTTTTCATAATTCCTCCTTTATGATACAACAATTTTAACTCATTTTTAATGCGGCTGTCAAACAATTAGTAGTTGCTGAATTGAGAATTATAGAGATTAAAGTAGAATCCTTTTTTTGCCATAAGCTCTTCGTGCGAGCCTTGTTCGATGATATTGCCTTTGTTCATAACCAAAATCACATCAGATGAGGTGATGGTTGAAAGCCGATGCGCGACAACAAAACTTGTTTTGCCTTTCATCATCTTGTTGAATGCCGCTTGAATTTCAAGTTCGGTTCGCGTGTCGATGTTGCTTGTCGCTTCGTCTAAGATTAGCATTGGCGGCCTTACAAGCATCAGACGTGCGATGCAAAGCAGTTGTTTTTGGCCTTGCGACAGATTGTCTCCGTTTTCATTTATGATTGTGTTGTAGCCGTCAGGCATGGTTTGAATAAAGAAGTCCGCTCCCGCCTTTTTAGCGGCATTTCGAATTTCTTTGTCGGTGGCATCAGGCTTGCCATATGCGATATTATCGCGGATGCTTGCGCTGAACAGCCAGGTTTCTTGAAGAACCATTCCAAAGTGGCTTCTTAGGCTTGCACGTGTGATTTGCCTAATGTCGTGACCGCTGATTTCAATTTTTCCTTTGTTGACGTCATAAAAACGCATTAGCAAATTGATAAGAGTTGATTTTCCGCAGCCAGTAGGGCCTACGATAGCAATTTTTTGCCCCTTGGTTACGGCGAGATTTAAATCGGTGATAAGTTTTTTGTCAGGCGAGTATGAAAAGTCTACGTGGTCGAATTTAACACTGCCTGTGCAACGTTTAATTTCAGGAAGAAGAGCATCGCTTGATTCGTTTGGAATATCCAAAACTGAGAACACTCTCGCAGCCGAAGCGTATGCAGCTTGCAAGTCTGCAAACACGTCCGCGATGTCGTTGAAAGGACGTGAATATTTGTTTGCATATGAAAGCAAAACTGAAATGCTTCCGATTGAAAGTTGACCTTTGATTGCAAACAGGCAGCCCATAATTGCTACGATTGCATACAAAATGCCGTTTACAAAACGTGAAACTGGCCCTGTGAGTGAAGAATAATAAGATGCTTTTTCGTTGCTGTCTCTAAGTTTTGAGTTGATTTTGTCAAATTTGTCGATTGAACGGTCTTCATATTCAAACGCTTTGACGATTTTTTGATTTCCGATCATTTCGACAAGCGTTCCAGAAAGTTCACCAAGTTCTTTTGCTTGAACTTTAAACAAGTCGTGCGTTTTTTTGATGATGATTGATGAAACGATAACTGACAATGGAGTCACGCAGACAATCACTACTGATATTGGCACGTTGAGTCTGAACATGAACGCCAGCGTGAAAGCGATTGATGAGATGCAGTCAAAGAAAGTTGTAAGACCTTCGATAAACCCGTCTGTGATTGCGTCGACGTCGTTGATCATTCTGGATTGCAAGTCACCGTGGCTTGACGCGTCGATAATTTTTAGAGGAACGCGATTGAATTTGTTGAAGATGTCGTTGTGCATCTGTTGTTCGATGCGATAGGAAAGGTCGTTTGCCGTTTTTGTGGTCAGCCATTTCAAAACGACGTAACCAATTATGCAGACTATCAATGCGATAAGGTGTTTGCCAATCATAGCAAAATCGACATTGCCTTGACCGATGATGTAGTCGATTGCGCTTCCGGTGATAAGTGGAATTCCGATTTCGAATATTGAGTTTGCAAGCCCGCAGAAAATCGATATTGCAAGCAGCCACCAGTTTTTGCCGATGTATTTAAGCACGCGGGTTGTGGTGTGGCGTTTCTTTTGAAGTTTAACTTTTGCAACGCGTTCAATCTTTTTTCCGCCGCTGTCCAAGATGATTCCCGAATCGGACGGTTTTGTGCTGAGACTGTCGGCAGAGGTGAGTTTTGACGACTCTTGCATCAAAGAGCCAGGCACAGCCGTTGGAACATTTACCTTTGGCTGCACTTTTTCAGGGTTGTTGAAAGCAGGCTTTGGAAGCGACGCTATCGCTTTTTTAAGCTTTCGATAATCCTTTTGCTCTTGAGCTTTGTTTTTGTTTTCTTCTGCCATTTTTCCTCTTATTTGGTTTGTGAATCGTAAATTTCTTTATAAACAGGGCATGATTCCATCAATTCTTTGTGTTTGCCGATGCCCACGATGTTGCCGTTTTCAAGCACGATTATTTGGTCGGCATTTTTAACTGTGTTTGCCCTTTGAGAAACTAAAAATACGGTTGAGTCGATATCGTTTTTAATTGCTTTGCGCAAATTTGCATCTGTCGCAAAGTCGAGAGCGCTTGCGCTGTCGTCTAAAATCAGAATTTCAGGATCGCCGACCAACGCTCTTGCAATGGTGAGGCGTTGTCTTTGTCCGCCAGAAAGATTTTTTCCGCCGGCTTGGATTCTGTAATCATATTTGCCGCTGAGTTCGTTTACAAACTCTTCACTTTGCGAAATTTTTACTGCTTTTGTAATTTCTTCGGCTGTTGCGTCCCTTTTGCGCCATTTCAAGTTTTCTCTAAGACTGCCTTTAAACAAAACTGCCTTTTGTGGAACTATTCCCATTTTAGAACGCAATTCGTGGAAAGAATAATTTTTTACGTCAACTCCGTCAATATAAACGCTGCCTTCGGTGGCGTCATAAAAGCGGGGAATGAGATTGACTATGCTGCTTTTGCCGCTGCCTGTCCCGCCGATGATTCCGATTGTTTGCCCAGGCATAACAACCAAATTAAGATTGTTTACTGCGTTTTTCGCTGCTCCTGAATAAGCAAACGAAACGTTTCTAAATTCAACCTTAGGAACTTTTTTGTCTTGAATTATATTTAATGGGTCGTGATTTGTTTCGATTACGCTTGGTTGTGTGTCAAAAACTTCGTTTATACGCTTTGCACAGTTTGAAGCCTTGATGAAAGCAACTGTATAATTTGCGATTGAAATAAGTGCCATTGAAAGTTGTGTCAAATAATTTACAAAAGCGATGATTTGACCTTGTGTCAAAATTCCGCTGTTTACTTGCAAGCCGCCAAACCAAATAACAGCGATAATTGCAAAGTTGATGATTGTTCCTGTTAAAGGCATCATAAGTGCTGAAATGTTTGTGACTTTTGTTGATGATTTGCGAAGTTTAAGCGATGCGGCCTGAAAACGTTCTTCTTCGTGGCTTTGTTTGTTGAAAGCACGAACGACTCTTGTTCCTTGCAAGTTTTCACGTGTGATTTCTGAAACTTTATCAAGGTTCTTTTGCGACTTGTCATAAAGTGGTTCGGTGATTTTTAAAATAAGCACAACAACACAAGTTACAAGTGGCGCAACAACCAAAAACAGAAGTGAAAGTTTAAGGTCAATAATCATCGCCATAATGATTGAGCCAATCAACATGAAAGGCGCGCGCATAACAAGTCTTAAAAATCCGCTGATTGCTTGGCGCACGCGAGAAACGTCGTGGGTGATGCGGTTGTTTAAAGTTGCTGTTCCAAACTTGTCAAGTTCTTGATGCGAGAATGTGTTGATGTGAGCGTAAAGGCCTTTTCGCATCTCATATGCTATGCCGGCGGAGGCACGAGCGGAAAACTTTTGACAAAAGACAGCACAAACGATGCCCACAATATTGAGGACAACTACAACTGCGCCAAAAATTGCAATATATTTTACATCGTGGTTTTTAACGCCGATGTCAATCATGTTGGCAACTATATATGGAATAATAAGTTCGGTCAGCGATTCCAAAAGTTTAAAAAGCGGAGCGGTGACCATATCCTTTTTATAGCCGGCAAAAAACCTAAAAAGTTTTTTCATCTTTTATCTCAGCTCAATTATAGCAATAAAAGTCGATTTTTAAAACAAAATGAAGCTTTTTACAATAAAATTATTTAATAATTTTAATATTTTTTATTCTATTGCGCAAAATAAACAAGGGAGGTAATCATGAAAAACCAATTTAGACCAGGCGAGCAAGCCCCAGAAACAGGGGATTATCAATGCTTCGACTCAAAATGTAGATGTGGCGGAAAGGTTCACCTTGAAAAAGGCCAAAGATTTCCAGCAACTCAACATGAAGGGTCACATTATGAAATGACTAGATAGTCACTAAAAAAGCACCGATGACGCGGTGCTTTTTTTATTAAAAATTTTCTTAAAATTATTTATTAAGGTTGTTGTGCGCTTGTGCGGCAAGAGCGAAATAGCGACATTTAAAACCATAACAAGCATTAAAGTTTCATTGGGTCGATTTCTTTGCCTTGCTTAAACTTTCTGTCTTCGGCAGTAAGATAATTTGATTTGTCTGAATATTTTTTGATTGTGTTCATAAGTGATTTTAATGAAACGGGTTTGGTTGTCAATTCAAAATGACTGCCAGAAAGTTTGTATGAATATCCCATCAACTTGTTGATTTCAATGATTCCTTCCAAACGTGTTTTTTCGTAATATTCGCTGTCGCAACGTTTATTGATGATAAAGTGTTGAACATTGTTTGTCAGCACGCAATAGCAGCCGGCCACTGTTGCCTGAGCCATAACATATGCGTCATTTTCAGGAGTGTAGCATCCGTTGTATTCCGAATATGCTTTTGTCATTGGCGCTGGACGGGATTCCCCGTCGATTTTGCTGTAATATGGGTCGCAATATGCTTCCGCCAAAGTTTTTGATCTTGCGCGGCTTGATTGATATTCCTTTGATTTTGGGTCAGGGAAGTAACAGTTGTATTTCATAAATGCTTTAACACTGTCAATGTGTCTGTTTTCATTAAAAACGGTGCGCGAGATGAAAAATCTGACTTCGTCATTGTTTGCCATTTCTAAAAGTTCTTTAATTTGTTCGGCATTCTTCGAAATGAAAGGGTCTTTTTGCGCCTGTTCGTCAGTGCAAATGTCGATGCCTTTGTATATCATGTTCGAAGCCCATGTAAGACCGCGCAAAACATCGCTGTCCAAAGCGATGTAAATATGTCTTTCGCTCTTTTGTTTCATGCCATTTACAAATTCTTGTGGTAATTCCTCTTGTGGAACAATTTTAAACGCGTTATTTGCCATTGTTCACCTTCTTCATTTTGCATTTGTTTTTGATGATGAAATTAGCATATGCAGCTTCTTCTTGCTCTTCAGTGAAGTGTTCAGCGGCAATTTTTCTGTCATTTTCAGCGATTTCGTTTAAAAAATCTTGATATGTCATTTGTCTCTCCTAATATTTATTTTATCATATCACGCGATTTTAATCAATAGGAAAACGCGGCAAAACAAAAAAAGTCTTTTTAAAAGACCTTTTTGTAAATTTATGTTTGTTTTTTAAGATTTAGGGGATTGGGATTGTTTTTCATTCAATTTTAAATATGCTTCTTTGATTGCTTCCAGCCCCGCGCATTCGCCGTTTTCAACGGCTTTTCCATACAGTTCGATAGCCTTTTTGTAATCTTTTCGCACGCCATAACCATTTTCATAGCAAAGTCCAAGATTGTAATATGCAATGCCCGAATTTGTCTTTTTAACCGCTTCGTTAAAGCATTTTAAGGCTTCTTTTTTGTTTTCTTTAACGCCTTTTCCTTGAAGATAACACAGGCCAATGTTGATGACCGATTCAATTTCGCCAAGATAATAAGCGTCAGTAAAAAGTTTGAAGGCTTTTTTATATGCGGCGTCAGTTTTTACTGTGTAAAAATAGTAAAGTCCCATTTGCAAGCATGCCAAAGGATTTTCGGCTTTTGCGCTTTTTTTAAGCCAGAAAACAGCCTTTTCTTTGTCGGCGGTCAGTCCATAATAACCGCACGCATATCCCATTCCGAGATTGTATTGTGCAGCGGCGTTTCCAAGATGCGCGGCCCTTTTAAAACACTTTAATGCCATTTTTTCGTCTTTTTCAAGCCCAAGTTCGTCGCCTAAATACGCTTCCCCAAGTCTTTCAATGGCGTCAGGGAATCCCATTTCTGCTGCCATTTGATAATAGAAAAGTGCATTTTTGTAATCGCCCTTTTGGTCTTCGTAAATTGTTGCCATAGCCCAATAAAGGCCTATCGCGTCTAATTCACAAAGGGCAAAACAATCGAGCGCGTCGTCATAGCGTCCTTTTTTGTAATAGTAATAGCCTAAATCCAGCAATGCGTCATCTTGCCCGAGATTTGCCGCCTTTTTAAGGGAAGTGATGTATTTTTTCGCATCAGGTTCAACGCCATACATTCCGACTTCATAAATTCGCGCTTGCAAATAAAGACTTTCAGGGTCGTTGTGCTTTACGCCGTCTGCAAGGTATGCCAAACCTTTTTCATAATCGTGCGGAACAAACCTGTCGTTTAGATAAATAAAAGCCAAATCAAAATTGAGTGAATAGTCGCCAAGGCTTAAACCTTTTTCAGCCCATTCGATTGCTTTTGGAATGTCTTTTAGTGTTTCATCGTTTAGATAAATAAAGCCAATTTTCTTTGCAATTTGAGTGTCGCCAAGATAAAATGCGCGCTCGTAAAATTTTAAAGCGGTTGTTATATTTTCTATTTCAGGCTCTTTAATAGGCAATTCAAAATAATATAAATCGCCAAGATTTCTCGCCGCTAATGCTGAGCCTAAATCGGATGCCTTAGTATAAAATTCGATAGCCTTGTTTAAGTCGGCTTTCACGGCATGCCCATTTTGATAGCAATATGCCGCTCTGACAAAACATTCAATTTCACCTTTCTCTGCGCCTTTCATATAGCAGTCGAAAGATTTTTTGTATTGATGGCGATAGTCAAACGTATCGCCGAGTGCAGTGTAGGCCAATATGCCATTTTCGATTGCCTTTTTGTAATAAATTGCTGCTGTTTTAAATTCGGCTTCGTCAAAATACAAATCGCCAGCGGAAACATAATACTTAGGATTTTTGCTGGCAAGTTTTAAATATTTTTGAAGTTTTGCATTTATATCTATCATAAATTCTCCCAAAACAAATAATTTTACTTTTTTATTATATCATAAACCTTGGCAAAGTCTATTATCTTTTTCAATAAAAAAACGACCCGCTAGAACATATTTTCTAGCAAAATACACTTGATTCGCGAAATATTTTTGTTTACTGGAGTGTGTTGGCTGAACAAGACGGCCTACACTTGTATCAAGACATACAATGCCGCGATCTCAAAATAAAAAATTTTTTACATTATTTTTTTGTTATCTATGTTCTATTGCTTTATGATATAATACAATTGATAAAGGAAAATCAACTAATGAAAAGAAATGAAACGACAATAGCATGTTTAATAGGAGTGATAAGTTTATTGCCAGTTGGTATTCTTCTTACTTATTTCTCTAATTCTCTTGAGAGCATGCGCCATATGATACCATTAGGAGTGCTATTAATTATTGCTTCTTTAATATTTTTGATTACATATGTTGTAAAAAAAATAACAACGATTAAAAAAGAAAGAGAGTTAAAAAATGCTTTGACAAATAGCGGAATATCACAAATTGATAATCTTTCACCATTTGAGTTTGAAGAATGGGTTGCAAGATTATTAATAACTGCAGGTTATAATGCAAACGAAACAAAAAAATCTGGAGATTTTGGTGCCGATATAATAGCTGAAAAAAATGGAATAAAAATAGCCATACAAGTAAAAAAATTTAATCAACCAGTGGGTATAAAAGCTGTCCAAGAAGTAGCAAGTGCAGTTAGCTTTTATGGTTGCCAGGATGGTTGGGTTATAACATCGGCCTATGGTTTTACAGCATCAGCACATAAGCTCGCTCAAAAAAATTCTATAAAGTTAATGAATAGAAACGATTTGGCGATTATGCTAAATAAAATTAAGAGTAATTATGAAAAAATCGAATCAGAGAAAGTTATAACCATTAATGATGAATATAAAAAAAACGATAACGACTCTATGAGAACAAATTTAAATGAACAATGCATTCCAATAAAAAACTTTATTGAAAACGATATTGTTGACATGGTAGAAATTATAATCAAAGAAATGAAAGAAGATAATTATGTAGATTTAAAGATTGAAACGATGCCATATGTGCCAGATATTATCATAAAAGGTAAGGATGTTTGTCAAAAAGCATTTTTAAAAATGATAGAAGAAAACAAAAAGAAACCATTTGATGGTTTTGCTATTGTTTGCCTTAAATTGGTGTTTTTTATTGGAATGGGTGCCATATATTTATATAAAAAAGAAAAATCTTTTGACATAAACAATATTTTTGAAACTATTTCTAAAAAACGAGGTTTTTTGTATGTAGATGAATATGTTTTAGACTCATTTAATATGCCTTTTAATTCACCAAAAGGGTTAACATTTTGCAATGATTTATATAATTATTCTGCTGATATTCTAGATTTATATATGGTAGAAACTGAAAATA
Organism: Eggerthellaceae bacterium; assembly: GCA_963602685.1. GTDB lineage: Bacteria > Bacillota > Clostridia > Christensenellales > UBA1242 > Caccovivens. Next base: position 106,460 of record CAVCJG010000003.1, on the reverse strand, counting down.
CGGAAGAAGATGTTTCTAATTTAACAAAGTGCATGTTGGCAATGTATGCTGTCGGTGTATCTTATGCAACTAAAATCTTAAAATAATCTAAACAAAAAATAAATCTAGATTTCTCTAGATTTACTTTAGTTTTCTAATGGTGAGGCTAAGAGGATTTGAACCTCCATGGTTTTCCTTAGGAGCAACTGTGAATTAACAATAGCGTGTTTATAACTCAAAATTGTGTATTACCCTCATTAATTTGACTAATTGTTGCGCACTTTAAACGCAAGTCTATTTATATCTGTGGTGCGCAAATGGTGCGCTTTTACAATGTTTTATGATTTTGGTATATTTTTAAAAAAAATATATAGTTTTTCAAAATAATTATGTATAATAATTAAAGGCGAGAAATATGAAAGAAATAGATAGAATAAGACAAGAATATTTTAGAAACAAGGGATTTAGATGTGAAGCATTTTGCTCTCTAAGAAACAGTAGAAGAATATTGCATATGATGCTACAATCTACCTCTTTTGAAAAACCCGATTTTTACTGTTTAGATAATCAAAGATGTTATTTATTTGAACATTTTGAATTCGATGCATCTCAACGAGTTGAAAATTGTGGCAGTTTATCAAGAAGAAACTTGAATGAAACGAATAAAGAAATAGATAAAGAATGGAAAAAGATTACCTCAAGTGTTGCAAAAAGAGATGAAATCACAAATTGGGGGGCCATAACAAAAACAGTGGAAAATCACGCCAGCAAAGAGTCCTGGAAAGAAAATTTTTGTAATACTTTGGATGCCCACTATAATAAATTAAGTATTTATCAAAAAAATTTAAAAAAGGAATTGAATAGAGATGTAAAGTTTATTAACTGTTTCGTGATAGAAGACACTACAGAACTGGGAGTATTATATCTTACAGATGGCGAATATTACCGAGCTATTGCATGTTTATTTGATTTTGCAATAAATAAAATGAAAGAAGCTAAAAAAGTTGATTATTTTATTTATCTTGAAAGACATGATTGTTTTTGTATGATTATTAGTAGGAAGGGAATAGAAAAAATAGTCAACAATCAATTAATATTCGATGAGTCTCACCTTGTTTTCTTTAATCAAACCCATGTAATTTCTGCTTGTGTAAGCATCCCCGACGAAATAATTCATAAAAGCAATCAGAATTAATTAAACAAATTTTTGCAAATATTAAATGCAATCTCAATAATTTGGCCAATTTGTAGGTTTACAAGTTGGCCTTTTTTTATATCTAGGTTAAATACTCTCGCCATTTTTCTTTTGAAAATCTTTGTTTCTATTTCTTGCTAATCTTGAATTAGAAACTTCACAAATAAATCTTGCTTTTATGCTGTATCCTTCGACTCCTAAAGAGTTTTCAGCGGTATGATTCCTGGCATTTACATCAAACTTTACCATACTTTAGTGTGTTTATTTTTTATCTTATAACATTTCTTTTGCAAGTCATTTTGCTAAAATATATGATTCTGTCTAGAAGGTTGCAAAAAACTTATTAAAATGGAGTGAATTCATATAAAAATATCAACTTTCTACCTAAATACAATCTTGTTGCATGATTAGGAATGAATAAACGTCTTTTTAGTATACTTGTAAAAAGTGGACTTGTTCATTTTGAGCGTTTTCAAAGCTTCTGATAACGAAATTTGCTTGTTGTTATACTGCGATAGTATTTCATAAAAATTTGTGGGAAGTGAATACTTCGGTCGGCCTAAATGTCTGCCTTGTAGTTTGGCAAGTCGGATTCCTTCGGCTTGTCTTTTCCTTATGTTATCGCGCTCGTTTTCGGCTACAAAAGAAAGTATTTGCAAAACTATATCACTAATAAACTTACCAACTAGGTTGCGGCCCTCTGTGCGAGTATCAAGCAATGGCATATCCAAAACCATAATATCCACATTAAGTCGATTAACAATATCTTTCCATTCTTCAATAATCATATCGTAATTTCTGCCGAGCCTATCAATACTTTTAATTATCAGTAAATCACCTGACTTAAGTTTTTTCTTTAATTTTTGATATTTGGCTCTATCAAAATCTTTACCACTTTGTTTGTCGATATATATTGTTTTATCATCCAACCCTTGCGCATACATTTCTACAAGTTGCCTGTCTATATTTTGTTCTTTTGTACTAACACGCACATAACCATATTTCATATAATCACCTCTGAAAGATTATACCAAACAAAAAAGACTCCTGCTCAAAAAGTAGGAGCCTTTTTCTGTCCAAAAAGGTGTACCTTTATACACTCCAACTTTTTATAAAGTTGTGGTATATTTAACTCTTATTTCATTCTTTGTAAAGTCATTATAACACATTTCTTTATAAATTCCATATGAAAAACAAAAAATTTTTATTAATAAATATACCAATTGTAACTTTTTCAAAAATTTCCTAAAAATCCACAAAGGTACACCTTTTTAGACAAAATCTTTTCTGGGTTGTGCCTAAAAGGAGATTTATGTCAGATCAACCAGATATTGATATACGAGAAAATTATATTAAATGCTTGGATTCTGAACTTTTAAGTATTTTGCTTAAAGATAGAAGTTCTGGCAAAAACATAATTTGGGCAACTGACATCTATGCAAGCAAGGGCACGGCTTATGACTCTTGGGAACCAATAACAGTGAAACTAATTACTGGCAGGTTCGGAAAAATAATAAGGCCACGAATAGATAAATCTCAAAAAGAACAGAAGATAAGAATAAAAGACAAAGCCGAAGTTTTTACTCCTTCGTGGATATGCAATGAAATGAATAATAATCTTTGCGATGAATGGTTTGAGAATAAAGATGTGTTTAACACTGCAAAAGATAAAACATGGATAGTTAACAATAGCAAAATACCTTTTACAAACGAAAAAGATAAAACTTGGCAAGATTTTGTCAAACTTAAAGTACTTGAAATCTCATGTGGGGAGGCGCCCTTCCTCGCTAGCCGCTACGATACTACAACTGGCGAATGGATAGATGTAAACAGCAGAATTGGTGCATTAGATAGAAAGTTAAGAGTAATAAATGAAAATTGCAATTCTGAGCGAGATTGGTATCACTGGACACTTGTTGCATTCAAATCAACTTTTGGCTATGAGTGGCAAGGCGATAGCTTGCTAATCGCAAGGGAAAATTTGCTGTTTACATTTATAGATTATTATATTGCAAATTTTGGAGTGTTTCCTGTTAAAGAGTATTTGATAGAAATTGCAAAAATACTTTCTTGGAATATATGGCAAATGGACGGCCTGAAAGATGTTATTCCAAATAGTTGCCAACCAATACAAAAACGACAAATGTCATTATTTGAAAATGAAGAAACAGAACCTTGTTTAGGTTGTGTAAAAAACGATAACAGCAAGCATACTGGAATTTACTGCAAAATAATGAACTGGGGGACCAAAAGATCAATTAAATTTTTCAAAGGAGAAAAGCGTATGAAATTTGATTTTGTTATAGGAAATCCACCTTATCAAAATAACACAATAGGCGATAATGATGGATATGCGCCACCGATTTATCATTTATTTATGGACGAATCTTTTAAAATTTCAAATAAAGTTGAGTTAATTACTCCCGCCAGATTTTTATTCAATGCTGGAAGTACACCTAAAAACTGGAATAAGAAAATGCTAAATGATGAACATTTTAAAATTCTAAAATATGTCCAAAAAAGCAATTTGGTGTTTGCAAATACTGATATAAAAGGTGGAGTTTGTATTTCTTATCGAGATGCTGAAAAAAACTTTGGAAAAATTGGGACATTTGCAAGTCGAGAAGAGCTTCTCTCATTAGCGAAAAAGGTTACAAAAGTTGATTTCACTTCGATGTGTGATAGTATATATTCAGCAGAAAGTGTAAGTTTTACAGAACTAATGCATAAAGAACATCCGGAAATTGAAGAACAAAAACTTTTAAGTAAAGGGCATAGATATGATCTAAAATCAAATGTATTAGAAAAACTTTATAATATAGTGTTCTTTGATCAAAAACCCGCCGATGGGAATGAGTATGTCCAAATTTACGGAAGAAAAGACAATGAAAGAACATATATGTGGATTAAAAGCAAATACATAAAAAAGAACATAAATTTTGATAAATACAAAGTATTTTTACCAGCCGCTAATGGCTCTGGAGCCATTGGCGAAGTACTAAGTACCCCACTCGTGGGTGCCCCACTCGTGGGGCATACTCAAACATTCTTGACAATTGGATGTTTTGAAGATAAACAAGAAGCAGAAAATTGTTTGAAATACATCAAAACAAAATTTGCAAGAATTATGTTGGGGGTACTAAAAATAACGCAAGCAAACAAAAAACCTACTTGGGCTTATGTGCCACTTCAAAATTTCACAAATAAATCAGATATTGATTGGACTAAATCTATTCGCGATATTGATTTGCAACTATACAAAAAATACAAGTTATCCCAAGAAGATATCAACTTTATTGAATCTCATGTCGAGGAGATGAAATAATGGCAAAGATAAAAATTAAGACAACTGGAAAAGTTGTCCCTATGATTTATGCTTACACCACGCCTGGTGTTGTGTATCACGATGGCTGGACAAAGATTGGATACACTGAAAGAGATGTTGATGCAAGAATAAAAGAGCAAACGCAAACAGTTGATGTTGTAGCAAAAAAAGAATGGCAAGACCTGGCAATTTTTTCTGACGGAAAAACAAGATTTACAGATAAAGAGTTTCACTCATATCTAACTAAAAATGATATTAAAAGAAAAGACCCAAAACCTGATGCAGAAGGTTGCCCAGAATGGTTTTATATTTCTGGTGATGAATCGTATATTTTGTTTGGCAAGTTTAAAAGAGATAAAGGTGTCTTGCAAACTTTAGGTGTTATTCCTTATGTTTTAAGGAAAGAACAAAAAGATGCCGTAAAACAAACAAAAGATTACTTTTTGGATAATTCTCACAAAGCTGAATGTTTGTGGAATGCAAAGCCAAGATTTGGCAAAACATTATCAACTTATGATCTATGTAAGTCACTCCCTGACATTAACAAAATACTTATTGTGACTAATAGACCTGCTATTGCAAACTCATGGTATGATGATTATGTTAAGTTTATGGGAACAGAATCGGGATATTATTTTGTAAGCAATGTTGAGGGACTTAAAGATAAAAAATACGTTTTATCAAGAGAAAAATATGTCAATTTATTAACTGAGTCAAATCATAAAGGTTGCATTGAATTTGTGTCTCTTCAAGACCTTAAAGGATCACTTCATTTTGGGGGATTTCATGATAAATTAAAAGAAGTTGCTGACCTTGAATGGGATGTTTTGGTTATTGATGAAGCACACGAAGGCGTGGATACCTATAAAACTGATGTGGCATTTGACCAAATAAAAAGGCGGTATACACTACATTTATCTGGCACACCTTTTAAAGCACTTGCAAATGATAAATTTCCACCAAAAGCAATTTACAACTGGACTTATGCTGATGAGCAAAAAGCAAAACATGAATGGAATGAATCAAGCGAAGAAGAAAATCCCTATGCAAACTTGCCGCAACTTAATTTGTTCACATACAAGATGTCTGATATTGTCCGCGATAGAGTGGAACAAGGGGCTGACTTTGATAACGATGGGCAAAATGAAGCGTTTTGCTGGGATTTAAATGACTTTTTTGACACAAATGCAAGTGGAGAATTTATACATAATGATGCAGTGGATAAGTTTCTTGATGCTTTAACGCGACAAGAAAAATTTCCATTTTCAACCGAAGATTTAAGAAAAGAATTAAAACACACATTGTGGCTGCTTAAATATGTTAGCAGTGCGAAGGCCCTTGTAAAAAAATTGCAAAATCACGAAGTTTTTAAAGATTATAAGATTGTTCTTGCTGCTGGAGATGGCAGAATTGATAATGAAGGGTATTCTGACGATGAGACAAGTTTTGATTCTAATATCAAAAACTCATATGATAAAGTTGTTGATGCAATAAAAAACAACGATAAAACAATCACTATTTCCGTAGGCCAACTTACAACCGGTATTACTATTCCAGAGTGGACTGCTGTTATGATGCTTTCAAATGTAAAGAGTCCTGCATTATATATGCAAGCGGCTTTTAGGGCACAAAACCCATGTTTATTTAAAAATGGGATCGAAAGTTACAGAAAACAAAATTCTTATGTATTTGATTTTGATCCAGCAAGAACGCTTACTATTATTGAAGAATTTGCCAATGATCTTATGGCGGACACGGCCAACGGACGAGGCGATTCAGACACAAGAAAAAAACACGTAAGAGAACTACTTAACTTTTTCCCCGTTTATGGAGAAGATCCAAATGGGGAGATGATTGAACTTGATGCGGAAAAAGTTTTATCAATTCCAAGGTCAATTCATGCAAAAGAAGTAGTTCGCCGTGGATTTATGAGTAATTTCTTATTCCAAAATATAGGTAACATATTTAATGCGCCCAAAGAAGTTTTGGATATACTTCAAAAATTTGAGCCTATCAAAGAACCGGTTGGAATAAAAGAAGATACAAAAGAAGAGCTTAATCTTGATGATGAGGGAAATGTTGTGATTCCAGAAGAGCAAGTCATTGGAACGGCCAACGATGTTTTTGGAGAAAAGATTTATGGAGATATTGAACAAAGTTTAATAGATACTGTTACAACAATTCAAAAAGAAAATGAAAACTCACATAAAAAAGATGGAAAACTTAATGCGCTTTTAGATGCTTTCCACACAAACATTGCGAACACACTAGTCAAAACTGCAAAAGAAAACTATGGCGGGGATTTATCTAAATCTACTCAACAAGCACTTGTTAGAAAGATAAATACAACGGCAGATACTTTTGTTAAAAAACAATATGGCAATTATCAAATAAGTAACAACAAATTGGAAAATGAACGTTCAAAAGAACTTGAAAATGCAAAACAAAGCGGAAATGTTCGTAAGATTGCAGAAATTAACACGAAATTTGATGAAAAGAAAAAAGAAATTGAACAAAATTTTATGAATTCTATTCAATCTGAAGTTAAAAATGTTATTGATAACACAGGCAGAACAATTGTTGATGCCCTTAAAACAGATAAAAACGAAAAGCAAAGAGATTATTTAATGGAAAACGTCCGTGATCATTTAAGGGGATTTTCACGAACTATCCCATCTTTCCTGATGGCATATGGAGATGAAAATACCACTTTGGAGAATTTTGATAAAATAATACCTGATGAAGTGTTTAAAGAGGTAACAAGTATTTCACTGGATGATTTTAGAAAACTACGAGATGGCTTTGATTATGTTGATAAAAATGGTGGAAACAAGCATTACAACGGATTTTTTGATTCAGTAGTTTTCAATGATTCTATAAAAGAATTCTTAAAGAAAAAACAAGAACTCGCAAATTATTTTGACGATAACTCCAAAGAAGATATTTTTGACTATATTCCACCTCAAAAAACAAACCAAATATTTACACCAAAGAAAGTAGTAAAAGAAATGGTAGATAATCTTGAAAAGGAAAATCCAGGTTGCTTTGATGATCCGAATCATACGTTTATAGACCTATATATGAAATCAGGGCTATACATAGCAGAAATTGTTAAAAGGCTTTATAGAAGTGCAAATATGAAAAAATTATATCCCAATGATGCCGACAGATTAAAGCATATTTTTGCAAAGCAAGTGTATGGACTCGCACCGACAGAAATTATTTATAAAATTGCAAAATCCTTTATTTTAGGTTTTAGTAAAGATATAAAAATAGATAAACATAATCTAAAACAGTTTGATTCATTGCCATTCGCACAAGATGGGACGCTTGAACAAAAACTTGATGAAGTCTTTACAAACTAATAAATTCAAAACTTAGAACGGACTATAGCCCGTTCTTTATTTTAAATTAAAAATTTCATTAAAATAATGGGATTGCAAAAACGAGTGGACTGTATGTCTAAAAAACTTTGGCTTACAACAAGTGCTTGAGCAGGTGACTTCCAATCGTTACGCTCCACTCACTTCGCCATACAAACATAACATTGCAACTAATGACAGATGCAGATATGAAAACGGTATCAGCCAGAGCTGGGCCCAGCAAAGCCTCAACCACCAGCGGCCTCTACAGCCACTTCTTGAAAAATAGTGATGTTCACGCAAGTGAGATATTAAATAAAATAGTCGAATAGTAATATTGTTATTTATACTTAAATCTGCTATAATATAAAATGGAGAAAGAAATGGAACAAGAAATCTTGAAAGTTGTTAAACCTGATGATTGGCCTCAAAATCAGAGGGAGGCTAGATTAAGCAATGTGCTATATGTAGTTGAAAATTTCCAAAAACAACCCAATTATGCCAATAAGGAAGTTTTATTATCTTTAATTAGCGAAATCGATCCCAATCAACATGATGATTTAGGCTTAATGCGAATTTCCGATTATGAAGTTGCATTAATTAATCAACTATATTTATATGCTACCACAATGTGCTTAGGTTCACTAAAAATATTTTTATATAAGCAAATTACTGAAACTACTAGATTTTTTAATATGGTTTCTAAATTTCCATTGCCTTCTAAAAATGCAAATGATATAGAAAAATATTCATATTTATTTCTTCCTCTTAAATTGTATTACTTGGCTTATAGGAATTTTAATTATTATAAAGAACGATCCTTTTGTGATGAATTATTAGCTACTGTTAATGATTGCGAAACGCTTGTCAAACAAGGCAATATCTCGCTGGGCGATATTGAATACGGATTTACAAATTTAATATACGAAATAAGCAATGCTTCAGGGATCAATACTATTCCATTTATTGAATTTAATAGGAAAGAATTATTAAAACTTTTTGAAAAAGAATTTGATCTTTTAGAAAAATTACACAAAGACCCAATGAAAAGACCCCTTAAAGGCGTTTTAAAAATGACCATAAGTAATTGGATATTAAGAGCGAGAAACAATTATAATCATTCTTCTGTTTTTAAATGCTTAAGTAATGAAGCTTCAAAAAGTTCAGTAGAGAATAAAGAAATTTGGATGCATAAAGTTGAATTATTAAACGATAAACGCGAGGGAAAAGTAATCAAAGAATTATTCTCTAATAAAAAATGGATCAAAACCGATTGGGCAAAAAATGTAAAATTAAATAACCCATACACATTTTATGTCACTTCTTTTAGCAAAGAATACCCAACAGAAATGTTAAAACATAAGTATGGCAAAAATGTTTATGGCTATAGATCAGATAAAATATCTAACATTGTTTCTCCAATTATGAGCATTCATGGATTTCCTCAATTTGGGCAATCGTTGAGTTTTGACATAATTTATGATAGAAACGAAGCAAAGGATGAACTAAATTTTTTATTTGATATTATTGATAGAATGCATATAAATAGCAAAGAAAAAACGGCCTTCGCTAACGAAATAATTAGTTATTGGTTTTTATCATTTAAGGATAAAAAATGGAAAGAAGAAAAAGAAAGAAGATATCAAATATTTTATTATAATCAATATAAATACTTCGATGTTGATCTCAATGATGAATTTTTAAAAATAAAAAGTTCGATTTATTTGTTCCCTGACAATATTTCAAAAGACAACAACTATTATGATCTCATAAAGGCAAATATTTTTGATAGGTATTTTGCAACCGCAACAAAAGAATTTATTCAATGTAATGATTGTCTTAATATTGATTTTGAGATTTTTGGCTTAGAAAACAATTATGTTTGTCCCATCTGTGGGTCAAATGATTGTAAAAAGATTGATCCAAAAGAGCTAAGAAAAAAATATCCCAATTAGTATATTTTTTTTCTTTGGAAATTGGTGTGACTATGCAGATTTGAACTGTAGACCTATCGCTTAGGAGGCGATCGCTCTATCCAGCTGAACAATAGACATTTATTGTAGTTTTTATTAGGGTTGGGTGAATTTTTGGTGGAGTTTGATTTTACATATGAGATATCTGTACGCGTTTTAAATGTGCTAGAGATTTTTCTTTTGTTTAAGTCGATACCGTTATGGAATAAGACTGCAGAGTCAATCTTGAAATAAGTTCAAAATTATGCTCACAATGTCAACTTATTAGTGACTCTTCGTCTTGCGACGTGTCAAGTCTTTGACGTTTGTGTTTAAAATCCAGCGCGGGGATCTATGATTTCTTTTTTATGGTGCGGCTAAGAGGATTTGAACCTCCACGGTTTCCCACTGGAACCTAAATCCAGCGCGTCTGCCAGTTCCGCCATAGCCGCATGTTAAAATAAAAGGTTGGAAGTGTGTTGTTGGTCGGTTCCAGTCTGGAACATAAGACTGCAGAGCCAATTTTGAAACTAGTTCAAAATTATGCTGCGCATTGCCAACGCGTTGGCGGCTCTTCGTCTTGCGACGCGGCAAGTCATCGACTTTTGCGTCTAAAATCCAGCGCGCCATGCCCTAAAATGCAAGCATTTTGGGAACCCGCTGCCAGTTCCGCCATAGCCGCATGTGTTTTTTTGGACAAAGAAAGATTATCACATAACGAAAATAAAAGTCAAGTTTATTTGATTTTGCACATATTTGTTTTCATTAAAAAATAAATTTGCTAAGACAAAATAAAAATAGTAAAATTCTATTTTGAGGGAAATACTAAAAAGAGATAAAAATTAACAAAAAAACACGCTATTTCGCGTGTTTTTTATCAATTTTTTGTTAAATTATTACATTTTTACGATTTCATAACCATCTTTTGAGTCTTTAATCATAAAACCAAGTTCTGTAATTTTTGCTCTGAGAGCGTCGGCTTCCGCCCAATTTTTTTGCGCTTTTGCTTCGGCACGCTTTGCGGCAAGTTCTTGAATTTCGGCAGGGATTGCAGATTTTGATTTGCTTTCGATGAACGCAATTACATCTTTTGATGGATTTACAAACAACCCAAGAAGAGAATATGTTTCTTTTATTGCTTTTACATCGGCAAGTGCAGAATCGTCGCCGGCTGCCAGTTTTTTATTGATTTCTTTAAAGTAGCCATAAAGGTTGGCAAGTGCTTTTGCAGTGTTGAAATCGTCATCCATGCAAGCATTAAATTCGGCATCTATTTGAGTGTTTACGGCTGAGGTGCTGTTAAACTTTTCTTCAACTGCGTTTATAATTTTGTGGAAATCTAATATGTGTTTTTCTGATTCTCTAAACAATTCGTCGGTGAAGTTGATGTCGTTGTGATATGAATTTTGCAACATTGCAAATTTAACAACTTCAGGATGTTGGCTTTTTCTTAAATCGCAAAGCAAAATTGTATTGCCGAGCGATTTGCTCATTTTTTGACCATTGATTTTAATAAGACCGTTGTGTGTCCAATATTTTACAAACTCTTTGCCAGAATACGCTTCGGACTGGGCGATTTCATTTTCGTGGTGAGGGAAGATAAGGTCTCTTCCGCCGCCGTGGATGTCGACTTGGTCGCCGAATGCTTGTTGATTCATGACTGAGCATTCAATGTGCCAGCCTGGACGGCCTTTGCCGAATGGCGAATCCCATGATGGTTCGCCCGGCTTTGCTGATTTCCAAAGAGCGAAATCAAGCGGATTTTCTTTTTCTTCGCTATTTTCAACGCGCACGCCATTGAGTGCGTCTTTTAAGTTGCGGTTTGAAAGTTTTCCGTAATCAGGAAATTTTTCTACGCTGAAATATACGTCGCCATTTGCTGCTTTGTAAGCGTAGCCTTTTTTAATAAGTGTTTCAATGAAACTGATTATATGATCAACGTTTTCGGTTGCTTTCATCCACAAATCAGGCTCGCCGATTTGGAAATATGACATATCGTCGTCGATTTCTTTTATTTTTTGTTCTGCAAACAATTTTGCATCAACGCCAAGTTTGTTTGCATTTATAATTATTTTGTCATCAATATCTGTGTAATTGCGGGCATATGTCACATCATAGCCGCGTTTTTTAAGATATTTTCTTATAATATCATAGATCAAGGCTTGGAAAAGGTGACCGATATGTGCCGGGCCCGAAACGGTTATGCCGCAGGCGTACATATTGACTTTGTTGCCATTAATCGGAACAAAATCTTCCTTTTTGCCTTTTAATGTGTTGTATATTTTTATCATTTTTAAACCCTTTTATTTAAGAAATTGCAGATAGATGAGATTGCATCATCTTCTTCTAAACTTGTTTGACCAAATTCTTCTTCAAGGGCAGAAAGGAAACTTTGAAGTTCGCTCTGGCCTTGCGAAGTGAGTTTTAAATAACGACATCGTCTGTCAACTTCGGCGTGTTTGATTTCAAGCAGGCCTTGTTTTTCAAGGTCAGAAGCAAGCAGGGCGAAGTTTGATTTTTTGATGCCCAGTTTTTCGATAATCATGCTGACTGAAAGGTTTTCATATTGCGATGCAAAAAACAAAACTTTGTATTTCAAAAGCCCGCCTTCTGTTTTTTTCTTAAGTAAATTTTCGAGTAAGGTCTCGATTTCTAAAAATCTTTGTGCTGTTTTCATAACTAACTACTATTATACTCAAAAAATTTTATACTTGCAACATTTTTGCTTGTATTTATTTTGTTCAAATGATAAAATTTAGTTATGCAAATCGAAGGCACGCTTGAAGAAATAATATTCAGAAACGACGACAATGGCTACACTGTCGGAATTTTGTCATACAACACAACGCCAGTGACGATTGTTGGGAAACTTATATCTGCCAACATTGGCGAAAATTTGTCGCTTGAAGGTGAGTTTGTCAACAACAAAAAGTTTGGTTATCAATTCGCTTTTTCTAGCTATGAAGTTGTGTTGCCAAAAACTTTGGCTGGCATTGAAAAATACCTTTCTTCTGGGCTCATTCGCGGGATTGGGCCGGTGACGGCTAAGGCGATTGTAAACGCATTTAAAGAAGATACATTTGAAATAATCGAAATGGCGCCTGACAGGCTGAGCGAAGTTCGCGGAATCAGCAAAAACAAAGCTTTTGAAATCGCTACCAAGTTTTCAGAACTCAAAAACATACAAAATACGGTCATGTTTTTGCAACAATACAATATCACTGTTAATATGGCGCTTAAAATATTTCAAATATATGGCGCTAAAACGATTGATATAATAAAAAGAAACCCTTATAAACTAGTCGAAGATGTTGACGGCATTGGCTTTTTGACTGCAGACAAGATTGCACAAAGCATTGGCATTCCTAAAAACAGCGAATTCCGTGTGCGCGCAGGCATGGTGCATTGTTTAAATAATGCGACAGAAAAAAATGGCAACACTTATTTGCCTAAAAAGATGTTGCTTTCAGCCACGGCTGACTTACTTAACCTTGATGAAATCGAAAACGAAGAAATTTTTACTGCTGCGCTTGACAGTCTTACACTTGATAAAAGTTGCATGTGCTTTTGGCATGACAAAGACGAAATTGTTATGCTTACAAAATACTTCAGATATGAATATTCGATTGCACAAAAACTTTGCTTGTTAAACAACGCTGTTGAAGAAGGCAAACTTGATGTTTCAAGAGAAATTGCTTATTTTGAGCAGCGAAACGGCATGACTTTTCACGAAGAGCAAAAGCACGCGATTGAGCAAGCGGTCAACCATGGAATATCTATCATCACGGGCGGACCTGGAACTGGCAAAACGACGATTGTTAAATGTATCATTGAAATTTTAAAACAAAACAAAGAAGAAGTTTTGCTGCTTGCGCCGACAGGCAGGGCTGCGAAGCGTCTTTCGGACAGCACTGGCGAAGAAGCCAAAACGATTCATCGTGCTTTGGAAGTCAACGGCGAGTATGCGGGCGGAGGAAGCAGGTTTGTGCACGGCGAAAACAATCCTTTAAAAGTTGGCGCGGTGATTGTTGATGAAGTCAGCATGGTTGATGTTATGCTTATGTCATGCTTGTTGAAAGCGCTTCCACGAGACGCAAGAGTGGTGCTTGTGGGCGATAAGGATCAGTTGCCAAGTGTAGGCGCAGGAAACGTGCTTGGCGACATATTAAAAAGCGAACTTTTCCCAGTGACGATGCTTACAAAAATTTACAGACAGTCAGACGATAGTTTGATAATTTCAAACGCGCACATGATAAACAATGGTGTCATGCCGGTCATTGACAACGCTTCAAAAGACTTTTTCTTCGAACAAAAATCTGACTTAAATGACATTCATAAAACAATAATTGACATGGTTACAAAACGCATACCATCATTTGCAAAAGTTGAGCCAATGCAAATTCAAGTGCTTGCGCCACTTAAAGCGGGAGTGTGCGGCATTGACAACTTAAACAGAACGCTGCAAGAAATAATAAATCCACCAAGCCAAAGAAAAATGGAAATCAATGTTGGATTTACAACTTTTAGAGAAGGCGACAAGGTTATGCAAATGTCAAACGACTATAATCTTGTTTGGCACAAGCGAAATGGCTTTATTGAAGAAGAAGGCGAAGGCGTTTTCAACGGTGACATAGGTCAGATTGAAAGCATAGATTTTCAAACGGGCGAAACGACAGTGCTGTTTGAAGATGGCAGACGTTGCCGCTATGCTCGAACTGATGTTGGCGAGTTGTCGCTGGCATATGCAATCACAATTCATAAAAGTCAGGGCTCTGAGTTTGATGTGGTGGTTATTCCTATCATTGCAGGCACAAGTTTAATTTTGACGCGAAACCTAATTTACACAGCAGTCACGCGTGCTAAGAAAATGGTTGTTTTGGTTGGAGAAAAGAAGAATTTAAAACGCATGGTTTCAAATGCTTATACAGTCAAACGTTTTACTTTGCTTACTTCGCTTTTGCAAGAACAACAAAAAGTTGTAAGTGACTTATTTAAATAATTTTTAAAAAATTAACGAAAAATGAGAAAAAATCAAAAAAATTCTCATTTTTTTATTATTTTTTATATTTTTTCATATTTTTAATAAATTTAAAATATTTTTTTCTTATTTATTTTTTTATTTTTAAATAACGAATTTTTAATTTATTTCATAAATAAAAATGTGAAATATAATAGACGTGACGCAATAGATTATGCCGAAAAATATGCGATGTCAAAAAATCCCGCCTATTATTTCTTTGGCGGGATTGGTGGCGATTGCACAAACTTTGTCAGCCAGTGTTTGCATGCGGGTGGATTTGAAATGGTTTACAACTATTTAAACGGCTGGTTTTATACGAGTGCTTTTTCACGTTCTCCAAGTTGGAGCGGAGTTGAGTATTTTCGAAATTTTTTATTAAATCCTGCTTTCGCGCCGATTGGCAAGCAAATATCTCGCGAAGAAATAAGACCCGGAGATGTCGTCTTTTTGTCAGACGGAAAGATTTTTTATCACAGCCTTTTTGTCAGCCGTGTCGAAAACGATGAAATATATGTTTGCGCGCATTCCGATGCTTCGCTCAACCGAAAACTTTCAACTTACTCTTTTAAAGAATGCCAGTTTATAGGCATTGAAGATTAAGAAGAGACTTCTGGCGCGAAAAGTGTGCCATCTGCAATCTTAATATGATAAGTCTGCGTTTGGCTGTTTTGCTCCCATGTAACAGAAATCGTTAAATCGCGATTGCTTTCATCGACAAGCGGTGTTAAAACAAAGTAGTTCATGTTGTTTTCATAAACTGTTTGCATAAATGTTCCGCCGGTGTATTCACTTCCTTGGAATGAAAGTTTTGCTTTTGAAAAATCATTGCATTCGCATGGAGCGTAAATTTTAAAACCTATGCGATTGCCTTTTTCTCTGCCAAGTGCGGCATCAGCAGGATAGTATGCGACCACTTCGCCTTCGCCGCCGAATGTCGCGGTGTGCGTCATTTCGTCATAAACGAAACTCAAATTGCCACCGGTCAGCGACGTGTCGCGCTCAATTTTGCCATAAGAAAACTCTTTGCCACAGCCTGAGACAACACACATAAAAACCAATAAAATACTAAAAAAACAAACTAAACTCTTTTTCATGTTTCCTCCGAGTTTAGTTTGTGATAAATGCGCTTAATTATTCTGGTCGGATTGCTTTTGCTTTTCGGCTATTTTAAGTTGCGCTTTCAAAACGTCGGCACGCTTAACTTTATATCGCGAAAATATCAAAATTGCGGCGGCAAGCGCTATCGAACAGCCGCAGAAAACGATTATGCCAAGTCCGTTTTGCACGCTCATTGCTTGGATTGGGTCGGCAGGGTTAAACTTGATTATGTCAAGCAGCATTCCGATTATCAGCAGCGAAATCGAGTTTGAAAGATTGTAGGTGAATGAATAATATCCAAGGTAGACGCCCGATTGATTTTCGCCTGTTTTGTATTGTTCCAGCGTGACGAGATCGGCATACATTGAGATTGGCAGCGACTGCATTGCGCCGATTCCGAATCCGCAAACGAAAATTGTAAACATGACATAATAATAAAGAAATTTGATCGGAACATACATTCTAAATAAGAATGAAATAAGTGTCAGACCGATGCCCAACAAAATCAGCGAAAGTGCGCTTATCAGTGCGCCTTTTTTGTCTATGCGCTTTGAAAGTGCAACCCAAAATGGTTGCGAGAATATAGCGCCTGCAAAAAGAAGAACCAGCAAAACAGAAATTTGGGCAGTTGAAAAGTGATAGCAATATGTGAACAGGTGCATGCCCACCGAAGTCAAAAATGATGAAGCGATTTGTGCGATAGAAAAGCCTAAGATTATGCACGCAAAGCCTTTGTGTTTAAACACTTCAAAATATCCAGTCATAAGATTTTTAAGTGCGTGTTTTTGACGCGGAGCAGGCGTGTAGTGCACATGAGTTTGCACGCGTCTTAGGCTGCCAAAAATTGTGATAAGACCGAACACGAAAACAAGCAAAGAGTTGATTAGCGCAAGTTTGATAAAGCCGCCTTGGCTGGCTTCTGCCGCATTTGTTCCAAGCGAAACTGACGGCATGATGAAAAATACAAGTATGCTTGGCAAAATCATTCCGATAATGTTGAAGGCTGTTTTGTAAGATTGAATTTTTGATTGTTCGTTGTAATCTGGTGCCATGTCAAGCGCAAGGGCAGAATATGGCGTCGACCAAAGCGTGTTGGCGGTTTCAAGCAGCAACATAAACACAAGCAGCCATAAAAACATAAATGCTTGCGAGCCTTTTGGCATGCTCCATAGCAGCGTGTTGCAAATTCCGATCAAAAATATTGCAAGCAGCATAAATTTTAATCGCTTGCCGAAAAAGCCGTTTTTAGCGCGGTCAGAAATGTGCCCCATAAGCGGGTCACTGATGCCGTCCCACAACGATGAGATTCCGATTGCGATGCCGACCAGCGTTCCGGACAAGCCCATAATCGAAGTGCAAAAGAACATTAAAAAAGAGCCTATGGTTTGTCCAAGCGAACTGTATCCAAGTCCGCCAATGCCATAGAACAACTTGTTTTTAAAGGGAAGAGAGTTGTTGCTTTTTTTCACAAAGTTATTTTATGCGGCGGTTTGGCAAAAAAGGACAAGCAAAGGCATATTTTATTTTGAAGGTTAAATTTAAATATGATATAATTGCAATATGAAAACAAACAACGATGAAGCAAAAGGCAAAGAAAATGTTGAAGGCGGCGAAAATGCCGCTAAGACAAAAAAGTCAAAACTAAGCAAAGCCGAAGTGTTTAGAGCACTGAAATTTTTGGGCTTTTCAATTTCTGCGGGCGTAATTCAACTTGGCTCGTTTGAACTGCTTTATCACGCCATAAATTGGTATTGGTGGCCAAGTTATTTGATTTCGATTGTATTGTCAGTAATTTGGAATTTCACGTTCAATCGCAAGTTTACGTTTAAGTCGGCAAGCAACGTTCCAATCGCGATGATGTGGACGCTGGTGTATTATGTTGTGTTTATTCCGATTTCTGTTTTTGGCGGAAACGCGCTTGAATCAATCGGTTGGCATGGCACATTAGTAGAAGTGTTGATGATGGTTATAAACTTCGTCACAGAATTTGCTTGGCAAAGGTTTTTCGTGTTTAGAAACTCTATTGACTCGAACTGCAAGACCTATCAAATGAAACTTAAACAATCACCATTTGATAGCATAAAAGCAGGAACAAAAACGGTTGAAATGCGCGTCAATGACGAAAAACGCAAAGTGCTCAAAAAAGGCGACCACATAGTTTTTTCACTTTACAGCGATGAAACTCAGAAAATTGAAGTTGTAATTAAAAAGATTAAAAAGTTTGAAAGTTTTGCGCAACTTTATGCCGCATATGACAAAGTTAAACTTGGCTATCAACCCGACGAAGAAGCAAAGCCAGAAGATATGTCGCAATATTATTCGGCAGAAGATATGGCTCAGGGCGTGCTTGCCATTGAAATCAAACTTGTTAATAAAAATGAAGACAAAAAATCAGACGAAGTTTAAAAACTTCGTTTTTTTATTTTTAAAGGCATTTGTTTGCTAGAATTGCCCCATTTTGATATACTAAACTGAAACATAGGAGGAAAGAATGCTGTTTTACATTTTAGTTCCAATTATATTTGCAGTGCTTGTGGGCACGTTTTGCTTAGTTAAATATTTAAAATTTAATGGCAACGAAAAATTTGATAAAATTGTCAACATTATATTAAAAGTTGCAGTTTGCACATATTGCGCACTTATGCTGCTCAGCATTTTGCTTCCAGATTCATTTGCGCTTTGTCTGTCAAAAGAAGAATTAGGTTCGGGCATGAGTCAAGGTATGGCGGTGCTTAGATGGTTTGCTTCGGTTGCGTTCGTCGTTTTGCCAATCGCAGTATTTTATAAAAACCGAACAATCAGAAATATAGCAATCTATTTTTGTTTCGCAGTTTCAATCGCGCAAATCGCTTGCTATTCAACCTATTTGGCAGAGTTTACAGGCGAAGCGGGCAGAGGACTCAATTCACTTCCTGTGTCAGAAGGATTTAAAGCATTTATGCTTAATCCAACGTTCAGAGGGATTTGGTTTGGCATAATAATGGTGCTTCAAATGACAATTCCTGTTGTACTTGCAATTCAAGAAAAACACGTTTTTGACGTCAAAAATGGCAAGGAGTGGGGTTGCTTTTTCTTGTGCTTGCCACTCATCATTTTTGCGGCAATCCCTACGTATGTGCCACAATATTTGTTTGGGTATTCAAATGTGATTTTTAAGGCGTATTCTTGGATTCACTTTTTATGGATTTTCTGCGTGATCGGCGAAATTACTGCCATTTATTTCATTTTCAGAAAGAAAGGCAAAGAAAATCAAATGATTTTGCTTTTCGTGCTCGCGCTTTCGTTGCTGATGCAATACAACTCACTTTTTGGAATTATCAGTTTAAATATCAAACGTCTGCCTTTGCAACTTTGCAACATTGGCGCATATCTCGTGATTATTTCGCTGATGACAAAAAATAAAAAGATTTTCAATTTTACAGTGATTATCAATGTCGTGGGCGTGCTTATGGCAATCGCAGTGCCAGACCTTGACGGAAAAGGATTTTTCTATCTTTACAATATGCACTTTATTTTGGAACACACAAATGTTCTTGTCGTGCCAGTTCTTGCTTTGATGCTTGGAATTTTTCCTAGACTCGACAAATATGCGCTGCGCGATTGCATTGTCGGATTTACAATCTATTTTGTAAGTGTTTGGGCGCTTGGAACAATGTTTAACGCCATCGCCCTTAAAACTGGAAACGGATTCTGGTCGGCCAATTATATGTTTATGTTTGACGCCGCTGCGGGCGCGAAATTGCTGCCATTTACGAAAGCGTTGTTTGATATAAACTTTAAAATCGGATATGGAACTTTCTATCCGGTTCTGCAAATTTTAGTTTATATTATCTTCTCGCTTGTGTGTGTCGGAATGTATTATGTTATTAGATTGATTTATTTAGTTAAAGATAAAATCGTCGCAAAACGCACGGCAAAAGTTGCCACAGCAAGCACGGCGCAAGACGGCGAGCAAATCAACTCAGGAGAAATTAGTGTCGAGGTGGCAGAGCCCGAACAAAACGAAAAAAACGATGATAGATAAGGTTTTAAACAAAAATATTTTAATATGTCCAAACTGCAAAAGCCCACTTTTTAAAGCGGGCAATTCTTTAAAATGTCAACATAACCACAGCTTTGATTTAGCAAAAGAAGGTTACGTTAATTTGTTGTTGCCAAATGAGAAGAAGACCAAAGATCCCGGCGACGATGCGGTTATGGTTTCGTCACGCGAAGCATTTTTAAAGAAGGGATATTACAAAAAACTTCAAACAGAAATTTTAGAAATTGTTAAAAAATTAAATTGCAACACAATTTTAGATGCGGGCTGCGGGACTGGCTATTACACCAACTTGCCAGACTATCAAAACCTTGACGTTATTGGCATAGACATTTCTAAGCATGCAATTAAAAGGGCGGCAAAAGAAAATGTAGCGGCAGGCTTTTTGGTGGCATCAATTTTTAATTTGCCTTTTCAAGATGAAACGATTGACGCTGTGATCAACATCTTTGCCCCAAAACCTGAGAAAGAGTTTTTAAGAGTGCTAAAAAGTGGCGGCGTTGTAATAGAAGTAACTCCTGGCAAAAATCATTTGATAGAATTAAAGAAAGCAATTTACAGTGACCAAACTCGCCAAAACCAAGAAAAAACTTCTTTCAGCGAAATAGCGCTGATTGACTCTCAAAGATTAACTTATCAGTCAAAGGTAGAACAAAATGACGACTTGATGCAACTTGTGATGATGACGCCTTATTGGTATAAAGGCGGCGAGAAAAACTTGAACGCGCTTAAAGAGAGCAACGTTGACACTATTACATTTGACTTTATTATCAAACTTTGGAAGAAACAATAAAAAAAGCCTAGCGTTTGCTAGGTTTTTTATTCTGATCCAAAAGTCTTCACCTTGGAAAAATAATTTGCAGTTGTCAATCTCCAACATATCTATTTCTGTTGAGTGTTCGACTACTGATGCATCTGGTAGCCTCGAGGGGAGCCACACCCTAAAAATGGCGGGCATTTTTAGGGGACCCGACGAACCCGAAGGTTCGACTCCCTTTTGTTCGCGATAACACTAT
Organism: Eggerthellaceae bacterium; assembly: GCA_963602685.1. Taxonomy (GTDB): domain Bacteria; phylum Bacillota; class Clostridia; order Christensenellales; family UBA1242; genus Caccovivens. The sequence goes on along the minus strand of CAVCJG010000003.1, from coordinate 85,474 downwards.
TCGTTTTGGGGAATAAAAAAACACCCTTGCGGGTGCTGCGTTTTGTGGTAGCCTCGAGGGGAGTCGAACCCCTCATTCCGCCGTGAAAGGGCGGCGTCTTAACCGATTGACCACGAGGCCAAAACTAAAATGCTCTTTGATTATATTGGAAATTCAACATAAAGTCAAGCATTTTTTCTAAATTTATTTATTTTTTAATTCACTTCGTGCAAAACTGACAACATAAACCTTGTTGCAGTATTTCTTTAACGCCTTGCAACATTCATTTGCAGTCGCTCCAGTTGTTATCACATCATCAACTAGCAACACATTTTTCTTGAATATTGCTTCTTTGTCAGTAACTTTAAATGCACCATGCAAATTGCGTTGTCTGTCGGCGAAGCCAAGTTCTTTTTGATGTTGAGTTTCTTTGCATTTGGCTAGAGCAGTATCGGTTTCTGGAACGCCGGTCAACTTTGAAAGTTCGTGAGCAATAAGCGCTGACTGATTGTAGTGGCGTCTTTTCATAGACTTTGCTGAAAGTGGAACAGGAATGATGACGTCAAATTTTATGTCGAAGTCACATATGTAATTAAAAATTATCTTGGCCATCTTTGGAGCCAAGTATTTTGCATTGTCGTTTTTAAATTTTAAAACCAAACTTTTGACTTTGCCTTCATAAATCATAGCGGACAGCGCTTTGTCAAACGCTTTGCGGTGATCTTTGCAATGATCGCACACTTCGTTTTCGTCCGTTATTTGTGAGTCGCAAATTTTGCAACGATTGCCCTGATTGAATGGCATTTGACTTTTGCAATCTTCGCAATATGGGACAAGCGAATCTTTGTCAATGTCGCGACCGCAAAACATACATTTATAATTTGAAGGGAACAAAAGTTCTAAAAAGTTTTGATATGCAATTTTGAATATGTTTTTCATAGCAGTTAAAAATTTTGATAATCAAAAAAATGGTGAAACTCACCATTTTTTATTTTAGCAGTTAAGCAAACGCCAGATGCGGCCGTTAGTAACCATAAGAACAAGGTCAACAACCCAGATAATGACTCCAAGTCCGATGAGTCTGATGATTCCTGCAACAATTTTGCCTTCGCTGAATCTTGTCAAAGCGCCAAGAATCCAAGCTGTAACAGGGATGATTGCAAGAATAATGCTTACGATTCTGCTAAGTCCAAAATAATCATTTGATACTTTTGCCATTTCTAACTTCCTCCTCTAAATATAGAATAATACTTTTGGTGGTATTTTTGCAAGCAAATCAAAACAATTTTTCATATTTTTTAAAATTATTATTGTTTTGTTATTGAAATTATGACGCCTTCTTGGATAGAAGATGGAGTCAGATAGTTTTCCACCAAAATTTGAGTTTGTGACACGTCAAACTTTTCTGCGAGCGACGCCAAGGTGTCTCCATTTTTTATTTTATAGAAAGGCACATATTCTTTCTGCATTTTAAACCTCCACATTTATTGTATTAAAGGTGCAAGTCCAATAATACAATAATTTTAGTTAGAACTTCGCGCGCTATTTGGGAGGCAAAATGAAATCGCTCGTCAAAACGGTGGCTTTGATCACAGGTTTTTCTATTCTTACACGAATCGCTGGATTTTTGTTTCGTGTTTATTTGTCAAGAGCGATTGGCGCGGAGGCGCTGGGACTTTATCAAGTGGCGTTTTCGGTTTTTATAGTACTTCTTACAATCGTTTCAAGTGGATTGCCGTTTATTGTATCTAGGCTGACTGCAAGTTATCGGGTGGGCGAAAATCACAAAAAACAAAGTGGGCTGCTTATGTCTGCGATAATTATTGGGCTTGTTGTCAGCGTTCTGCTTTGCGGGTGCGTGCTGATTTTTAGAAACGCTTTTTCAAAGTTGTTTACAGATGCTTCGTGCATGATGATTTTGATTGTGCTGCTGCCGGCGCTGGTGTTTTCTTCAGTTTACAGTGTCGTTCGCGGGGCACTGTGGGGACAGGGAAATTATTTTGCGCTTTGCGTGAGCGAGTTTTTTGAACAGATTGTCAGAATTTTTGTTTGCGTGCTGATGCTTTCGCCAGTCGCAAGCGTTGTGACAAACTCAGTCAGCGCCGCGTGGTCGCTTACGATTGCTTGCGCCGCGTCGATGATTTTTGTTCTTCTTTTATATTTCATTTATGGAGGAAGACTGTCTAAGCCAAAAGATTTTAAACAACTTTTGCGTCGCTCGACGCCAATCACGGGCGTAAGAGTTGGCGGAAGTTTGGCACAGCCGCTTGTGGCGTTGATTATTCCCGCAAGGCTTATGAGCATTGGCTATTCGTCTTCGCAGGCGATGAGTCTTTTTGGCGTGGCTGTGGGCATGACGATGCCGCTGCTGTTTGTTCCATCAGCGCTTATTGGAGCGCTTTCGACCGCTCTTGTTCCAGACATTTCGATGGCCGTGGCAAAAGAAGACACAAAGCACATTGAAACGCGCATTCGAACCAGCATTATATTCGCGTTGTTCATCAGTGCTATGGCTGTGCCTTTGTTTGCTGGCGCGGGTGAAGAAATTGGACAATTTTTGTATGGCAATTCACTGAGCGGGCTTATATTGGCCTCGTCTGCTTGGATCATGTTGCCGATGGGGCTAAACAACATAACAAGTTCGCTTTTAAATTCGCTTGGCTATGAAATCCGCTCTTGCATCAATTATTTCATCGGGGCGATTGTAATGTTTTTGGCGATGTGGTTTTTGCCAATCATTTGCGGAATCAATGCGCTGTTTTGGGGGATGGGATTGTGCATGTGTGTAACCAGCGCGCTCAATTTCTTTATGCTTAAAAGAAAAACCAAAATATCACTTAAATTGTTTAAGCCGCTTTCGCTTTTGTGCTTGATTACTTTGCCATGCGCGGCGCTTGTTAGTTTTATTGATAAATTGTGTGTTATGGTTATGCCTGCTTTCTTTGCTATCATGATTTCGTGCATGGTGGGAGTTGTGTTCTACTTGCTGCTTTGCATGGTGTTTAACATTGTCGACGTGAAAGGTTATTTTGTAAGTATTTCGTCAAAATTTAAGCCAAAATGGACGAAAAAATTAAAAAAAGTAAAAAATTAGTGAAAAATTTTTAAATTTTGCTCACACTATCGATATGCTTACAATAATCATTCGTTCAATCATAATCTATCTGATAGTGCTTTTCCTGTTTAGAATTATGGGCAAGCGGCAACTGGGGCAAATGCAGCCTTTTGAGTTGGTGCTGACTTTGATTATTGCCGATTTGGCAACCATTCCTATGGCGGAAGTCGGTGTGCCAGTGCTGCACGGAATCATTCCGCTTTTCACTCTTGTTATATTGCACTATTTGCTCACATTGCTTACAAGGTCGAGCACGGCGATTTCGGCGATTGTAAGCGGCAAGCCGGTGATTGTAATCAACTCGCAAGGCATCGACTATAAAGCGATGAAAAAATTAAATCTGACAGTCGACGACATTTTAGAAGCGATGCGCGGGCTGGGATATTTTTCGCTTGATCAAGTTGAGTTTGCCATAATGGAGACAAACGGAAAGTTGAGCGTTTTGCCTAAGGCCGAATATGCTCCAGCCACCAACGAAAGCGTTAAAGCGAAGGTCGAAAAATCTGTGATTCCTGTCAATTTGATTTGTGAAGGCAAACTTATAAAAGAAAACTTGCCAGTCGCAAAAGTTGACGAAGCCTTTGTGCTTAAGTTTTTAAAAGACAAAAACAAGAAAGCAAAACTTAAAGATGTGCTTGTTATGACACTGGACGAAAACGGACAGGTTTATTTGCAATACAAAACGGGCGGCAAGCAAATTTACGAAAATGTGAGGGCGGCATGAGAATTTTTTCAAAAATAATGTTGGCCTTGATTTTTGTGTTTTTGATTGTCATAAGTGTAAGTGAAGACCTTGTCGTGACGGGCGGGCTTAGGCAGGTTATGGACGACTGCCTTTACATAGAAAATCTTTCGGACGAACTTGATGACGTGCGCACAATGCAAATTGCTTTGGCAGTGGGAGATTTAGAAAGCAACTGGAAGAAAAATGAAGGGGATATGTGCTATTTGGTCAACCACAAAAACATTCAAGAAATCAGTCTTGAAATATCCAAAATGAAAGTCTATCAAAAAGAAAACGACACAAAAGAATTTCGCGCTTGCTTAGAAGCAATCAAACTGTACAGCGAAGGCTATTTGCATTTTATGGGCGCAAACTTGCACAACGTTTTATAAAATCGCATAAGGCGATGAACAAAAAAGAGCATATAAAAAGATAAAAGCATAAAAAAAACGACTGAAGATTTCAGTCGTTAATTTTTGTTAATTTTAATAAACTTTTTCTTTTTTGATTGATATTACAATCACTACTGCAACTGCAATTCCTGCAGCAGCGGCAGCGCCAACAACAATCCAAATAATCGATTGTGTTGAAAGTCCTTTAACTGTTGAAACTTTTTCGCTTACTGCAACTTCATGAGTTGTGGTTAAGTCTTCTTTGAAGATGCGGCATTCTGCTTTCCAAGTTCCTTCAATGCCTGGGTCGAATGTGAATGATTGGCCTCTTCTTTCAACTGCTTGTTGTGGGAAGATTGCGTTTGTTGTGTTTGGGTTTGTGATTTCTTCAGGAGTCAACACATATGATCTTCCGTCTTTTCCTGTGCCAGTCACTGACCAGTAAATTTGTTCGCGGTCAACGAATTTGTATGATGCGTCGATGCTGAAAAGGAATGCATCTTTTACGCTTTCTTTACTTGAAATTGCTTTGACTGAGATGATAGGTTTTGAAAGGCTTTCAACTGAGTCTGGTTTTAATTGGAAAATTTGACTTTGTTTTGCTCCGGTTACTGGATCTTGATATGAGAAGATATAAAGTCCCATTCCGCCGCGTTTTTGATAGTAAGTCGTCTCCTTTTTGTCGTTTTCTGTGTTTTTTTCGTTAGCCTTTTTCAATACTTGTGAGCCGACATATACATTTTCACCTGCGATTGTGTTTGAATCAATTGTGAAATACAATTCTTTTACGATTTTGTCTTTTGTTACGTTTTTGTCTGAAGCAAGGTCAACGGTTACTGTGTGGTCAGTATCAAAAAGTGCTTTGTTGTTTTTGATGAGTTCTGGTGTCCATGAAAGGGTGTATTTGTAGTTGTATGATTCGGCATCTGCAAGGGCATCAGTGTTTAATGTAACTTTAAAATTGCGAATGTCTTTCCATGCATAGGTTTCTGACTTCCAGTTGTCAACTGTGCTTGAGCCGTTGTTTAATTGAATGTCGTTTGCAATGTCTAAGGTTGACAATCTTGCGTTGTCGTGGCCGTAGGCTTCAACTGCAATAAGTGAAGTGTCCAGCGCGGCAATGTTCATTCCGCCTTCAGCAGCATTTAATGCGCTGGTTTGGAATGCGCCAAATGCGAAAACTAAAGATAGGGCAATCATGATTGCCATGCCAATAAAAACAAATGATTTTGAAATTGCTTTTTTCATTTTGACCTCTCTAAATTTAGATAAGTATAACATAAGAATAAATATTTGAAAAATATTTTTGACTATTTTTTAAAATTTGTTCAATAAGATTTTGTTGACTTTATGCTGTTTTTAAACTAAAATATTTGTATAAATGTGAGGTTTTTAATGGAAACTTTAATCGAAGAAGAAAAAAGCATAATATTTGAACAACCAATCATCGCACCAAAGGATTATGGCTGGGTTAGAGACGAGGCTATGGCAGTTGTTTTTCATACGCCTGGCGACGACCTTGACTTGTGCGGGAAAAGCAAACTTGAATGGGTGGAGCTTAGTTGTGTAAACATGCTTACAAAAGTGGCAGACGAGCCAAACGACGACGAATTTTTTGGATTGTTAAAACAACTTTCTGCTGGAAAACAATATGTTGTTGTTCTTTATTCAGATACACCGCTTCTTAAACAAAACACAATTTTAGAAGCGCTTGATTATGTTTCAAGCAAAAATTTAAATGCGGTTATTCTTCCAAGAGGTTTCATTTTTAAAGCCGCATATCTTGATGGAAACATGATAAGTTCGCCAATCAGAAAAAACTTTGCTCCCGAACAATTTGAAAGCATCAATTCACCTGAGCAGATAAGCCGCGCTTGTGAAAAACTTTGGGCTGAAATAAGACAATTTCATAAGGACAACGGCGTTGTTTTAAAAGGCGAAAACACTATTTTTATCGATGCAGATGTTGTTATTGAAAGTGGCACAATAATTGAGCCAAACAATGTCATTAAAGGCAAAAGCACAATCGAACAAAACGTGACTTTAAAAAGCGGAAACTACATTGAAGATTCAGTTGTCGCTGCGGGTTCTGTTTTGGTGAGAAAAACAATTATAAACGGAGAAATAGTTTGAGAATTATCGTAGGTCTGGGAAATCCCGGAAAAGAATATGAAAACACATCTCACAATATCGGCTTTAAAACTGTAGACAAACTTGCCGATGATTTTTCGATACCTTTTTCTAAAAAAGGATACAAAGCAGTTTATGGCGAAGGGAAAATTGGCGGCGAAAAAATTATGCTTGTCAAGCCACAAACTTATATGAACAATTCTGGTGAATGCCTTTTGATGCTGAAAAGCAAATTTAAAAATGCTAGGATTTTAGTTATTGTTGATGATATTGACACCGAAAGGGGAAATATAAAATACAAACAGCACGGCAGCGGCGGAACGCACAACGGGCTGAGAGATATTGTTCGCCTGATTGGAGAAGAATTTGAAAGATTGAAACTTGGCATAGGAAAACCTGACGGCGATTTAAAAGATTTTGTTTTGCACAAAATGGACTCATCGTTGCAGGCGGAACTTGTTGAAAAGGCTTGCCAAAGAGTTGAAGAATGGCTGAGATAAAAGATGTTTTGAATGCGCTTAGTCAAAGCCCTCTTGGAAAAGCTAAGCACATAAGCGGAATTAAAGATGGAGAAAAGGCGCTGCTGGTCGCATTAAAGGGACGCAGCGTTGTTTTGTCATCTGACTTTGTTGAAGCAGTAAAATTAAAAAGAAACCTAACAAGCCTTGGACAGAAGTGCGAAATTATTTCGGCGGGCAGAGAAGTTGGAATTAAAAACGACGATAATCTTGCAGCATTTGCAAGCGGCTTGGCAAATTTTGTTTCGCACAAACTGAGTCACTTGATTTTTCTTCCAAGCTCGATTGTAACAAAGTTTGATTTGCAACCATTTTTACATCCAATACGTGTGACTGTTGGGCAAGAAATAGCACCTTCGAAACTGGCGGAGGAACTTATTAAAATTGGATATGAGCGTGTTGGGCTTGTTTCGTCAGAAGGCGAGTTTGCTCTTCGCGGCGACATTTTTGATATATTTCCTATGGGAAGTGAAACGCCAATAAGATGTGACTTTTTTGATGAAAATATCGAAAATATCACGTTTTTCAACCCAAATGACATGAAAAATCTTGAAAAAATAGATAATTATTTGATTTTTCCGTCATCTTTATCGGTCGGAGAAAACAGCGTTTGTGATTTGTGCGAAAATGTTGTGGCCGACAAAATTGAAAGGCTTGCACCACAAATTGATTTGCTTTTAAAAAGTTACAGCGTGATGAACGAATATGACGCAAAGGAATATTTGCACTCTGACGAATTGAAATTCACGCTTGCATTTTCGCTCTCAGGCGGCGAAGATGTAAGGTCGGAAGCTGAAGTGAGCTATTTGCACAACTTTGCTGATCTTGCCAGTGACTTAAAAATTTTTGACCCTGAAAAACAAAAAGTTATTTTGTTTGCGGGCGATGAAAATTCTAAAAACAGAATTAAAAATTTCTTGCTTGGACAAGAGATTTCATTTTACGATTTTGAAAACTCTTCTTTTGACGAACACGGCATTTTTGTTTCGAGTTTTTATTTTCCAAATTCATTTTCTTTTCCTGAACTTGGCATCTTTGCTATCGGCTCGGACAATTTAACAAAGCAAAAAGCAAGCGTTCTTTCGCGTGCTAAAAAAGATGCATTTTATCAACCTAAAATTGGCGAATATGTAGTTCACGATTTTCACGGCATAGGAAAGTGTATCAAAATTGAAAGAATGTCGCTTGCGGGCTGTGAAAAAGATTATTTTGTAATTGAATATCGCAACGGCGGAACGTTGTATTTGCCAAGTGAGCAGGCAAGTTCGCTTTCGGCTTACATTGGCGAAGAAAATCCTAAAATGAACACTCTTGGCGGCCGTGAGTTTGAACAGATGAAAGCCAAAGTCAAAGAAAAACTTGAAGGCTTTGCTTTGGAACTTATGCAGGCTTACAAAGAGCGCGAAGAGTCAAAAGGATACAAATTTAAATCAGAACCTTTTTTAGAGTCGGCATTTGCCAATGCGTTTGAATTTGAAGAAACTGCCGACCAAGCACAGGCAATAAGCGAAGTGCTTGCGGATATGGAAAGCGACAAGGTTATGGACAGGCTGCTTTGCGGCGATGTTGGATTTGGAAAGACCGAAGTTGCATATCGCGCTGCATTTAAGGCAGTTATTAACAGCAAACAAGTTGCATTTTTGTGCCCGACAACGATTTTAAGCGAGCAGCATTTTGCAAACGCAGAAAAGCGAATGAAAGATTTTGGCGTTAAAATTGAAGTGCTGAACCGCTTTAAAAAACCTTCTGAAGTCAGAGAAATTTTAGAAAGGCTGCAAAAGGGCGAAATTGATATTTTGATTGGAACACACAAAATTTTATCAAAAAATGTTGTGTTTAAAGACCTTGGGCTTTTAATTGTTGACGAAGAACAGAGATTTGGAGTTGCCGACAAAGAAAAAATTAAAGCGATGAAAAAGAATATCGATGTTCTTGCGCTGTCGGCTACGCCTATTCCTAGAACGCTGCATATGTCACTTGCTGGTATAAGAGATATTTCGGTTATTACAACTCCACCTAAGGATAGACTTCCAATTCAAACATATGTCACAAGTGAAGACGACGATGTCGTTGCTTCTGTCATTCGAAGAGAACTTGCGCGAGGCGGCAAGTGCTTTGTTATTTACAACCGCGTGCAAAGCATTGATTTGGTTGCTGGGCATATTGCTTCGCTTGTTCCGGAAGCGAAAATTGGAGTTGCGCACGGACAGATGAACGAACGCGCTTTGCAAAATGTTATCGACAAACTTTTCCAAGGTCAATACAACGTTTTTGTTTCGACAACCTTGATTGAAAACGGAATTGACTTGCCATCTGCAAACAGCATGATAATTTTTGATGCAGACCTATTGGGACTGAGCCAACTTTATCAGTTGCGTGGCAGAATCGGGCGAAGCGACAAACTGAGTTATGCATATTTGCTTTATAAACAAGGGAAATTGCTGACCGAAGAGTCTTACAAGCGATTGGAAGCGATAAAAGAATTTAGAGAACTTGGCAGCGGCTTTAAAATTTCGATGCGCGACTTAGAAATTCGCGGGGCGGGCAATGTTTTTGGAAAGGAACAACATGGCCACATCGAAAAAGTCGGATACGACATGTATGTAAAGTTGTTAAACGAAACCATCGGGCAGTTGCAAGGCAACGTCAAACGCGAAACCAAGCCTGTTAAGATTGAACTTCCTGTCGACGCGTTTATTCCAGAAAATTATGTTCCTGTAAGCGAAGAGCGCATTTCATATTACGTTAAAATCAGCGAATGCTCGTCGATGGACGATGTTCGAAGTGTTCTGCAATCGCTTAGCGAAGGATTTGGAGATGTTCCACAAAGCGTTGTGAATTTGGCTAAGATTGCGCTCATCAAAAACTTGTCGGAGCAATTTAATATTAAAACTGTCAAATTTGATGGCGACATTAAACTTGAACTTTACAAGGAAGAAAATGTGGTCGACGCGCGTTTGGTGGCTGTTCTGGCTAAATTTGGCGCAAGTTTAAGATTTGAGAATTTGCCAATAATTAAGATTGCAAAAGATAGACCTTTGGTCAAAGAACTTGACGTGCTTATTGAATTTCTTGAAAGCGCAAAAAGCGAAAAACTTGGCAAATCCGCTTAAAAATGCTTGAAAAAGATAAATAAATAATATATACTTATACTTGTTAATCAATCAGGAAAAGGAAGGCTATGAAAAATTCGAAAGTAACAAAAGTGATAGCAGCTGTTTGTTTAGGCCTAATGTTAGGCGTTTCTTTGCTTGCAGGCTGCACGTTGGTCACTAAAGATATGGCAAAATATTACAACACCATTGTTGCGTCATTCAGTTATGAAGACGGCACAACAGTTGACATCACAAAGAAGGAACTTATCACTGCATTTGGAAGTTATGGATATCAATATGTTCAAAGTTATGGAATGGAAAAATCAGAAGCTTACAAGCAAACCATCGAAAGAATTATTGACAGCAAACTTACTGTAAAAAGTGCTGAAAAAGATGCCAAGGCTGAAAATGGTGGCGAAGTTTTGACTGCAAAAGAAAAGACATATTTGTGGAACAAAACTTATGATGCAATTCAAAGCAACATTGTAAGTTATTACAACGACATCAACGGCATTAAAGATGACTCTTCATCAAGCGAAGATTCTTCAGAAGGAATTTCAAGAGAAGTTTACACTCCAAAAGCAGAACTTGTTGGGGAAAACGGAAATTACAGCATCAAAATCAAACAAACAACAACCGATGAAATTGCTATTTATTTAAACAGCCGCGAAAACATTGACCGTGACTTTAATGTAGAAAACGATAAAGAAGCGTTGTATACTTACGTGTCAAATTTTGTTAGAGAAAACGCAAAATACACACAAGCCTACAACAAATATGTTGCTCAAGCAAAAAAAGCAGAAGACGGCATGAAACTTTCAACTGACAACAAATCAGTTATGCAAAGAGAATTCAAAAGAATTTATGAAATTCTTTACGATTCACTTATGACTTCAAAATACACCGAAACTCATCAATCACAAAACTCTGCAACAACTATCAACCACATTTTAGAAACTTATCAATACAAAGTAAAATCAGACTACAACAAATATATCACTGAAAATGCATCTGGCTATGACGACGCAGTTCTTAAAGATGCAAGCAAGCTCAATTATTTTAAAACAACTGGAACCGAATACTTCTATGTTTCACACATCCTTGCAAAATTCAGCACAGAACAACAAAACGAATATGACGAATGCACAAAATGCATCAATGGCGAAAGCGATAAATATTCTGTTGGCGTTGCAAAAGCAAAGATCGAACAACTTTACGCAAACCTTGCTTTTAAAGTAAGACAATACAACGAAACAACCGGCAAATGGGAAGAAACTGGCGAAACAAAATCTCTCGAAGCGGTTTTGCAAGAAGTAAAACTTAAACTTGCCACTGCAGGTGATGACGAATATCTTAAAGCTGAATACTTTGACGAATTCGTTTATAAATACAACGAAGACACAGGAATTCAAAACAGCGCAAGAAACTATGTTATTGGCGTTGATTATACAACTCCTGACACTGAAAATGGAACATCTTACACCGCTCATTCAAACATGGTAGAACCTTTCACAAACGCAGCGATTGCTGTCTACAACAATGGCAATGCAAAAATTGGTGACATTTATTCATCAGAAAGCGATATGGGGCTTGTAAGAAGCAATTATGGCGTTCATATCATCGTTTATGAAGGCAAAGTTCAAAACCTTTTCACAGGAATTGACAAAAACTTTAAGCTTTCAACAAAAGACATTGAAATGTTGAATTCAAAACAAGCACGTCTTAAAGCGGGCGAATCAAAAACAGTCTTTGATGCAATCTTTGATGAAATCAACACTGACAGATATTCAGTTTATGAAAACATGAACCTTGAAAAACTTAGAAGTGAAGTTAGTATCAAATATTATCCAGACGGATACAAAGACCTTGTAAAATAGGATTATGAGATATTAAGATATATATAATTAAATAAATGAACTCTTGTTTTAATTGACAAGAGTTTTTTTATTTGCTAAACTTTAAAGCATGGAAGAAAACGAGGAAGTTAAACAACCCGAAGAGCAAAAAGTTGAAGAGACGAAAGCCTCTGATTTTTCTCAAATGGAAATTGAGTTTCCTCAACTTAGCGAAGAAGAAAAAGCAAAGTTAGACGCATCACAGCAAGCAGTTGCAAAACGAAAGGGCAAAAACAAGAAGTTGTGGAACATCTTAATGTTTTTACTTAACGTTGCAATCGTTGTGGGCATTTTTTTATATCAATTTCTTAAAAACGAATTCGTTCCACTTTCAAACCTGCCAATAAATGTTGGATATTTGTTGGTTTGCTTTGGTTTGTTTGGATTGGCGCTTTTGCTGGACACATATTCAACCGAATATTTAATTCGAAAAGCAAGCAAAAAACCAAGTTGGGGGCTGGGATTTAAAACGACAGTTTGCGGAAGATATTACGACGCAGTTACACCACTTTCAACAGGCGGCCAGCCATTCCAAGTGACATATTTGATGAGCAGGGGTATTTCTTCAAGCGCATCACTTTCAATTCCTATTGCTAAACTGTTCTTTTTCCAACTTTCTTGGTTTGTAGTTTCTTCAGTTTGCTTGATTGTTTCGTTTGTTGACACTTCATTCAACGCCTTTGTAAACATCGCGTCAATCATCGGTTTCGTGCTTAGTTTTGCAGTTATGTTTTTGACATTGTTCCTTTCTATCAGCAAAAATGTAGGAAAGAAATTGGTTGCAAAAACTTTGAAATTGCTGCAAAAAATGAAGATTATCAAAAACTATGAAAAGCAATATCAAAGAGTAATCAACTATGTCGAAGATTATCAAAACATCATGAGAGAATACGTTAAAAATCCAAAAGATTTCTTTATCGAATTTCTTTCCTCATTGCTTAGAATTGTTGTTGTTTATTCACTTCCTTTCTTTATTTACTGTGTATTTAGCGGCTTTACAACCGGACTTTACCTTAAGTTTTTTGTAATGGGTGTGCTTGTCGACTTGGCATCAAGCTTTATTCCTTTGCCTGGCGGAAGCGGAATGAACGAAGTTTCGTTCAGCCTTATGTTTGGCTTGTATTTTGAGGCAGGACCACTTTTCTGGGCTATGCTTTTGTGGAGATTCTTCACATATTATGCATACTTATTGATCGGCCTTGGCATGATCACTTACGATGTTGCATATGGCAACCGAAAATATCGTTGGCTTAAAGTTGAAAGACAGTTGCAAGAAGAAAGCAAGGTGTTTAAAGATCAACAGATTGCAAACTTTAAAAAAGAAAGAGCATATCGCCGCAAAAGACAACTTAAAAAGTCATAGAGAATATATTTAATTAAATTGTAAAACATAAAACCATGAGAAAACTGTCAAAAACATCTTATGGTTTTATTTTTACGATTGTTTTGCTGCTGATAACACTCGGCATCGTGCTTTATTTGGCGCTGTCCGGCTGGTTTTATTCAAACACATCAAATCTTGATTCTGATATTGTTTTGGGGCAAACTGTAAACATCGACATAAAGGAAAACGACGCGCAGGCCGTGGCGTTTACGTTTCCGGGCGCATATTTGCCTGGACAAAAGATAGATCAATTTATAAATATCACGAACGCAAGCAGTAAAAACCTTTATGTGCGAGCGAAAATCACGCTTTTTGACTATTCGTCGGGAGAAGCAAAACTTCAAGCGGGAGTCAGCGAACACTGGACCGAAAATGATGGTCAATATTATTTTGACGATGTTTTGCTGGTGTCAAACAAGGTGTCGTTTGCTTCATATATAAAACTGCTTGAAAACAAATACTACGATTCAACCAAAAATTATATTGTATCAGTTGTTGTCGAATCGCTGGATTCGAGTCTCGACAAAACAGCAATTTGGGGATATTAAAAACTAAAAAACCGTCAATAATTAAGTTATGAAAAAGTTGGCGGTATTTTTAATTGTCGGAGTGCTTATTTCGCTTGTGGGGCTTATCCCGCGCGACAATGTTTTTGATTTAGAAGGAATTGAAAACGCAAAATTTGTCATGACGGCAGAGGCGGCGCAAAACGAAGGGATTGATTTTGTTCAAAGCGGAGAAGATGCGATTGTTGAAATTAAACAATCCGATTTAAAGGAAAAATATCAAAAATATTCGCCTAAAAGCGTTGTTTTAGAGTTTAAAAAAGGGAAAACACAATATATAACCGACTTTTTGAATCTTTCACTTGCAAGTGAGCAGGAGATTGACGGAATGAAAATTATTTATGGTTACACTTCGTCTTATAAAGATTCTCAGTTTATAGACGGCAAAAAAATCAATGTTATGCTTGTTGAAAAAGACGATTGCGTGTTGGTTGGATTTCCGATAATTATGACAGGATTTTAATGTATAAACACAAAAATTGTGGCAATAACTTAGCCAGGGAGGGGGAAATGGAATTGAAAGCTGAAAACAAATTTATCACATTTATCAAAAGGTTTGGTTACTACATCTTGGGAGGCATCATTGTTCTGGCGCTAATCTTGACGGCGACTTTGGTTAGCGTGTTTGCAAACAAGCACACTCCAGCTGTCGACGTTGACACAAATCCTTTGGTGTTTGGTCTGCCTACAAACGGCGCAAGCGTCATCAAAGATTTTTCAGACACAAAGTTGCAGTTTAATGAAACCTTAAATAAATGGGAAGCGCACTATTCAGTTGACCTTGCAGGCGACGACTTAAACGTTCTTGCAGTATTAGATGGAACAGTCACCAGCGTAGAATACAAATATATGTCCGGCTATACTGTAACCATTGCGCACGCGGACGGATTTGAAAGCGTTTATGCTTCGCTTGATGAAAACGTTCAAGTACAAGAAGGCGACACTGTAAGCAAGGGGCAAACACTTGGCCAAATGTCGACTTCGGCTGCTGGCGAATCGACTTATGGCGCGCACTTAGATTTTACTCTTAAACAAAACGGCAAAGAAGTAGATCCAAACAATTATATCGCTTTGCAAAATAAATAACGAAAAAAGACGTCAAAATGGCGTCTTTTTTTAATAAAATGATAAAATAAATAAAAACATTTGTCTTTTTTCGCGATTTTGTGATATAATACAAAACGTGGAGGAAAACATGAAAGAAAAGATTAAAAATTTAATCGCCGATCAACTTTGCATCTCTCCAGATGATATTGCTGACGACGCTGACATTGTGAATGATTTAGGCGCAGATTCTTTGGACGTTGTTGAAATGCTTATGACACTTGAAGATGAATTCGGAGTTAAAATCCCAGACGATCAAGTTAATAAAATCCGTTCAGTTAATGCAATTTGCGAAATAATTAAAAAATAATTTTTTCAGTTTATGACAAGGCAGTCACGAAAGTGGCTGCTTTTATTTTGCAAATTTTGACATAAACCGACAAGAAAGTGAATAGGTTATTGTCAAGGAGGATTGCCGTGAGGGAAGATATTGACAAGCGAGTTTCACTTGAAGCAGAATATATCATATCAACGCACAGCACTTTAAGACAAACCGCAAAACTCTTTGGCGTGAGTAAAAGCACAGTTCATGTTGACATGTCACAGAGACTTAAAAAAATAAATGGGAAAAAATATAAAAAAATAGAAAAAATTCTGCAAATAAATTTTGCAGAAAAGCATATTCGCGGTGGCAAAGCAACAAAAGAAAAATATTTGTATGCATAAAATTATTCGCCTTTAATTTAAAGGCGAATAATTATTTTTTATTTCCATAAATTGTATCTTTCGGGGTGGATAAGCGCATTTAATATCTTATTTTTGCAGTTTGGATATAAATTATTTAATTTTTCCATTATTTTTTTAGCGTTTTCACGCTCTGAAAAGTGATTTTTGGGACAAATATTGTGAATTATTGGCATATTTTTTGTAGCATTTATTATGTCATTTTCTTCGACTAATAAAAATGGTCTAATTACTGTCAATTCGGTGCGCGAAAGATATGATTTTGGCTGCATTACATAAAGGCGTCCTTCAAAAAACATACTCATTAAAAACGTCTCAACAAGGTCGTCGCTGTGGTGGGCAAGAGCCACTTTGTTGCAGCCTAATTTTTTGGCGGCTGTGTTTAAGATTCCACGGCGCATATTGGCGCAAAGTGAGCATGGATTTTTCTCTTTTCTTATGTCGAATACAATCTCAAAAACATTTGAATTTTCAACGTGAAACTCCACTTCGTGTTGCTTGCAAAATTCAGCGACCTCACTGTAATCCATTTCGCCGTTTGAAAGGTCTACGCTTATAGCGATAAGATCAAACTTTTTGTCCGAAAATTTTTGGAACTCGCGCAGTGCAACCATCAGTGCCAAACTGTCTTTTCCACCGGACAAGCCAACGGCGATTTTATCTCCGTTTTCTATGAGTGATTGTTCTTCTATTAACTTTCTCGTTAGTGACATTATTTTTCGCATAAAATTACCTCGAAAATATTATAACAAAATAATATTTTGTTGGCAAGTTTTGACTTGCAATTTATTTGACAAAATTCTTATATTTGTTTTATAATTTTATATATCTAGAAAAATATTATTTTTCTTCCGACAAAAAACATATTTTTTTTCGAAATTAAAATAATAAATTTAGGAGGAAATTTTGAAAAATAAAATCAGTAAAATTTTCTTAGCGTTATTTAGTGTATTTCTTCTCGTCGGGGGCGGCATTTTTTCTGCCTGCGGCACAGATCAACCTCAAGCGACAATCGAAGTTTCTTCCTCAGATTTTGCAGGAGACGATTATATTGAAATTGATTTAGGTTCGACAATCAACACTGCAACCATCACGGCTAAGGTGACGGGAACAAGTGCCGGCATAGTGTCGGTCAATAACGACTATCAAGACAAAATTGCAACCTCAGCTGTTTATGACAGCAAAACCGAATCAACAGTTATCACCATAGTCGGCAAAAGCGAAGGCAATGCCGAACTGGTTTTAAAATCTCACGGCAACGGACAACGAATCATCAGAGTTTACGTTTACAGTGACATCTTAGCACTTGACCCAAGCGACGAATTGTCAGAACAATATGTTGTTCGCGGACAAAGCAATATTTTAAACCCTGACAAATTATTGAAGTTTACATCACGTCCAAATGGCGAAAGCAATCGCAAAGACGTTACTTGGTCGTTGAAAACTCAAGATGAAAACCTTTCAATCGACGGCAATGTGCTTACAGTTGGAGAGGACTATCAAAAATTTAACACAGAAGCAAGTGTAGAAGTTTATGCGGATTCTGTTTATGTCGACAAACGTGCGACAATAAAACTTAACGTTATTTCACCTTTGCCTGACTTTGCAACTTACATTTCAAGAACAAGTGATGCGCAAGGCACCGAACTTACAGAAGAAGGACAAGCATTCAACCTTGTAAAAAACAACGACTTAAACGAAGAAGCTTCGTTGTATGCACGTTTGGTTGTTCCTGTTTCATCAAAATTGAATGTAACTCCAAAAGTGTATGATGCAGAAGGCAGAGCAATAACAGACAAGCTTGACATCACACTTTTCAATTCACGCATTATCAGCAACACAAACGAAATCATTTATTTAATCAAAGCAAAAAGCCAAATTGTAGAACCTCAAAAACTTACCGTTTGCTTTGATGTTGCATACGAAAAATATTCATACGCAAAAGAGTCAACAAAATTTACTGTTGACCTTGTTGATGTTATTGACAGAATCGACGTTAAATCAAACAACTTGTCAATAACCAAAAACGAATCAATCAACGTTTACGATTATTACAACAACGATTCGTCATATCAATTTGGACATCCTTTCTATGTTGCACTTGGTCCAGACACTGTTGCAAACAGCTTGGCGAAATATTTTGTTCAAGTGACAATCCCAGCCGGAAGATCAATCAACGGCACAGTGCTTTTGAGCGATCAGTTTGGCAACCCAATCAGTTTTGGCGAAAAAATTGACAGCACCGCACTTGGCGACGTTTATCGCAGCGAACCAATCAACAACAAAACTGTTGTTTACTTAATCGCAGGAAATGCATTTACAAACGGCGATGAAATTGATTGCGTATTTATGTCACAACAATCTGAAAGCGTAAACTTGCCAATCAAAATCAGACTTTACAACTCTCCAAAAGACAACTTTGACATCGACGGGGGAGATTTAGAATATTACCTTTCAACCAACAAATACGACAGCAAGATTGTCGAAATATACTCTTCATCTTTGATGGGAATCGACAAGGCCGGAGTTAAACTTGGTTATGAAGAAAATGACAAAATTAAAGTTTCAAACTATCAATTTGACTCTGAAACCGGCAAAATTTCATTCAAAATCGAAAATTTGGTGTTAAATCTTTCTGGTGACGATGCAAAACTTGTTATAAAAGTTGAACACAAAAACGGATTTGTATCAAAACAAGAAATAGTTGTTTCAGCATTTATTCCACTTAAAAATGCTTATGTGAATTATCAAGGACAATCGACAACTGCAGTTTCATTTACACAATACGGCAAACAAAACTTTAACAGCACAAATGTTGATGGTGAAGGAGATGACACATTAACAAGATTAGTGTTAAAAACCGGCAGCACAGTAAGCATGACTTTTAACAGCAACTGCAATGCCAATGTTGCGTTTAAATTTGTTAAAGGGGTCAACCTTGATACGATTGAAGATGAAAATGCAAAACTTCAAGAACTTATCAATGCAACCGAAGATACTTCAGTCAACAACCCACTTGCAAATGCTGGCAGAATGACAATGCCATCTGTCGACGTGAAGGGATATGCTCTTGTGACTTTCACCGGATATGATGAAGACCACCAAGAAATAACATTCTACAGATATTTTGCATTGGAAGGTTACACTTCACCAACAAGATTGACATCTAATGTCA
Organism: Eggerthellaceae bacterium; assembly: GCA_963602685.1. Taxonomy (GTDB): domain Bacteria; phylum Bacillota; class Clostridia; order Christensenellales; family UBA1242; genus Caccovivens. The sequence goes on along the minus strand of CAVCJG010000003.1, from coordinate 66,713 downwards.
GCGAAGAAGGCGTTGAACTTTTCGCAGCCGATTCAATTTCATCTGAAGACGCTCAACTTTCTACTTCACGAATCTCGATAAGATACAGAACAGACGGATTACCTGTTACATATTTTGGAAATAACAATGGCGCAAGTGTTAGCATTGAACGCGAGCAAACAAAAATTTCGATTTCAAATGTAAATCACACAAACGAAACAATCAGTTTTGACGTAACTGCGCTTACTACAAATGGTTACAGCGCTTGGGAAGATCAAATCATTGTATCATATACAGTTTTCAACTCGGTTTATTATGCTCAAATCAACATTTCAATCAAAAATGCTCAACGCGTTGAAAAGGTTGTTTACACAAACCAAAATCCAGCCGACGGAATTATTTATCTTGACATAAACGGCACAACTTCAAACGAAAGAAATGCAGTTATTTTAACATCCGTTACTCCAAGCAACGCTTACAATCAAGAACTCAGATATATTTTCGTTGCCGACAGCGGCACACAATCTGACCTTGTTTCAGTAAACGAACTTGGCGTGGTTTCATTTAAGTCAGGAACTCGCGTAGGCGGAACAGGATATATTTATGTTCTTCCAAAAGACGCAATCCGCAACATCGGCGGCGCGCAAGGCGTCAACTATTATGTGGATGGCCACGACTATGTGAAAAATGTTTTGTTGACGGAAATTGCAACAAAATACGATGAAATTACTTCAAAAGGATATTTTAAAGGCAAAATATTAGACGAGGAAAAGAATATCCGTGAAAAAATTTATTACAAAGATAGTATTCTTAAAATCAGAGTTGTAGTAGCAGATGGCGCAAGCGAAGAGACAGCAACAAGAATTTACAACGTTAATTCGCTTAAAAATATCGACTTGAATCGCCATTACGAACTTATGAATTCAATTTCACTTGATTCAAACTGGACAAAGATTGCTGGAACATTAAACGGAACTTTAAGAGGCCACAATTCAAACGTTACAATCCGATTTAATGGCGGCGAAAGCATTTTTGAAAATATTGGCAAAGAAGCAAAGGTTTACAATCTTAACTTGGCCGGAGATGTCAAGCTTAACTTGGCCGGAGATGTCAAGGACTTAGGAATGCTTGCTCAAATCAACGAAGGTTCAATTTCAAATGTAAATGTTGTTGTTTACAGCGAAGGGACGACAATCAAAAGTTCAACAATCATAGGCGAGGGATATGTTGGCGGAATTGTCGGAATAAACAAAGGAACAATTCAAGATTCAGCAGTAGAGGGCGCAACCATCGTTTCTGATTCTGGCAAAGCATCACTTTCAGATATTGCAGGTGGTATTGCAGGACAAAACTCAGGAAAAATTTTAAACAGCAAAGTTGAATTTTACAATATTGGCAAAGATGGCGACACCAACATTGTCAACACCTTTAAAGCATTTTATGTAGGCGGAATTGTCGGCGAACTTACTGAAGACGGAACTATTGGAAAATCATACGCTTACAACTATTCAAAAGAATATCCTCTTTTAAGTGTTTATTCGGATCCAATAGAGATAAGCGCAGAGAATGGTACTACCATAAGTTTAGTAGCTGTTTCGGGGGCTATAGTTGGAAAAACTATTCGTTATGATCAAGCAAAAAGTCGTGGTTCTGTAGTAAACTCATTTGCGATTTTGGCTCCTAAAGATAAAGAAGAAAATATCAGTTGGGTTGGTCAAAATGGAAGATGGTTTTATGATAAGGGGGTATGGAAAGTTACCTATGATGGCTCAATCTCAGATTCATATTGGGGCTATGACACAACAGTAGATGGCCCAGACCAACTGGGACACCAAACGACCAAATCTAGCTCAGCAAACTGGATTGAGACAACAGACAAAGGCTTTAAAGAATATGTAAGAGGCGGGGCAGCTCACCTTACTTTCTATCAAGCACAAGCAATTAGCGCAAAAGATGTTGATGCATTCGTTGTAGAAGACGTTAAAGATAAAAAATCAAACAGCGCAAAAGCATTAAAAATCAGCGATAATACTGGGCTTTTGTTTATAAAATCACTTAAAGATTCATCTGGACTTGACGATGGCGAAAGAAGTTCGCTTCGCGCATTGAACACAATTTCAGTTGCCGACTTGCTTGGAATTAGTGATGAAAACGTAAACAAAATTGTTATATCTTCTGACAGTAGCGACATTACTATTGACGGAAAAAATATCATTCTGTTAAACAGAAGCGACGATGTTGCAATTACAGTTTCGTCTAAATATGATTTTACAATCAAAAAACAATTTACATTCAAAATTATTTATGCTGTTGACGAATTTACAATTTGGCACGACGGCATTGAAACATCAGGATTTACTCTTCAAGAAGGAAGACCTGATGGAGTTTCATTTACAATCAAAGATTTCGTTTATATTGGCAACTCTGGCAGCAAATTTGAAATAAAACTTGAAGATTTTGTAATTACTCCATCTTTGGAACAAATTGAAGGATTTAATGCAAACGAAGATAAAAAGCATGTGGTATTTAAAACTGATGGAATGACCGCTTCAATTTTGGCAAATAGAGGAACTAAAGACTTTTTGGCAGAAAAGAGCAAAGAATTCTTTGAAGCATACGTTCAAATTGACTTAAAAAATGTTGATGGGGAATATAAAGCTAGAGTTCAAGATTTCACAAAGAAAACTCTTCAAATTTACCCAACCAAAGGTGCTCAAACAATTAAAGTTCCTGTTGATCAAATCAACATCGAACCTGCATATCAATCAAACTTAAACGTTGTTTTAGTAACTGACGATGAGAATGATCAACTTAATCTTTCACTTGCTTTTGGCGACACTGTTTTATCAAAAGTACAAAATAGAAATATTTACACATTCTCATTAAACGGAACGAACAGAATACAAATAGTTGCAGTGGCTCAAAATTATGATTCGACAAACGCTTTAATAAACTATGCTCTTACAATAACTGTTTGCGACGAATATAGAAGCCAAATCAGCGAAAGCGAAAATTATACTCTCAGCCTTACATCACAAAGTGGAACGGCTGACAACGAACCTGTTAATGTTAATATCACGCTTTCAACACAAATGATCAACAATATTGACATGACAAACTACAAGGCGGGAACTACTTATGTAGAAAATGGTGTTGTTTATTATAACCATGAAACAGAGACCATTTCAGTTATTTCGCCTGGCAGAAACACAATGATGCAAGTTGTCATTGACCCAACATTTGCTTATTACGACCACATGACTTTGACATTTGAAAACGCTGACGGCGCTATACTTGGAATCACCGCTTTAGGCGAAGGTGGATTAAAAGGCTATACAGTAGACTATTCGGCTGTTCAAATTGATGGCGGAGTAAGACTTGCAAGAAGAGCAAGTGGCAATTACAATTTCAGATTGTATGCTGCGGCAAATATTACAACAGACACAGTGTTCTATGTTGTTGCTTCATTCCTTGACAAAAACAACAACTTAGTTGTTCCTGCTCAAAGATATGAACTTTACGTTTCATACCTTCCAGAAGCAGAAATTACAGTTAATGGCGACATCTCAGCAGTAGTTGCAAAGGGCGGAAGCCTTGACCTTGTAATGCTGTTAAAATCAGATCAAGAAATTGAAAGTCTTGTTGCTAATGATGTAAGGGGAATAACAATTTCTCCACAAAGCACATGGACAATCGAAGATAATGGCAACGGAACAAAAACAATGCGTGCCAAACTTTACGCAGGACTCAACGCCGCCATTAAAGTCACAGAAGAAAAATATATAAACGGCGAATTTGCACTTACAGCAGTTGTTTCAAGAATATTCAATGGTGCAAGAGAAGAAAAACGTTCAAGTGCATATATCACAATCGTTGACTTCTTGCCTGAAAAAGCAACAATCAAAAATGCTCGCGAAAAAGACAATTCATCAAATCTTGTTTTGGATTCTTACATCGGCATTCCAGTTGCTATAGACTTTGACTATACATTTAATCCTGAAGAATATGGATATGATCATTCAAGCCGAGACGATATAGAACTTGTTAATGACTTAATTAAAGCAAGACAAGAGTTTGAACAAAAAAGATACTATGCAAATGAAAATGCTGGATTTTATATCAACTATGACAAAGAAAGCAACCAAGTTATTCCAATTACACAAAGAATCAAAGTTGGAAATCAAATGGCTAGATTTGTTCAGTCTAGTGAAGACGAAAACGTTTGGACATTTAATTACACAAAATTCAGATTAAACTACAACGTAAAAACAAACATGCTTACAGTTTTAGGACTTTCGTCAACTGCTTCGCCAGTAACTGTTACACTGATTGATGAAATCTATGTGGCAAGCTCTGGAAAAGCAATCAAATACACAATCGAAACTCCTTTTGCTATTGATGTTGTGACTTATTCAGATGCTGACCTTCCACTTTTAATTAGAGATGAAGAAGAATTTTTGAAGGTTGCAAACGAAGGAACGGCTCAAAACTACATCTTACTTAATGACATCACATTAAAAAATTACACTCCAATTTCAGCAAACATGTTTAAGATGCTTGATGGAAACGGATATTCAATCAACATTGAAAGCTTTAATATGGAAGGCTCAGGAACGCTCAATCTTGCATTATTTACAAGCATTCCTGCAACAACCACTATTAAAAACCTTAAAGTTAACTATTACAACGGCGGAAAGATCAACGTTGACACAACTTCAAGTGGATATACATCAATCAACGTTGCCGGACTTGCTATCACAAACGCCGGAATAGTTACAAACACTCAAGTTATTGCTTATCAAAACGCAGACGCGCAAATAATTCACAACGACAGCGTTGGCTTGCAAGTAAACTTAATGCGCGGCTCGACACCATATTACATTGACGACAACTCATCAGTAAAAGCACAAATCGCAGGCTTTGTTTTGACCAATACAGGCTCAATCACAAATTCTCGCGTTGGCGGTGAAAGCATCATCGTAATTGGCGATCAAATCGGCGATACAAACTATACTTATTATTCAGATGTTGCGCTCAACCAATTTGTTCTTTCTGGACAAGGCGACATGGCCGGATTTGTATTAACCAACTCGGGAAGCATTGTTGCATCTGGCGCATCAAACATTCAAATTACAAACCTTTCAACGGCAGCAAAAACTTCAACAGCAGGCTTTGCAGTTGCCAACGGCGGAAACATCCGCACATCATACGTTGAAGGCTCAAAAGACCCAAGCGAAACTACACAATATCACCTTAAAGGTAGCAGCATCATTTCAAAGGGGACAGTTGCCGGATTTGTTGTAAACAACACGGCAAATGGTGTTATTGCAAACGCTTACTCAAATATCTTTATTTCAAACAGCGACGAATCACAAAGCAGAACGAGTGCCGGATTTGTTTATAAAAACGAAGGCAAGATCGCTTACAGTTATTCGGCTTCAAGAGTCGAAAAGGCAAACATCCTTCAAACTAATTTCTCGGGCGTTGACAGCAACGGAAACAGTTTGAACCTCGGAAAAATTGAACTTAGTTATTACTACATTCAAGACTATGCCGACGACACTTCTGAAGACATCCAAGGCGCTATTGAAAATCAAGCGACACTCATCAATAAAGATGCAGTAAACAGCGAAAACGCATACTATGGCTTCATTTTCAGCAGTTCGACATCACTTCAAGACGGACTTTGGGAAATTGATGCAGACGCGGAAGAAGGTGTTAAACTTATTTGCAGAAATGAAGTAACAGTCAGCCATAGATATTACTTCTCAATCTCAGAAGACGAATACGCTTTGCCATATTCAATTTTGAGAAATCAAGAAAATACTGCAGGCGTTGAATACAACACCGAACTCGGCAACGACTGCAACCCAATTTTGATTAGCAATGCCAACGAATTTAAAGAGGCTATGGGCGAATCAAAATCGATTTATGTTCAAAAATTCTACAACAAAGACAAAGTATTTGGTGCTTACAGATTTGTAAGTGACATTATGCTTTCAGACTTGAACAACGAACTTGGCAATGCCGAAGTTAAGTCAATCGACAAAATCTTTGCTGGTAAACTTGACGGAAATGGCTTTACAATCAAAAACATTTCAATCAAGAGTTCAAACAACAGCGTAGGTTTGTTTGGCGAAATCAACAACGGAATCGTAAGGGGAGTTAACCTTGAAGTTGACAACATCACGGCTTCAAACTCTTATACAGTCGGTGCGTTGACAGGACTTGCTAAAAACTCAATCATATCAAACGTTGCTCTCACTCAAAAAACAGTTACTTCAGGCGACTCAAACTCAGGTAAGGGTGTGCTTGGAAGAAACATCACTGGCGGAATTATCGGTTCAGCGTTTGGCGATTGCTATATCACTGGCCTTACTTCAACCGATGTTATCGTTCAATCATCTTTCTACAATGATGCAAACGATAGATATAAAATTTATTTGAACAACACGTTCAACTCAAAAACAATCAGACAAAACGAAAATCAACTTCGCTCACGCTTCTTCTCAGATGAAGGAATTGGATCTGTTTCGTTCGCGGGCGGCGTGATTGGATATTCAGACACTTATCTTACAAACGAAATCTCTTCGCTTGAGTTTGTTTACGGCCAAAACTTAAACGACAGCCGTTATGCAATCAAAAAACTTGCAGTCGATGGCTCAGTTGACGTGCGCGGCGAAGTAGTCGGCGGAGTAATTGGCTTTACAGGAATCAACACCAAAGCAAAAGATATCAGCCTTACAATTTCAAAAGGCGATGGACTTTCAAACAACTTGCTTTCATACAACGGCTTTGCAGGTTCAATCGTAGGTTATGCAAATGGTCAATTCCATCAAGTTTATGCTGAACACGACGAAAAGACTCAAGACCTTATTGAAACATCAACTAAAAATTATTATAAAGACGGCAACGCTGAAACCGAACGCGGTGAACTTGCTCTGTTTAAGTTTAAAGAAGCTTCGACTGGCGCTTATAAATATGAACCTGTCTATGTCGGCGGTCTTATGGGTGTTATGGATGCCGGAGCAATCACTGTTGCTTACAGCAAAATCAATGCTATAAACTACTCTGAAACAGGTTATGCGGGCGGAATTGCCGGACTTGTTAAAAACTCATCAGAATTTACAGTAAGTGTTGAATCTCTTGGGCAAACCGCAAAAACTTCACTTTTACTCAATGAAGTTTACGCATCAGGCGACGTCTATGCTAATGGCGAGAAAGTTGAAGAGAAAACTGTCGTAGGCTTTGCTGGATTATTTGGTAAACTTTATGAAGAAAGTGGAAAACAAGTTAAATTAACCATGATGTCAGTCAATGCTGTAAACCATTATGGCATCGTTGGCGATAGTTCTAAATATAAAAAGTCAGTTGTTAAATCAGCTGTACAAGCAGAAGGCAACAACCCAGGTGAACCAGCAGTATACGGAATCTATGCAATCGCTCCAAATGCAGAGGCAGCCAACGTTCAAGTATTCCCAGCTGTTGTTGCAACAGATGGACTTGCACAGGGCGACATTGGAAGCGCTAAATCATTTGGTTATATGAGTGACTATTCACCAAAAGACGCAAATGACAATGTTACAGTAATTCCTTATGATGGTTTTACAGGCGCTGATTACTTCTTCAAAATCACAGCAGTGACATCGTTCACTTCGTCAGAAGATGGATACACCGAAACAAACGGCGCGTTCATCAACTCAAACGCGTGGGATTCTGATAATTGGACACACAAGATCACCGATCTTTATCCAAGAATCAACCTTATAAACAAACTCAACTACATCTATCTTGATGTTTACAACAAAGTTAGCGTTGTTGCAAAAATGCAAAACTCTTCAATCGAAGTAAGAGTTCGTGGTAAAAAGTCTGTAAACGAAAACGTTTATGAAAACGTTGACCTTACTGACGTTATCGGCAGCGGAATCCAAAACTACTCAGGAAAACTTGTCGGTGGGACAGACAGCACTTGGGGAACAGGCTTTGGCCCTATCACGCTTGTCGATAATCAACCAGGCGGATACCCAGGAATTATAATCAACAACACTCTGTTTGCTTCAACTGGATCAGGTGTTTCAATCAGCAACCTTAACATCATTGTTCGAAATGATAATGTTGCAAACTCGACAGCAAAAGATAATAACACTAATATATCTATAACCGGCGGACTTATCTCAGGTTCAGAAGTTATAAGGGGCAAGTTTGAAAATGTCAAACTTCATGTCGAAGAGTTAATAAACATTACTCCTGTCGAAGTTGCTGATGCCCATTATGCAGGTTTGCTTGTTCCAAGTGCCAACAGCACTTCATTTAGAAATATTATATTTAATTTCTATGAAACAGCAGAAGACAGCAAAGTGACAGTTGGTGCTACTGATACTTCAACTACTATAGCGTCAGTCAATGCAGGTTTGCTTGCGGGCTCAATCGTTCAAGCATCGAAATATGAAGCAGTTAAAATTCAAGATATTGCTATTAAACGTAGAGGAAGTAGTAGCAGCGGCGGCGAAGTATTGATTTTCAAAGTAAATAGTATTTCAGCTGGCACAAACAACGTTGGTTTGTATGTTGGTTCAATTACATCGGCTTCAGAAGGAAATGTCGCAGCCGTTGTGCTTTCAGCCAAAGCTCCAGATGTTTTAGATGGAGTTACTCCGGACAACAGTGGCGTTCTCTCAAAAATGGAAATTGTTGGAAACAGCGGCACAGTCAACTTTGGTGGCTATTATGGAAGCGTTCAAGCAGCGGGAACTACCTTAACCTTATATAAAGAAAAATCTTATACTCAAAAATTAAAACTTTCTAATGCTGTTAAAACAACTCAACTTAACGAAGGCGGATTGATTGGTGATGCATCATTGCAATCACTGACAATCATAAATCAAACCGGAAGTGATAATAAGGTTGTTTTAGACACTGAATTGGAGTTCTCACAAAATCAAAGCAACTCAAACATTGGCTCAATGTTTGGTCATGTGTCAGGAACATTCACAATCGACAACACCTATGGTGGTATCCAAGCAAAAATTACAACTGTGGCTCCTTCAGAGTCGAGCACCAAACCTACGCTTGATCCTAAAATTGGAAATGACAACTCGTATGGTTTAGGTGGGGTAATTGGCAAAAATGAAGCGAATTTAACAATTAAAACCTTAACAGTTAAACTGGATATTGGCGATCAAACTAACACGATTAATTGGGTGACTTCAGGAAGCTCAGCCGACGACAGGGGCGGGCCTGCAGTTGGTGGTGTTATTGGTGCCAACAGAGGCATTATTACAACTGATGATAATAGCAATATCATATTCAATGAAAACTCAGAAATTATTAATATATCAATGCCAAAGTATTATGGAAATTTCGTAGGCCATAATACAGGATCTATAACATTAACCAATTTTAACACCAATGCCAACATAAAAATAGCGGGCACTGTTGGAAAAGGATCATATGGCGGAATAGTTGGACAAACCAGCGGTTCTATAACAATTGGTCAAAACACTCAGTCAATAAAAATCAATTCAACCTTTGACATTACTGATAATAGAGTGGCAGAATCATTTGATTTGGGCGGAGCAATAGGCCATGTTGAAAATGCAGAAATAGGCCATGTTGAAAATGCAGCAATAAATATCCATGACATAGTTTTCAGTGGGGCGTTTAAACTTGCAGTGTCTAAAGCAGAAGGGGTAACAGCTGTTTTACATGGCACGCATAACGTCGGTGGTCTAATTGGAAATATTAATAGCTCAATACCAGTTCGTTTAGAACACAACTTAGTGTATGGTGATGTCATTTACACATATTCCGGCGAAAATCAATTGAACAATTATTATTTCGGTGGTTTGATTGGTTCGGGAGCAGGCAATTTGGAGCAGGCCTCTGCCCTTACAGAATTAGCAACAAAAGGTTTCTATAGTAATGACAACATAATTGCCTTTACAAACAATAATTCACGAAAAGCAAGCGGCACAACTTCAGTCAATGCAATTTGCGGAGGTAATAGTGATCTTGGATCGCAATCTGATGTTTATTGCTCACAACTTGTTCTCGCAACAAACGACAAGGCAACCGATTTAGGCTATTATGAAGCAAGCACAAATGGTTACAATATAACAAGTAACAGCACAAGCGACAACAAATACAGCAAATCTATCATTGGCAGGGCAACTGAATTTGACACAGAATTAACGTCTACTTCGATGCTTGTAGGACATAAATTTAACCCTATTACAACTGGGACATCCGCAACCACAGGTTTAAATGGAATTACTTATTACACAACAAAATATCCAGACATAGAAGCGACTAGCGGAGCAAAGATACTTACTAGTGCAGCGTTTATTGGTGATTTTAAAGATCTTACAACAAATGACTATTCGCCTATTGATGTCGTTGGACAGAAAGCGTTTGTTTCGGGCGTAGTTGTAAACTGCAACATCTCAGATACGTCTCCAAACACATTCTCTGGTTCTGTTGGCGGAATTGCAAAGAAACTTCAAGATGGAATTATCTTCGCTTGCAAAGCAACAGGCAAACTTTCTATCGGTGTAGGTGCAACAACAGCGACGGAAAACACAACAACAACGGTAGTAAACATCGGTGGCATTGTAGGTTTAATGCAAACAGGTCGAGTTGCAGAATGCTATTCTTCAGTCGACATCGTTTATCGTGCAGGCAAAAACGGCACTACGCTTGGAAATGCTGCAGCGGTTGCTGTAACAAGCGAAAAAGACAAAGACAATAATGGCAACGCAATCAATTATATTGAAAACACTTATGCAACGGGTGAAGTTGCTTCATACATAAGTGCAAATCTTTATGCGTTCACAAACGGAGCAAATACATATGTAAACAACTCATACACTATATCTCACATCAGCGCCAAGGATCACACAACCAGCAGCGATTTTAGTGGGAAGTGTGGAATATTTGGCTCTGCAGATCCAACAAATTGCGCATATGATAAAGACGGAACAGAATGGAGTTCAAATGTGTGCAAAGAGGGTGAAACAGTAGCAGAAACTGTAAGCAATGTTTCATATGCAAACGGAACGGAATTAGAAGGTTTAACATCAGGCTGGGTAGCAGATATTAATAACAACTATGGCTATATGCGTCGAAACTTCAAAGCATTTGAGTCGACATCTAGCGAGACTGTTAAAATAGGGGATACAGATGTTCAATGTCTCCTTGTGCCAAACGCGACAAAATTTTATCAAATGGTAAAGGATACTACAGAGTCACCAGTAAATAGTAGTTACAAATTAATTCGTGATATTGATTTAGCAAAAACTACATACGCGAGCAATAATTCAATAGATATCAGCGGAAAAACATTTGAAGGTGACAACCACACAATTAAAAATGTGGCGGCAACACTATTTATCGATGTCGCTTCAATTAACAATTTAAGAGTTGAAACTGTCATAACAGATGATGGTGCAAATGGTATTACAGGAAGCGCGGTTGTAGCAAATGAAGTCGGAACAGCAACAAACGTAGTTGCAACCGGGTTATTGAAATACACATTTAGCAAGGATAATGAATCCATTGGTGGTTTATTTGCAGAAACAACTGGCAAGATAACAAGCTGTAAAAACTATGTAAAAATCGATGCCATTGCCCCAATAATTAAAACCCAAGAAGGAGACAAAGCACCGGTAGGCGTAAAAGTTGGCGGCATTGCGGGCGTAGGCGCAGGCGCAGAAAGTTGTATTAACTATTCTCCAATCAACGTTGAAGGTTCAACGGGCAGCTATATTGGCGGAATTTTTGGGGAAGCTACAGGAAAAGTAGAAAAGTGTGGAAACGAAAACACAGTATTCAACGCTTACACTGGAGCCAATTCTGATGGCGATTATTATGCTGCGGGTATCGTAGGTAGTGCAGAGAACAGCAAAGATAATGAAACTACACAACAAGAAGTTGAACTATGTTACAACACAGCGATGATAAAAGCGGGTAATAAGACTATGAACCCTCAAAGCGGCAAAGCCACAGCTGCGGGTATTGCTGCAAAAGGAACCAAAATTACAAAATGCTACAATGCAGGGTACATTGAAGCATTAGGATCAACTGCAGGCGGCGTAATGGGTTATAAATCTTTAACAGACAATATGTCAACCAATGATAAAACTAAGACGGTAACTATAGAAAATTTAGAATACAACACAAGTGGTATCGTTAATGTTGCTGCGTATGCTATAGCTAGCGCAAAAGAAAACTGCAGCAATCACGGAACTGTTTTCAATAACGGATTGTTTGGAAAGAAAACAATTTCTACTAAATCAGAATTCACTTTGCCAGAGAATGCTATTTTTAATGCTAATGGAATTACAATTACATCTACGAATAGCTTGATGTGTAATGGGGTAGATCGACTTGGTGGACCTGAATATGTGTATGTGAAGACCGTAAGAACAATAAGTTACGGCGGCAAAAAGACACTGACGCAAGATAGGTATACCGATTGTAAGGATTACTCGATTCTTAAGGCAACATATTATCAACAAGCAATTAGTCAAGAAACTGAAAATGATGCGGAGGGTGTTACACTGGCATCAATAAGGGGAAGCGATAGTACTCCAGAAGCACCAACTAGTGTTTCAATTGCCGGTAAAACTTATGCATTTGTTGATAATGGCAAACAATTTGCAGGTGCAGTTAATAGTGGTTTCAATAGACAAAATATTACCATCGACAATATAGATGGTATATCCATTGAGACATTGAGCGCAGCAGGTTATGATAGTTTTACTGTTACAAACATAACAGTAGGTGGGAAAGAGGTTGCGCAAGGGGACTTGATTTGCGACTCTCCAATTTTAAGCGGCGATAGAAAATCTATTTCATTCAATATCTATTACAGCAGCACAAATGTTCGTGGTACACTGGGATATAAAATCACTGCAGCAATCAACAATGAAAGTCGAACAGTGGTTTTAGAAGCGAGCAACTTAGTAATTTTAGGGGATAATACAGTAGCCATTATCATAGACGAAGCTTTGGTGGAAGGAACGTCTCATGTAGTAAAAATTGGTGAAAATGAGAATTATGTCTTCAAAGCTGCAGCATATAATAAAACTACAGGAATTCAACATCTTGTTTATACGTTAAAAGCGGGAGAAACCTGTGAAGGCATAATCGCTAAATTGAAAGGGCAAACTATTACAATAAACATTAGCGCGGGAAGCGTTAATGGAGAAGGTGTTTTCTCAATTCCAGCATATAATGATGATAAACGAGAAACTGATATAACAGGAAGTATGACGCTTACAACAAATCATGTAAGAAGATTGCATTCAATAACAAAAGCTTACACTGCATTTGGGACTGCTATAGGGGGAGATAAAATACCCGTAGTTGAAGATTATAAAGGTTCAAGTGAAGATTCGTTTGAGGCAGGCACAGGCAACCCTACATTTGACGTTCCTTTAAAAGTTTTAAAAAATAACCAAGATTTAAAAATTACAGAAAACGAACAAGATAACTCAGCGACACTCACTATACCTTATCGTGTTTACGGAAAGATATCAGGCGTAGAAGCGGATTGCACTATTTCAGGCTGGGAATCAACCAAAAACGTATCAGGCATTTTACTTATTGCTACCAGTGGAGATGATAAATCGCAAGGAGTTATTATTTCGCTAAGTAATATGAAATACAATTCTTCAGAGAACATAACCGAAATAGACATACAATACACGGTTGTGGCAGACAAAGCAGGTACAGCTGGAGTGCAATTGATAGTATTCATGATTTATCAATTGCCTATCACATTTAAATATGATAGTGCTGACGACTATTTTAATCAAAATAGTAATTCAACCATGCCTGGTCTTAACCCAGATGATCAAATTCTGACAGATAAGTTGAAAGGCGTTGATATAGAAAAAACTTATAAAAAAAGTATTGAAAATCTTATTAATGAAGAAGTAAGCGAAGGCGATATAAAATCATCTTGTGGAATTATAAAATACAATGAATTATACCATTCAGCTGATTATACATTAACTTCAATTTCTGTTGCTGCGCCTGAAGATACTAATAAAAATTATTATATGGTCTTTAATAAGGAAGAGTGGGGAACGCCTACACTTTTGACTACAGAAGCTCAAAAAATACCAGAAGGAAAATTTAAGAATAATAATAACTTATTAGAAATATTTACTTCAAGTAAAAGTAAAACATATGAATATGTTTCAGATTTAAATTGGGAGCAAAACGGAATAATTAAGCCTACGGTTGGTATTTACGAAAATGTAGTTACACTCTATGCAAGCGGAGAAACTACGGAGATAGTTGGAAGTCATGGAGTGATAAGAGTCGACAATAAAGATCTTTATTATTTAATTAAAAGCTCTGGCGAAGTTATAATAAACGGCACTACAATTGCAAAAGATGGCAAGTTTAGTTATGGTGGCAAAAAATACACTGTATTAACAGAAAAAAAGCTTGTCTGTGGTGAAGTGAGATTAACAGCCGGCGGAGTGCCAATAATTGATGGAGATGCTGGATTTGTTAAATTTTATGGAGCCGATGGAAAGGTTTCAAACTCTATTCAATATGAAATAGTTAAAGGAACTGATGGAGCTAAAGATAAAGTTAAATTTACATATACTACTCCAAAAGCAGACGATACTTTAGAAACTCATGTTGTTGAAGTGGTTAATGGTGAAACATTCACTTATAACAATGTAGAATATAAAGTTGATATCATGTTGAAATTATCCACCGAATCCGTAAATGATAAAATAAAATTCAAAGTTGAAATGGTTGATGATTTACCAGAACTTAACTGGTGGGAAGAAGTTGCAATAAATTATAGCAAACCTGCTGAAGCTCAAAACATTACATGCACTTTGCAATATTATACGGATGAAATAACATTTACTAAAGGTCTTAGCGGTAACGAGCCTGAAATTACAATTAGTGTTTCAGGCATAACCATTGAGTCTGGTGAAGAAGATAACTACTATACGAAAGACAAGAACACGATAAAATTTAACGCAGTAGATAAAAAAGTGACTTATGTTATTACTGCCGATTACACCAACCAAGCAAAAGCCGAGGACAAGACAATCGATTTGACGGGTGGAAGTAGTGCTGGAAGCAATACTGAAAAATTCGATGGTGTAGTATTGACAGACGATATTGATTTAAAATTAATTGATGATTCATATCCAGGTCTTGCAGTGCGATTATCAGGAAATAATTATATAGTTAATTATCTTTATCAGTTGTCAACATATATTAAACGGGATTTAGTTTTATTCAATAGTGTTACTCAGGAAGTTAAAGATGTTCAGATTGCAGGAACAATTTATAGCAATAGACAATCTCATCTTAAACTCATGGGGAATAGAAGTACGGGATTGTTTGCAAAAAGCATCTCTAAACCGGTGAAAAATATAAAAATATATGGTTCATTAACTCTTGGCCGAAGTGAAAATTTTGCGACCTTAACTACTACCAGAAAAGTTAAGGGCGGTGAAATTATTGCGACTCCTTATGCTGCGGAGCCACACAAACCAGTGGCATACAAACCAGTGGTGCCAATCACACCAGATCAAGTGGCTCAGACTACAGTTAACTCTAGCAACTGCATGATAGTCGGATCGTTGATAGGTCAAATAAATGAAGAAGCAAAAGGACTTTTAAATTTTGCATCATACTCAATGTTTAATAATAGCTACAATGACTTTGGTGAACAAATTGACCCAACTATTGTTAATGGAACAGGCGCTTGCGAAATTAGCAATTATGGCACAATAATTGGAGCAAATGGACAATATAATATAGCAGGACAAACAATAACACTCATCTCTTCGAAAAACGTAACTTCTGCCCACAATTATGGCATAGTCAAGGCCGGAGATGGCGGTAATGGAGGAATAGCATACTTTGCAGCATCAGAGGCTAGAGATTCAACAAGGACTAGTTCTAAGCCAAAATCGGCCATTGCTGGTGGAGCACAGAAATCTGGAGCAAAGGCAGGTTCGGTAATCTTATATAAAAAAGATAATTCATCTATATCCTTAACGGCTGAAGATAAAGCAGCATTATCAAGTGCTGCCGGAAGCAATGGATATGCCGGCAATTCAAGTTGGGGCGGATTAAATTTAAACAAATACTATCACACTAAGAAAGGCTCTGACAAGACGCTAAGAGTTGGTGACGGATATAATCAATGGCTGAATAAGGCTTACACTTGCGGCAGCTTAAACACACCTGGAAGTGAAGTAGACATAGGTATCACATTCGCAAAAGGTGATAATAGCTGTACTTTAAAGGCTGACAGCACAATGATAGATGTTGTTCTTCATTATGGTGACAACCATCCTACATTTAATAATGATAATCATGGTTATAGCAATAATTATGTGTTATATAGTGAAATTGTATTAAATACTTTTATTCAAACAGATGGTGATGTCGACTGGCAAGGTATTGAGGATGTATCCAGATTCACATGTTATGTCTTTAAAGATATGACAGGAGCAGTATGCAATGGTTTTGCAATAAACAAATTATAAAAAAAGCAACTGTTTAAACAGTTGCTTTTTTATTTGCAAAACCTGTATTTTCCAGATTTCTTTGTGCCACCTGCTACTGCAGAAAATGTGGCGCGGGAGGGCGAGCGGAGCGAGCGGGGCGGCGTGAGCCGACTAAAAATTTTGCGGGCAAAATTTTGCTCCCGCGCGGGGTGGAGAGAAATGCAAAAAAATATTAGAAAACATGCGAAATCATTTGCGTTAGAAAGGCGAAAATGATAAAATTTTGTCTGAAATAAAGGGCTTTAATTATGGAAGAAAAGAAGAATATGCATGCAGGTCACAGACAAAGATTGCTTGAAACTATTCTCGACGCAGGTCTCGATAAGGTGAGCAATGTTCAAGCATTAGAATTTATTTTAACATATGTAATCCCTCGTTGCGATACAAATGAACTCGCTCATCGTTTGCTGGACAAGTTTGGAACAGCGGCAGATGTTTTGAATGCAGATTGGGAATATTTGGCAGAAGTTGAAGGCATGGGTGAAACTTCAGCGAAGAAGCTTCATTTGTTTGTTGAAATTTTTGATTACTACACAGAACAACAACTTGCGAAACGTTATGTATTTGAATATCGCAGCGATATTTCTGATTTCTTTGAAGAACTTTTACGTTTTAAACCAGTTGAAACAACTTATATTGTCGGCATTGATGCGTCGAATCGTGTTAAGTCAAAGATTAAACTTGGCACTGGTGGAATTAACAGTGTTGGTGTAAGCACGCATCAAATTGCAAAGTTTGTAACTAGTTCAAAGCCTACATACATCTTTCTTGCTCACAATCATCCAGGCGGCAAGGCATTGCCATCTCAACAAGATATAGAAGGGACAGCAGTTGTTCGCACTTTGCTTAGCAGTTTGAATGTGCCATTAGCCGATCATATAATTGTTGGTATTGACGGCGTTTATAGCATGGAACATGAAACATATTTTAGAGAATTTAGGACCAATTAAAATTTTATAAATTTTGCAATAATTGAACCTAAAAGACCGCCTATCATTGAAAAAATAGCGATAAAAATTAGCAAAAGCCAATATTTTGGCTTTTCTTTTTTGTTTTTTTCTTCTTTTTCAGTTATTTGATTTCCCATTGGCAGAACGCATAAACAATAAACGTTTTCATCGTCATATTTCACATGTATGCATTCGCTTCTTTCTAGATATGTGATGATATGGTCAAGATTTTCTTCATCGACTCGATATTTTGCAGGCATGGCAGATATAATGTCACTCTTGTCGATCACTTTGTATCCCGAACCATGACATTCTTTTTGTAATATCTTTAATATTAAGGTTGATTTTAAGTCTAGCATATTTTATTGTTTGCAATATTAGCGATAATAATTCGTGGGCGCGCACAGTGCCGGCGGGTGCCGCCGGCACGGGCTCTTCGCGGTCGCGAAGAGCGCATCCGTCACCGCGCTTAGCGTGCGGATGGTGCACGCCCACATATATCGACAAAATTAGACAAAAATAAAATTTGCTATTGACTTAGGGTGCTGTATTGTGGTAAAATATAATCAACAAAGAGGGGGAGTAAATGAAGAACGAAAATTGGGCTGAAGAAAGAGCGAATGGAAAAGTTATAGTTCCAGAAGGATACGAAGACATGCCTCAAGAATGGCTTGAATCATTCGGTTATATTAGAAAGGAAGATATCAAAATTACTAATTATGATGAAGAGTTGGCACAATATCTTAGCGAACTTATTGAAATTCCATTTGAAGATTTGAAGCCATATCTTGCAGACAATATAAATAAAATTTTTATCAACGGACATGAATTTAGAACCGTTTTTGAAGAAGCTAAAAACAATTACGCCCAAGCGTTAAATGAAAATAATAAATTGGTTAGATTGTTTAAAGAGTCTTTTGCTCCAGAGTATTATTATGAATCTCAATTAAAGTTTATTTTTGAAGCAATGAGAGACAAAGAAGCTTTGAGCCGCCAACTTAGATGGGCAGACGAAAAATTGGATAAATTGTATGATAACAGATCTTGCGGATACAGCGTTTCAAGTTCTGATATTGATGAAGCAAATGACGAATATGAAGATTGCCATAATAGATTGCAAGAAGCAAATCAATATCACAAAGAATTGAGACAAAAGATGGCAAAGATGGCATGTCCAGAACTTGTTGCAAAAAAAGACGACGGGACAGTATCACGTTAATAAGTGTCTAAAACAAATAAAAAATGGGAAAAAGAGAGTAGCCGAACAAAGGAGCGGCGCTCTTTTTTTGACGAGAAAAGAAAGGTTGGTCATGTTGTATCTTTGCAAGGTTTGCCCTAAAAAAAGGACATGCCTAATTTCTCCAAGCGACATTTCGGCGGCGTTATCAAAAAAGTTTGTGCTTTCTATTGCTGAGCTTGATGAAATAATGACAGTGCTTTCTGATGAAAACTATATTGATTTTGTTGTTTCTGAAAGCAAAATGGGGTATTATTATTGTGTAACATTAAAAAAGAAAGGGCAGACATTTGCCATAGATTCAAAAAGTCAACGGCGAAATTTTGGTTTGCTTGTATTGCGCAGTTTGTTTTTGGCGACAGTCAGTTTTATTTTCGGACTTGTGCTGAAAACTATTTTCAAAGGATAAAGAATGGATAAGTTTATTTTGCATGCACCTTTTAAAGCATCTGGCGATCAGCCACAGGCTATTGATAAGCTTGTGGAAGGGTTTAATGAGGGTTTAAAAGAACAAGTGCTGTTGGGAGTTACGGGAAGCGGAAAAACTTTTACTATGGCAAATATAATTGCCAAATTAAACAGACCAACACTTGTTATCGCTCACAACAAAACTCTTGCGGCACAACTGTGCAACGAATTTAGAGAATTTTTCCCTGAAAATCGTGTGGAATATTTTGTTTCATATTATGATTATTATCAACCAGAAGCATATATCGTTCCGACCGATACTTATATTGAAAAAGATATGGCAATCAATGATGAAATTGATAAACTTCGCTCTTCTGCCACATCATCTTTGCTTGAAAGAAAAGACGTGATTGTTGTGGCGTCGGTTTCGTGTATATATGGCTTGGGAAGCCCGGAAGAATATTACAATTTGCACTTATCGCTCAGAAAAGGTGACATCGTTGATCGTGATGAAATCATGAAGCGTTTGATTGACATTCAATACACCAGAAATGAGATGGATTTTAAGCGTTCGACGTTTAGAGCGAAAGGCGACACGTTGGACATTTTTCCTGCAAACCAATCAGAAATGGCGCTTAGAGTGCGTTTTTTTGGTGATGAAATTGAAAAAATGTTTGAATTTGATCCAATTACTGGAAATATGTTAAACGAAGTTGGCTATGCTGCGATTTACCCTGCGACTCATTATGCAGTAGGAAACGAACGCTTGAAAAGAGCGATTGCAGAAATTACTGAAGACCGTGAAAAGGCGATTAAAAAGTTTAATGATGAAGGGAAACCGCTTGAAGCCGAACGCATCGGACAGCGCGTGGCATATGACCTTGAAATGATGCAAGAACTTGGATATTGCAACGGCATTGAAAATTATTCGAGATACTTTGACGGGCGAAAGCCTGGCGAGCCACCATTCACTTTGATGGATTATTTTCCACGTGGATTTTTAACAATTATTGACGAAAGTCATATGACTCTGCCACAGGTTAGAGCGATGTATAACGGCGACAAGGCGCGAAAAGATAATTTGATTGAATTTGGATTCCGCCTTGAAGCAGCGCGCGACAACAGACCGCTTAAATTTGACGAATTTAATGAACGCTTGGGGCAGACTTTGTATGTCTCGGCGACTCCTGCACCATACGAACTTTCTAGGGCTGGACAGGTTGTTGAACAGTTGCTTAGACCTACTGGGCTGCTTGATCCGACCATTGAAGTTCGACCTTCGAAAGGCCAGATTGATGATTTGATTTCAGAAATAAACGCGACAATCGCGCGCGGGGCTCGTGTGCTTGTAACCACGCTGACAAAGAAAATGGCTGAAAGTTTGACAACTTATCTTGGCGACCGCAAAATTAAAGTTAAATATTTGCATTCTGAGATTGACACCATGGAGCGTGTTGAAATTATCAATGGACTTCGAAATGGCGAATTTGATGTGCTTGTAGGAATCAACTTGCTTAGGGAAGGTCTTGATATGCCGGAAGTTGAATTGGTCGCAATTTTAGATGCCGACAAAGAAGGGTTCTTGCGCAGCGAAGGAGCGTTGATTCAAACAATCGGAAGAGTTGCGCGAAATGAAAACGGCAGAGCGATTATGTATGCCGATGAAATAACCGACTCGATGAGACGTGCGATTGACGAAACAGCAAGACGTCGCGAGATACAAAATCAATACAACAAAGAGCACGGAATAACTCCAAAAACAATTAAAAAGAATGTTAAGAACACTCTTGAAATCACCAAAAAGGTGACAGCTGATGAAATTAAAAAGAAAGATATTCCGGCTGAAATTGAGCGCTTGACAAGCATGATGAAACTTGCTTCTAATTCGCTTGATTTTGAAAGAGCGATTGAAATTCGAAATAAAATACTAATTTTAAAGAAAAAATTAGGCAAAAAAGATTAAAAAGGCAGAAATTATGGAAGAAAACATTACAATCGTGGGGGCGAAGGAAAATAATTTAAAAAACATCAACCTTACCCTTCCACGTGAAAAATTGATTGTGTTTACTGGTGTAAGCGGGTCGGGGAAGACGTCGCTTGCTTTTGGCACGATTTTTGCTGAGGGACAACGGCGATATATTGAAAGTCTTTCTTCTTATGCGCGTATGTTTTTAGGTCAGGCGCAAAAGCCAGATGTTGAATCAATCGACGGGTTGTCGCCTGCAATTTCGATAGACCAAAAAACAACCAACCACAACCCTCGCTCTACTGTGGGCACAGTCACCGAAATTTATGATTATTTAAGATTGTTGTTTGCGCGTGTTGGCACGGCTTATTGTCCACATTGTCATAAAGCAATTTCGCGTCAGACTATCGACCAAATTGTTGAAGATGTTATGACGCGTCCAGCGGGAACGAAACTCACCATTCTCAGTCCTGTTGTAAGAAAAGAGAAAGGTGCGTTTGCAAAACTTTTTGAAAGTTTGAAAAAAAGTGGATATGTGCGCGTTGAAGTTGACGGAAGCATGTATACGCTTGATGAACAAATTGAACTTGATAAAAACATAAAGCACGAAATCAAGGTTGTTATCGACCGCATTGTTTTAAAAGAAGGAATTGAAGGGCGTTTAAATGAAAGTTTGGAAGCTGCTTTAAAACTTACCGATGGGCTTGCTATTGTTTCATTTGACGAACAAGAAGAACTTTATTCAACAAATTATTCTTGCCCAACTTGCGGCTGGACCCTTGAAGAAATCACTCCAAGACTTTTTTCGTTTAACGCACCTTTTGGGGCTTGCCCAAATTGTTCAGGCCTTGGCGAAATAGCTGACATTGATGAGAGCATTGTGCTTAAAAATTCGCATTTGTCGGTTGAGCAGGGTGCTTTCAACTTGACAGGTTGGAGATATGAAGAAGGCAGCATGGCGAAACTTTATTTCGACGCGCTCAGCAATAAATATGATATTCCACTAAATGTTCCTGTTAAAGATTTGCCTAAAAAGGCGATTGACATATTTTTGTATGGCAATGGTGGCGAAAAGATGGATATCTTTGGCGACCAATATCGCAACAAAATGGCAGAGCGATGGAGAGGAAATCATGCGCTCAGTTTTGAAGGGCTTGTAAACAACTTAAAACGCAGACTGGCAGAAACAAAAAGCGAATTTATGCGCTTTGAAATCGGCAAGTTTTTGCGCAATCAAACATGTAAAGTTTGCGGCGGAAAACGTTTAAATGAATCCGCACTTGCGATTAAAATTGACGGCAAAGACATAATTGACATGTGCGATATGCCAGTTAGTGAATTGTTGCCTTATATGCAAAACATCAAATTGCCTAAATATAAAATGGTGATTGCAGAAAGCATTTTAAAAGAAGTTGTCGCACGTTTGAAATTCCTTTCTGACGTCGGGCTTGGATATTTGACTCTTTCACGTTCGGCTGAAAGCTTATCGGGCGGTGAGTCGCAAAGAATTAGACTTGCTACGCAAATTGGCTCGGGACTTGTTGGCGTGCTTTATATTTTGGACGAACCTAGCATTGGACTGCATCAGAGAGACAACGAAAAACTACTTGCTACGCTTAAAAATCTTCGCGATTTAGGAAACACGTTGATTGTTGTAGAACACGACGAAGACACAATGCGCGCGGCCGATTGGCTTGTCGACGTTGGGCCTTATGCCGGTGTTCACGGCGGAGAGATTGTGGCTAGCGGCCCGGTTGAAGAAGTTATGAAAAATCCAAATTCAATCACTGCTAAATTTTTGCGCGGAGAAGAAAAAATCGCAATTCCGACTTCACGCCGAAAACCAAGTGGTTATTTGACAGTTACGGGCGCTGCTCAAAACAACTTGAAAAAGATGAACGTTAAAATCCCGCTTGGCGTGTTTACTGCTGTTACTGGCGTGTCGGGCAGTGGAAAGTCTAGCCTTGTCAACGGCGTGCTTTATCCACACTTGTCAAATTTACTTAACGGCAGTCACATTGAAGAAGGAAAATTCGCAAAGATTGAAGGTGTCGAGCAACTTGATAAAGTTATTTGCATCGACCAAGCACCAATCGGCAGAACGCCTCGAAGCAATCCAGCAACATACACGGGATTGTTTACTCCAATCAGAGAACTGTTTGCTGCGACAGCGGATGCAAAGATGCGTGGCTATACTTCAAGCAGATTTTCATTCAACGTTAAAGGTGGACGATGCGAAGCGTGTGATGGCGCGGGCGTAAAAGAAATCGAAATGTATTTCTTGCCAGACATTACTGTTCCTTGCGAAGTGTGCAAGGGAAAACGTTATAACCATGAAACGCTTGAAGTCAAATATAAAGGCAAGACTATTTCAGAAGTGCTTGATATGACAGTTGAAGAAGCGTTGAAGTTTTTTGAAAACATTCCAACAATCAAAAACAAATTGCAAGCGCTTTATGATGTTGGTTTGTCATATATTAAACTTGGACAACCCGCAACCGAACTTTCGGGCGGAGAAGCGCAGAGAGTTAAACTTGCAACCGAACTTTCAAAACGTGAGACAGGCAAAACGTTTTATATTCTTGATGAGCCAACCACTGGGCTGCATATGTATGACGTTAAAAAGCTTGTCGCTATTCTTGACAGATTGGTTGGCAATGGAAACAGCGTTGTAGTGATTGAACACAATTTGGACGTGATTAAATGCGCCGATCAAATCATTGATTTGGGGCCAGAAGGCGGCTCGGGCGGAGGCGAAGTTGTCGCCACTGGAACGCCTGAAGAAGTTGCAAAAAATGAAAAATCATGGACAGGAAAATTTCTTAAAAATGTTTTAAAACAATAAAAATGGAGCAAAAAATGCTTCATTTTTTGTTTTTTCTTGCAAAATTATGTGAAAAATGCTAAAATATGCTCATGCGAATAATATCATTAGCATCGGGCAGCGATGGAAACATGACATATCTCGAAAGCGAAAAAGTCAAGGTTTTGATTGACATAGGTTTGTCATGCTCTGAGGCGGTTAAAAGGCTTGACCTTATCGGTGTTAAACCTTCGCAAATTGATGTAATTTTGGTTACGCACGAGCACAACGACCACATAAAAGGCGTCGATGCTTTTTCATACAAATACGACAAACCTATTTTTGCGCACAAGGATGTGTGGGAAAATATGAAATACAAACTTTTAAAAACTCCACCGAAAAACCGCCGCTTTTTTGAGACGGAATCGTTTATGCTGCGCGACATAACTGTTCATGCCGTGCCGCTCAATCACGATGTGCCATGCTTTGGATATGTGTTTGAAAATAATGGCGCGAAGATAAGTATTTTGACAGATGTTGGGCATACTAACGACAGAATACTTGACAGTATTCGCGGGAGCCAACTGGTTTACCTTGAAGCGAACTATGACAAGACGATGCTTAGAGAGGGAACAAAATATCCGCTTGCTCTTAAAAACCGCATTGCCGGTGGGCACGGGCATATATCAAATGACGAAAGCGCTATGATTATTAAACGTCTTGTCGAAAGTGGCAGTCGACAGATTGTTCTGTCGCACTTAAGCAGAGAAAACAATTCTCCAAGTCTGGCATACAACTATATTTCAGACAAACTCAAAAACTGGGGAATCATTGAAGGCGTGCATGTAAAGATTGACGTCGCAACATCGCAGCCTGGAACATTGTTTAAGCTTTAAGGTTTCTTCGTGACTCCTAAAAAGGAGAAAATTATGAAGAAACTTTTTTATTGTGCTGGTGCGCTTGCTATGGCGTCGGTGTTGATGCTTACAGGTTGTGGAAGTGGCGAAGTGGCCGACCAAAGCGTTGACATGAGCGTGCGTCGCATAGCAACCGAAAGCGCGGCTTCAACAAGCGATATGCTGGAAGAAGCTAGAAGCGCCGTCGTCGGAATTTCTGTTTCATATCCTGATGGCTATGCTATTGGCAGTGGAGTGGCAATTTCGGATGGCGGGCTTATTTTAACAAATAATCACGTGGTTGAAGACGGCAAAAAAATCACACTTTATTATGCCGATAAAACCACCGGACAAGCCAAACTTATGTGGTCAGATGCAGGGCTTGACCTTGCCATAATTTCGTCGTCGAAAGTCATTCCATATTTAGGCATCGAAACAAGCGTGCCACAAATCGGCGAAGAAGTTTTTGCGCTTGGAACGCCGCTTACGCTTGAATTTAAACACACCGTCACGCACGGAATTGTCAGCGCAATAAACAGAACATTGGAGACTGAAACTTCTTCGGGAGTAAGTTTTTTGCAATCATTGATTCAGCATGATGCGCCAATAAATCCCGGCAATTCTGGCGGACCGCTTATAAACAGTCAAGGGCAAGTTATTGGGATTAACACTTTAAAAGCCACAGAAGGCGAAGGAATAGGATTTGCCATTCCGATTGAAACGGCAAGTTTAGTTGTCGAAAAACTTAAACAAAATCCAAACTATCAATCCGCATATCTTGGAATTTTTGGATTTGACAGCGATATTGCGCTTGCAAATGGTCAAAATCTTTCAAGTCAAGGCGTTTACACCGTTTCAACAGATGGGCCGGCAGCTAAAGCGGGCATCCAAAAAGGCGATTTGGTTGTCAAAGTTGGCGACTATGATATAGACAATTTGCTGTCGCTTCGAAAATCGGTTTTTGCATACAACAAAGGCGACAATGTGCTTGTTAAATTTATTCGCGACGGGCAGATGAAAGAAGCGCTTGTTACGCTTAAATAATTGTCGAAAAAACGGCTTAAAAACAGCAATTTTGCAGAAGGGGCATTTTCCAACTTTTTTTTAAATAACATCTTGAAATTTTCAGCAGAAAGTGTTATAATATCATGTAAACAAAAAAATATTTTGTTAAGGAGGGGGAAAATGACAATTTCTGATTTCATTTTAAATCCAAACGAATTGAAAAATATAAATGCAGCAAGTGTTAGAAAAGCGGCTATAGAATCTTTCATTCCAGGCATTAAAAATTACTCAGCACAAGAACTCGCTGTGCTTTATGCGTTTTGCGTTACTGATTTTAAAATGTATGAAGCATTAGTGGCTTTTTACTGGAAATCATTAGGTAATAGTTACAAAGATTTAGAGCAATATCAAAACACAGGCGCTTTTGTTGCTGAACCAGACACAAAAACAAAATTTGCAGCAGACATTGTTAATGCTTGTAATAGGGCTAATGAATTTTATAATGCCGTAATGACCGAAATGAAAAACTCATTTGACATTGTTAAAGGAAAATGGGGGAAGGACGACCGTTATGAAATTAAAAGCGACTCACCATTAGCAAAACTTGTTGAAGATAAAACTGACGAAAGAAGCGCATCACTTTACAGCGCTAGAGAAGTTGTTGCTTATTTAGCAACTTATCTTGCCGTTGAAAATGGCTTGGTTGATGGTATTGTAACAAGCGAACAATCAAAACAAGACACATTAACATATCTTTTCAACGGACTTGTTGAACCAAAAAACGGCGGCATTCTTAATGCACTTAAAAAATATACAAACGCTTACAACAATCAAAAAGATGAAATGATGGATGTTTTCACAATCAGAGAAGTTGCAAGCGAACTTGCAAAACAACAAATTGAAAAAATAAATGCAACAAGCGCAATCAAAATTGATTCAGATGTGGCTAAAAACTTCTACAACTGCGTAATGCTTAATATGATTCAAACCATGGCTTCACCTGACTTTAAAGATATTTCTGTGGCTCTTGATGAAGGAAAATCAAACTACCGCGTTTTTTACATTGATGAAAAAGGAAGAGTAGTATTTAGAGAAGACGTTAAAAATTACACAACAGCAGCCGAAGCCGACAACGCATTCAGATCAAATGGTGCTCATGATACTGACCTTCTTGGAGCAATAAAGTATTATGACAAACAAATGTTGAAAGACGAAAAAGATAAAACCATTGATAATTTTGAAGATGGCGCATGGCTTTGCATTGCAAACCTTTTAATGATTGAATTTGCTGGTTTAGAAGGCAAGAATAAAGAACGTCTGCAACAAGCATTTGCAATTCCTCTTGCTCAATGCCTTGACAGAGTTGAATCTCCAGAAAAAAGACTTGAAATTGTTAAAAAAGCAGTTAAAAAAGTTGAAGAACTTGGACTTCCTTATACAAGAACAATCGAATTGGTAGATGAAGATGCAGCAGCTGCTGACCCAACATCTGCTAGAATGGCTGGTTTGGTTGCAGCAAGAAGCACAGATAAGAGTGCTGAAGTAAAAGCGCCAAGAAGTCCTTTAAACGACTATAAAAAGTATATGCACCAAGCAATGACTGATGCCTATAAAGGGATTGTTAAGAAAAAAGACAGAGACAAAGTTTGCAAAATTTTTATGATTATGCAGGGTGGACTTGCGTTCAAGGTAAAAAATAAAGGAATTGTTCTTGAAGGCAACAAAGATGCTGAAAAAGAATTTACAGTTTTCGCTCAAAAGGAAGCTGAAATTGAAGGCACAATCGCACTTAAGAAAGCACAAAAACAAAGAGAAAAAACGATTGAAAAATACAAGTTGACCGAAGAAGAACAAGAAGCGATTAAAATTGTATTTGGAGACATATCGGATAAAGCAGAAAAATTAAAAGGATACAGAGAACTTAGCAAAGCTGACAAGCTTAAACTGATTGAAGAGGCTGGACTTACAAAAGAAGAAGCAGAAAAAGTAGCAAATGCAGCCCGCGACGAAGTTTTGCCAATAGTTTAAAAACAAAAAAGAAGTTGAATTTCAACTTCTTTTTTTTATGCTTGATTTGATGAATTTAAAAGTTGCTGCATTTTTCTTTCAACAACTTTTTGCATGCCGTCCATTCCTTGAGCAAGATATTTGCGTTGGTCAAAGTTTTCTGGATGTTCGGTAAGGCTGCGGCGAACGCCTTCGGTGAAGGCAATTCTTAAATCGGTGTCGGTGTTGATTTTTACCACATTGTGCTCAGTTAAAGCGATATGAGTAAGGTTTTCATCAACGCCTTTTGGTTTTCCTAAGTTGCCGCCAAGCGCGTTTATGCTTTCAACAAGTTTTTCATCTACTGACGAAGCACCGTGAAGCACAAGCGGATAGCCTTTTGGTAGTGCGTTTTCAATTTGCGAAAGAATATCAAATCGCAATTTGCTTTCACCCGAAAATTTGTAAGCACCGTGGCTTGTTCCAATCGCAACGGCAAGGCTGTCTACGCCCGTTTGTTCTACGAACAATTTCGCTTGCTCTGGGTCGGTGAAGTGATGTTCGTCGCAAGAGACATTGTCTTCGACGCCTTTAAGTTGGCCGAGTTCGCCTTCAACGAAAATTCCTTTTTGGTGTGCATATTTTACAACTTTTTTTGTAAGCGCAACATTTTCGTTAAATTCAAGAGCGCTTGCGTCAATCATCACGCTGTCAAAGCCAAGGGCGATTGCTTTTTTGCACACTTCAAAACTTTTGCCGTGGTCAAGATGCAAAAATATTGGGGCTTTGTATTGTTTTTTAGCAACGGCTACTACCGCTTTGATGTATTCACCGCCCATAAATGACAAAGCGCCTTCGCTGACTGCGATGATTACTGGACTGTGTTGGTTTTCGGCCGCTGTACAAATTGCTTTAAGCCCTTCTAGGCTTGAAAAATTGAATGCGCCAAGCGCGAAACCTTTTTTATTTGCTTTTTTATAATAAAACATTAAATCTTTCATATGACAAATTATATCATATTTTCGCAAAAATCAAAACATATGTTGTTTATGGGAGAGAAAATATGAAAAAGAAATTTTTATTTGCGCTTGCATTTGTTGCGGCGTGTGTGGGTATGGCGGGGTGCGCGCAATATGACGAACTCAGTCTTGTTCGCGAAAATATGTCAGAAATGAGCGACGTTTATTATTTTTCGGACAATTCGCAATTTAGTGTTTCGCTTTGTTCCGGCAAAAGGGAAGATCCATATGCCTATGATGGTTACAGCCAAAACAAAGTTGATTTTGCGTTGATAACCGCACAACTTGATTCGTGTGATGACGAAATGGCGTGCGTTGTAATTGATGGACAAGAGCAAAATGTGCTGCTTGAATTTAATTATAAAACCGCCAATCATGTTGCCGACTTAGAAAGAAAATTAACAGGAAATGAGCAAATTTCCATAAAAGTTGGGCAAAAAAGTGCAAATTTAGTGTGCAAAAGTGCAGAGTTCGGAGTTTCGGCACAACAAGCAATTAAACTTGGAGTAGAAACGATGCAGGAATTTATCACTCCGCTTTGCAATCAGGACAAGTTTAATGGCGAATGTTATTTGAAGGTGCTCGACAGTTTGACGGGCGGATTCAACGAAGTGTTTTGGCTGTTTAGCGTGCTTGATAGAGACGGGCACGTTGAAAATATAGTAATTTCAACAAATCAGCCAATTGTGCTTGCAGACGGAAATGAAAGTATGATATAATTTTCGTGTGAAAACATATTCGACCGCCGAGGAAAAAGAGAAAGCGCTGCTTGTTGTGGTGCTTACTAAAAAAGGCGAAAGTAAAAACAGAAAAACTGACGAAATCACGCGTTTGGCACTTTCTACCGACCTTGAAGTAGAAGGTGTTTTTTCGCAGAACGTTAAAGATTTCAACCGCGCAACTGTAATAGGCAGCGGCAAAGTCGACGAAATCGCCGCATATTTAAAACAGCATCCTGTTGATGTCGTTGTGGTTGACTATAAACTTACTGGCTCACAAATTAAAAACCTTTCAAAAGCGTTTGATACAAGAGTGATTGACAGGGTTGGGCTTATTCTTGATATTTTTGCGCGCGGGGCAAAAACAAACGAAGCAAAGTTGCAGGTTCGACTTGCGCAAAACCTTTACAATCTGCCTAAACTTGCAGATATGCAAGGGACAAGCGGACGATTCGGAAATGGCGGCGTCGGAATGCGTGGGCCCGGCGAAACAAAACTTGAATTAAACAGGCGTTTGCTTGAAAAAGAAATTGACATGTTGAAAAAAGAAATCGCGAAAATAAAAGAGCGCAGACAAGTCAATCGCCGCGAACGCGAAAAGAACTGCATAAAGCGTATCGCACTTGTGGGATATACAAACGCGGGCAAAAGCAGTTTGCTTAATGCGCTTACTCGCGAAAATATCTACGCGGACGATAAATATTTTGCAACGCTGGATACGACAAGCAGAAAACTTTATTTGGATGGCGAAACGGTTATGATTACCGACACTGTAGGTTTTATTTCAGAGTTGCCACACGAACTTGTCGACGCATTTGCTTCAACGCTTGAAGAAGCAAAAGATGCTGACCTTATCTTGCACGTTGTTGACCCAACAGCGACGTCACTTACTGACGATAAGGAAAAGTATTACATTGAATCGATGCGCGTTACAAACAAAGTGCTTGATGATATCGGAGCAACACAAAACAGATTGGTCGTTTACAACAAAATAGACTTAGTAAATGACGAATTTGAATTAAAAGAAAACGAAATTGCAGTTTCTGCAACAAAAAAGATTGGACTTGACCAATTAAAAACAAGAATTAAGGAAATGTTAGGATGATAAAAAAAATTATACATTACATGTGGTTTGGCGGGAAGGAAATGCCGGACGATTTAAAAAATAACATTGCTTCGTGGAAAAAATATTGTCCAGACTTTGAAATTATGCGTTGGGATGAAAGCAATTTTGATATTAACTGCTGCGACTATGTTAGACAGGCGTATGAATGCAAAAAATATGCTTTTGTTTCGGATTATGCAAGACTTTATGTTTTAAAAAAGTATGGCGGGGTTTATCTTGATACTGATGTTGAAATTTTAAAACCTATCGATGAACTTCTCGAAAACGACAGTTTTATTGGATTCGAAAATAAATACTGGTTGGGAACCGCTGTGATTGGTGGCCAAGGTGAATGGATAGATAAGGCTTTGCAACAATATGATAAAAGAGATTTTATCATCGGCAAAAAGATGGACATGACTCCAAATCCAGTTGTTATTACTGAAATATTAAAAAGTTTTGGTTTAAGACAAAATGGTGAAACACAAAAACTTGATGGTGTTATGGTTTATGCTGGCGATTATCTTAGTCCTAAAAACTTCTGGACTGGCGAAATTAAGACAACCGAAAACTCATATTTTATTCATCATTATGCGGCTACTTGGTTTGGAGCAAAAGATAAGATTGCAAATTTCTTTGGACATATGTTGAAAGGAATTATCGGAAATAAAAATTATAACAATCTTATCGAAAAGGCATCACTTAATGACGGCAAAAAGAAAATGAAGGCTTTAAACAAAGCGTTGAAAAAGAAAGAAGAACGCTTGAAAAAACAAGCGGTTAAAAATTAAATAGAATTAAAAAAAACGGAACTTGCGTTCCGTTTTTTTGTGGGTTTAAATTATTTGAATGCTTTGTTTGCGTTTAATTTTTTCACTAAGAAATCAACATCAATGCCATGAACTTCAGCTGCTTCTTCCAAAGTTTCCATTTGACTCATAGGGCAGTAGATGCAGTGCATTCCAAAACCAAGCAAAACTTCGGCAAGAGTTTCGTCCATTTCAAGTACGTCTTTGATGGTCATATCTTTTGTGATTTGTGTAATTTCTTTTTTCTGTTTTTTCATAATATTCGCTTCCTTTTTTACGGAAATAAATAATACATAAAAAAATATAAATTGTCAAATAATTGCAATAAAAATATGTTATTTTTTGCAATTTTTTGTCTTTTTTTTGTAATTATTCATAATTTAATTATTTTTTAAATAATTTTGTGGTATGGAAAAATTATCAGATTTAATTTCAAAAAAAATATTTTCTTTTGCCCAAGGCCGCAAAATTGGCTATGTGTTAAACGTTAAGTTTGACGATGCGTTTAACATTGACAAAATCATTGTGGCAAGCGAAGAAGATGAAAAAGAACTTGAACTTCCTGCCGAGCGCATTCGAATAAGCGGCGATAATGTTTTTGTTGAAAACGAAAACGCGATTGTGCCTGCAATCTCGCAAGTGCTTAGTATTATTGGCAAACAGGTTTTTACAAATCGCGGAACAGATTTGGGAAGGGTTATAGATGTTTATTTATCTAACAAAAAAGCCATTTGCGTCATATCTGAAAAGTCAGCATTTTCACCAAGACAAATTGGTGTTATTGGACAAGATGCGATAATCTTAGGCAAGGTGAATATCACAGCGGGACAAGTTAATGTTTTTGCTCCAAGAGGGGAAGAAGAGTATGTTTCGATTATGCCAATTCAGCAAAAGATAGAGCCGCAAATTCCACAGCGCGTGAGCACAGATCCGCGAAGTTTAATTGGCAAAATGGCAACAAAAGATATTTTTGGATTAAATAATGAATTAATTATTAAAAAATATGAAATAATTACTCAAAAAAAATTAAATGAAATAAAAAAACACAATAAATTAAATATATTATTTTATAATTGCAAATAGGGTTAAATCGTTTGTATTTTTGAGTGTGTTTGTAGTAAAATATTTACAAGGAGAATTTTATTATGCAACGCATTATTCCTAGAAAGACGAAAGTCAAACTTGAATTTATTCGCGGTATTACCGGAATCGACTTAATCCTTGGTGTCATTGGTGCAGCAATCGCTGTTGTTTTGTTTGCGTCAAACTTTCCTGGCCACTTTTGGATAGCCGGTGTTTACACAATATTTTTCCTGTCTATCTTTATTAAGATTTCAGACGATGAAAGATTGTATGTGACGTGTGCTTACTTGTTCCGATTTATGGCGCAAAAGAAAAAGTTTTCTGCTGACAGTAAAAAAGGCAAGAAGGGCGACATCAGCGAGATGATTCCTTTCGAAGATATTTACCAAGACAGATTTATTAACTTTGGAACATATTATGGACAAGTTATCGAAATCACTCCTGTGCTTTTCGGATTGCTTACTGAATACACTCAAGACAACGTTATCGAAAGTTTTGCAAATGCGCTGCGTCGTTTAAACCCAGACCAAACATGTTCGATCATCAAACTTAACCTTGCTATGGTGCTGGACAATTACATATACAATGAAAACAAAAAATACGAACTTCTGCTTGAAATGCAATACGAGCATCAAGTGACTGACAAAGAAGTTGAAGCGCGAAGCCCTGTTTTTGAAGAAAGAGTTTCATTCATGGAAAACTTAAACAGAAAAGACAAGGTTTACAAAGATCACTTCTATGTTGTAGTTTACGACAAAGATAAAGACTTGCTTGAAAACACTGTAAACGGCATGATCAATGCTTTGGCATCATCTCTTGCTCCAGTAAGCGCAAAAAGACTTTATGGAACAGACCTGACAGTTTTCTTAAAAGCAAACTATGGTCGTGAATTTGACCAAAGAGATTTGGAAAGCCTTCCATTCTCACAATATATGGATTGGGCAAAACCTAAAAAGGTTCAATTCAAATCTGCTAAATACTTGATTGATGACAACGCGTTCAGAACCTACGCAATCACCGACTATCCTTTGAATGTCGGCAACGCATGGGGAGCAGACATCTTCTTGCTTGACAGAACAAAAGTTGTTATGAAATTCAACCAAGTTCCAAAATACAATGCCGAACGTTCAATCGATAAAGCCATCATGGATATGGAATCAAAACTTTATAAGACAGGACGTTCTTCAAGCCAAATCGAACTTCAAACTCACGTTGACACTCTTAGAAACTTGCTTGTAAGTTTGAAAAACAACAACCAACAACTTTATGATGTAAATACATTCATCACATGCGAAGATGCTGCTAAACGTGATGTTAAGGCTATGCTTAAACAAAGCGGCTTTAAATTCAGTGAAATGTTTGCTCGTCAACAAGACGCATTCATCAGCTCAAACATCTCTCGTCGTGACAACATTAAATCATACCGCAGAGGTATTCCAACTTCGACTCTTGCTGCTGTGTTCCCATTTATTTCGAGTGCACTTCAAGACGAAAGCGGAATTTACATCGGCGACAACGAATATCCAGTTTTTGTTGACTTCTTTAAACGTGACAGCGTTCGTGTCAACTCAAACATGATGGTTATTGGTAAGTCTGGTTCTGGTAAATCTTACGCAACCAAAACCTTGCTGGCAAACCTTGCTGCCGACAACTGCAAAATCTTTATTCTCGACCCTGAAAAAGAATACGCATTGCTCACCGAATCGCTGGGCGGAAAATACATCGACGTTGGTTCGTCATTGCACGGCATTTTGAACCCATTCCACGTTATTTCATCTCTGGATGAAGGGGACGAAGAAGAACAACAAGATGACGACGAAGGCGAAATCGACCTTGAAACCTTTAAAGTTAAGAAAAAGAAAAAGAAGGCGCAAGTTGTAAACGACTCATACTCGCAGCACTTGCAGTTCTTGGAACAATTCTTCCGTAGCATTTTGGAAGGTATCAGTTCGGACGCATTCGAACTTTTGAACTCACTTATCGTTGATACATATAAAAAGAAAGGAATTGACGAAACCACATATATTCCAGACTTAAAACCTGCCGACTTCCCAATATTCGACGACCTTTACGCTTTGATTTTGGACAGAATTAAAACTTGCAAAGACGATTTCACTCTTAGAAACTTGATGACGATTGAAACATACATCAAAAAGTTTGCTACTGGCGGACGTAACAGCAAGTTGTGGAACGGCCCTACATCAATCGAAACAAACGAAAACTTTGTTTGCTTTAACTTCCAATCTCTTATCGCAAACAACAACGCGTTGCTGACAAACGCGCAGATGCTTTTGGTGTTTAGATATCTTAACAACGAAATCATCAACAACAAAGACTTCAACGCAAAATACCACAAGGGCGACAAGAAAAACAACCGTAAAATTATTGTTGCCGTCGACGAAGCCCACGTGTTTATTAACCCACGTTATCCTATCGCGCTTGACTTCATGGCGCAAATGGCTAAACGTATCCGTAAATATTCAGGTATGCAAATTGTTATTACACAAAACATCGCCGACTTTGTTGGTAGTGAAGAAATCCAAAGACAATCAACAGCCGTTATTAACGCCTGCCAATATTCACTTATATTCGCTTTGGCGCCAAACGATATCAACGACTTGGTTGAACTTTATAAAAAATCAGGCGGAATCAACGAAGAAGAACAAAACGCTATCGTTACCGCATCTTTGGGTCAAGCATTCTTGATTACTGGTCCAACAAACAGAACCATGATTCAAGTTGTTGCTCAAGACTATATCAGAGCAATGTTCTCAAACCCTAACGAATAGTTTTAACTTTTGAAAGGAAAAAATGGAAAGAGTAAGACGAAATATTAAAAAATTGATAAGTTGTTTATGCCTAGGAGTGATTATGTTGCTCTCAGGCCTCTTTTTTGTCGGTTGCGGCGAAAGCCCTGCTGATAAACTTACTCTTAACCCTGACAGGGAAGTGGTCGATGTTTATGCCGGCGAAAGTGAAAACATCACTTTCACAATCGGCAACTATACAAACGGCATCGACACTTCACTTAGTTTTACTCTTGTTGACAGCACAATTTCATCAACCGAAAGCGAGCACGTTAAACTTGAAGTTGTCAATAAAGATGGCACAAAAACAACCGTTAAAGTAACAGGTAAAACCGGTGGTAAAACCACGCTTGTTGCTTCGACAAATGAAGGGAACAAAAAGGCAAGCGTAATTATTAATGTAAAACAATATTCTTCTAAATTTGAACTTAAAAGAAATTCTTTGATTTACGTGTCAAAAACTACACCTTTTATTCCTAGCGAAAAACTTTTCAATTTCGACGACAATGCAACCGAACGCAAAGTTAGTTTCCACTTTACAGACGCGGCAAGCAAAGCCAACGACAACAACGCATTTGTAAAAGCGGAACTTGTTAAAGATGAAAACGATATTTATTCTGTAATCTTCTATCAAGAAGATGGATTCGCTGTTGTCCGCGACGAATACAAAAACGTTTTAGAAGGAACTGGAATAAGCATTGTTGCAAAATATTACAACCCACAAACTGACGCAACCGAAAGTCAACAATTCAATTTAACGGTGCTGTATGGATTTGAAGACGGAACGAAAATTGAAGCGTATGACGATGCTGGCGCGGTTGAAAAAATCGAACTTGTAACAAACGACGATGGTGACGGAACTAGCAACTGGAGAAGCAAAAATTTCAAAGTTAAAGTTCCTCATGTTGAAAATATTGAAGGAACGGAAAATGTAAAATTTGACGTTCAAAATGATAAAAATGGCTTAATTTCTGTTCAAAAAATTAAAAATTTGGACGAATCTACCGCAAATATTGATGTTTACGACTTTGAAATTGTAAGCACAGCAGTTGCCGCAAGCCAAACAACAATCAGACTTAGATTGTATTATGAAATTGACGGAATCAGTTATGTTGACAGCGGAGATTCTTCGGTTGAACAACAAGTTTCAATTCCGGTTTATGTAAAAATTGCACCTTCAAAAATAGTTGTAAATAATGTTGAACAAACATCGGCGGACAACCAATATGACTTTTATAACCACTATGATGGCGAATTTGGTTGGCGCGAATTTAACATTGATGTTTATGCTACAGACAGCAGTTTTGAACACGTTTTAATGACATTCGACAACGATTTGATTGTCAAATATAAAAACAAAGTTTACACAGCAGGCGTTACAACTTATCAACTTAAAATTGATGATGTAAAACAAAAAGTTTATGTTCGTGGCGCGAGTGATGCTCCAGCGACAACATCTCCAAAACAAATTAAATTTGAAGTAGTAAGTGATTACATTCGAAACGAATGCTCGTATGTGTGCAACTACTCAATCTTGACTGGCGCGACTCGTCTTGAATATGACAACCCAAACACTGGTTATGAATACAAACCAAATCAAGACAGCACTGGTGTTTTTGTGTCATCATCTTCAATCGAAGCTGTGTTTACACACTTGATTACTGATAATGATTTTGGTTATGCAACTGTTTCATATTATGATGGTCAAATAACAGCAGCAAGAGTTGTTTATGACGGCAAAGAAGAATATGCTGGCAGCGCTCTTGGAAAAATTGTAAAATTGAAAATTATTCCTCAAAGAGTTGGGGATGTTACATATAAAATCACACTTGACAACGGTGTTTCAAAACTTGTTACATTCCGTGTGATTGATACTTTTGACAACTTTTCTGTAAACCTGGCGGGAACTGGCAACGACGGCGTTCAAAGCGCTGAAAAAGTGACCGCACCAGAAGAAGGTTACAGCGACGAGATGAAACTCGTTATGCAAAACACCACAGAAAAAGACAGCGATGGCAACATCAAAATTGTTTATGACAAAAAAGCAAGCTTGATTTTGGGAAGCTCAAATGGAAGCGGCGTTTTTGACTCAGTAACATATTCTATTTCAAACGTCGGAGTAGTTGCCGTTGAAGGATCGGACAAAACAAATTATGTCGTGACAACTTCAAAATACGGTGAAGGCTACATCGACTTTAAAGCAGTGGGAATAAACGTTGAAGACTTTAAAGTTTCTTCAATTACAAGACTTGCAAAAGTCAACTTTACAAGTTTTGTTCCAGTTTATTCGTTGGACGTTTATGATACAAATAAAGATGGCGTAATCAATGCCAAGGCTAACAATATTTCACTTTATGTTGGCAGCATGGTCAGCGATCCAGAGTTGCAAACTGCAAGACTCAGCATAAAGGTTGAGCCACAAGCGGACGCATATGGTTTTTATGATCCAGCCAGCAGTGACGCAAGCACAAATGTTATGCGCAACGAAAACTATAATGAAAGATACGTTTATTGGACAGTAAACGGCGCAAACGCTTACACACTTAACAACGAGCCGGCGGACCTTGCAAGAATGATTTATGGACAAACTTATAAGATTGGCCCAGACGCAATAAATTATTTCGGAACATTCGACACAATTACAGGAACATTCCTTATAAATAAAGATATGAAAGCGACATTTACATTTACTATGTTTGCTTCAATCAGACAATATGGAATTTCTAAATACTTCTCAGTTACTATTAAAGGTGAGACATACGATTTTGTTGAAAGAGTTTACACAAACATAAGCGCAAACGAATTGGTGTTTACTCCTTCTAAAAAGTCTTATGAAATTGGCGTTTATTTAAATCCTGCCGCAGCGACAAATACAGACGTTATAGCAAAATTTATAAACAACAACACAGACAACGAACCTTTGATCAATGAAGGTGAGATTGTTATCAAAGAAGTTGGAAAAGGAATCCGACTTGTCACAATCAAATTAAATGAAGCCGTGCTCAATGATACGCATACAGGCGCGTTGTCGGGAGTGCTTCAAATCATTCCACAAGCGTGGTATGTTGACGACAAGATTATCGCAGGCTATGAAAACTCTATTATTAAAATGATGATCAATTATGCGGACGGAACAGAAGAAAATCCTTACGTTTTAAGTTCGGCCGAAGATGTGATTGCTATTGGCGAAAGTGACGCCGCAATGAGCTCGCATTACAGATTGTCAACCACTATTGATTTAAGCGGATATTCAAGCAAATTGCCTCTTGGCGGCGATAAAGCATTTTCCGGATCGATTGTCGGAACAGACGATGCTTCAATCGTTGGAATTAACATTAAAAATGTTTCGGCGACCGGCAATTTTGGATTATTCAGTTCTATAACAGGAAAAATTGAAAATTTAACAATTAAAGGTTCTATCAACCTTCAAACAGGAAGCGTTGTTGGTGGCTTGCTTGCAAGCAATCTTGCTAGCGGCGGGGAACTTAAAAACATAACCGCATACATTTCAAAAAGTAGCATAAAAGCAGGAGCAAACCCTGTAACTTTTGGCGGACTTGTTGGACAAAACGATGGCACAATACAAAACATGTGCGTGATTTATGAAGACTTTATGACAATTTCTTCAACATCTTTGCAAGTTCTCGCAGGTGGAATTGCAGGAGAAAGCACTGGCAGCATCTTGGGAAGAGAAGATGTAACAAGTCGCTTTGGCATTTCGGCTTATTCAGTTTATGCACTTATTAAAGTTGAAGACGAAAACGGTCAATTTGTAACAACCGGATCAGTCGGCGCAGTTGCTTCGCAGCAAACTGGTGGACAAATTCTCAATATGCTTGCTGGCGGTGAACTTTATGCTGAGCGTGCCGGCGGAATAGTTGCTGATTTTGCTGAGGGCAAAGGAACTAAAATAGATGGATTTACAGTTAGAACGCAAGTTCGCGGAGAAAAAGTTGCACTTATTGCTGTAAAAGCGCCACAAGGCTCGATCACTTTTGCGGAAGGCACTTCTGACGATCCAATAAAAGGATTTAAAATTCAAGCAACAGATGATGGTGTAAGCACGGGCATTTACGCTTCGATGTATGTGTTGATTCAAAATTCAATCGACGATGGAAAGTTCGAATTTGAAAGCGAAAATGCGAGAAATCACAAACTTGCAATTTGCGAGGGGCCGGCGACAATAGAAAACTATACATCATTTGATTCTTATGTAAACAGAACTGAAATCAGCCTGGACAACAGCATTGATTATGAATATACAAACGATCAATACTTCGGCGACGTTTTGTTTGTTTCTCGAAACGAAGGCCTTGTAAAAGTAGTATATAATTTTGCAAAACAAACCACATCATTTGATGTTGGACCAAATACTGCAAACGGATTTAGACGTCTCAAATATCAAGTAGGTGAAAAAGAATTTGATTCGAACGTAATATTTGCATATTATTTTGAAGCAGCCGGATATTATGGTGCGCAAGGTTATACAACCGAACAGGTTTATGAAGCACAACTCATTTTGGACGATTTAAACAAACTTAAATTGGACAGCAAGTTTTATCCAATTAAAATAGCAGGTTCGGACATTTCAATTTCATCAAAAAGTTCACTTGTTGAAATTTCGGCTTCTGGCGAACTTTACATCAAAGGCACTGGCGTGGCTGAAATTGAAGTGAGCAGTTTACTTAACAGAAAAAACAACGAAAAGATTTATTTATATATAATAAATTACTTTAACATTGAGTCTTATTTAAATACAGACCCAGAAAAAGAAACAGAAACAGGAATTTTCACACTTGGAGATTTAGTTCTCGGAGCGGAAAGTTCGTTTAAAGTTTACTCAAATGCAGGCGTTGACGTTATGATTTCGCCTTCATATTATCAAACAAACTTTAAAGTGAAAGACATTGTCGCAAAAGATACAGAAAGTGACAACACCGATAATGGAGTTTGGGCTTCGATTTCGCGCAGCGGACTTGTTCGAATTTCAAATCAACTTATTCAATTAAAATCAAACCATTCAGTTACGGCTGAAGTTGTCGGAACATTAACTTATGGGGCGGCAACTCCTTCAAGAGATGGCATCACTTTCACAAAAACTAAAGATGTTTTAGACAGCAAAAATGCCTCTGATAATATTACTTTAAAGGCTTCGATGAAACAAATTATCGATGGCAGAGAATATTATCTTGATATTACAACTCTTGAAAATGTTAAAATCAATTATTATGAAGGGACAAAAGAAATTAAGTCACTTAATGAAAATTATGTTCTTTCTTCAAGTATCGTTGTAAATGATACGTTCGTAATTGACTCAGACGATAAAGATGATGTTATCGAAGAAAATGCGGTCAAATTTGTTGATAAAGAAACCGGCATAGAAACAAAATTATTTAATGTAACTTTTGAAAAAGTGGCAGGCAAAGCACTGACATTTAATGCTAAAATTTCGGTTGATAAAACTTCTGAAGAATTTATAAACAGATTCACCAAAAACATTTATAAAGAATACAAGATGATTCTTCAAGCAAAATCAAATGAAGAATATGTGAAAGAAATTCCTATTCTTCTTGTTCAAGAAAATGTTGATGTTATTGCTTTTACAAATTACACTTTGAGTGCAGCCGAAAACGGTGGCAAACTTGTGTTAGAAGAGACAAACAACATTGTTCCTGGAATTAGGGGAATGCTTTCAGTTACACTTTCACCACTTGATGCTGATTTTGACTATGTTGAAATTGCAAACAACGAAATGAATACTCTTGATGGTGCAAGCCAAGGAACATTTGTTATTGGAATGATGGTTAATGACGAGTTTAAAGTTATTCCAAACGCAGAATCAATCGACGGCGGAGTTAAAATTTCAAAATCAAATCTTGAAAAATTCTTTGCAGATCAAAGCAACAAAGCAAACTATCAAGGTCAAATTTTCGTTAGATACATTTTCTCAAATAAAGATGTTGAAGACGGAACTCCAGTTGGAATTGATGTCACTGTAAGACAAACAGGCGGAGACCTTTCAAGAACAGCAAGCTATAAATTCTATAAGAAAGACGGGGTTAAACTTGGTCTTACAGGATTTACAAACAAAACATTTGTTGCTCGTGGCCTTGAATACGAACTTGATGTGTCGACGATTGGCTATGACGAAAGCACAGTATTATTGACATCAAATAAGCCTCAACAGGCTGCCATCATAAATCGTGATGGGAAATATTATGTAAAAATCACTAATGATACAATCTCTTATTCAAATAGCACTACGGGATTGCCATTCACATTGACTCTTTCGGCAAGCAAAGTCGATGACTTTGGCGGAAGCGTTGTTGATACTTGCGAATTAAACTTGAATATTTTGGAATATGTCATTAACTATGACAATCAAACAGCGCAAGATATTGTTTCTGGAACAAGCAACGGCGTGTTGACAACTGCAGTTGGAGATAAAAAACAGCTTGCAATTTCGTTTGACGGGCTCGTTGAATACGACCATGAAAACAACACAGTTGCGGCTATGGTGGCTTCGTTCCTTAACGAACTTTCAACAAAAGGAACTTGGACGATTTACACCGACCTTAACCAAAACAACGCAAGCGGTGAACCTACTCTTGCTTTGCCAATTTCGAATGTAAATTCAACAAAATCGGTTATTACAGAGCACGAAGATTTCAATATTAGATATCTTAAAATTTCAGACCTTGCTCTTACAACTTTGCAATCTCACGATCCACAAGTTGTAAGAAGATATTACTTCACATACAGCGGACACTACAAAGTGAGCGGGGGAAAATATGTTTATGAAAACGAACAAGA
The DNA here is from genome assembly GCA_963602685.1 of Eggerthellaceae bacterium. GTDB lineage: Bacteria > Bacillota > Clostridia > Christensenellales > UBA1242 > Caccovivens. Next base: position 24,569 of record CAVCJG010000003.1, on the reverse strand, counting down.
CGCTCTTGTAATTAACTCTCAATTTGATGTTTATTCTTACATGAGAGGCTCGGAAGAGAGTCCTAACCCTGTAACCACCTATAAAGAATTTTTAGAGATGGAACAAGGCGGATATTACATTCAGTTGCAAGATATTCATGTTCCTGCTGATGAATTTACTCCATTAAACACAGCAATCAAATACTTTGACGGAAATAGTTATAAGTTTATATTTGACGATGCAACATATGAACTTGGAACAACAAATTCAGTCGGACTTTTTGGAACAGTTAATTCAGGCACAATTATTAAAAATATCACAATTCAAACGGGAAGCGAAGAAGTTGACTATGTCACATTCAATTCTTCGGCAACTTCTGCCATTAACTTTGGCTTTGTGGCTGGCTCTAACAGCGGAACAATCACAAATGCAAAGATTGTAAATGGCGGAGTGTCAAGTTCGCTTGCGTTTAAAAACACACCTTCAACCGAAGGTTACTATTTCGGCGGTGTTGTTGGACAAAACAGCGGTTACATCACTCACAGCCAATCACACATTGTGATCGAATCGGTTGTAAGCATGGGTGGTGTTGTTGGTTCAAACCAAGGCACAGTCGCATCATCACTTTTCAAAAACGGAAAATTGACAAACAAATCAATTTACAACGACATCTTTGGAGTGGGCGGAGTTGCTGCAGTCAACAGCGAAAGCGCTGTGATTGTCACAAGTTATTCGTCAGGTGTTGTAAGCGGCGACAGAATCTACTCTATGGAAATAGACGGAAGCATTCTTGATTCGAGTGTTCCGGTTGGCGGATTCATTTTCAGAAACGAAGGAACAATCAGAGATTGCTATTCAAATATACCTTTGGTTACAACTTCACGTTGCGCAGGATTTGCGTTTAACAACAACGGAAAAATCATTCGCAGTTTCTCTACAAGCAAAATCACAAACGACAACAGTGCAACAAACTTCTATTTTGCAGGTGAGGGCATTGGAACGTTTGAAAACTGCTATTATATCAAAGGAACAAGAATCAACAAAACACTTTCACCTTTGGCGCACGCAGGTATCACCGCCTTGCTTTACAATGAAGAAGTCAAGGACAATTCGATAACTGTTACACAGAACGATTTTAAAAACATTGCTGAATACTTTGGCGAATATTCGTATGCCCAAGTGCCAAGCTACAACACAGTTTGGTTCTTCAGCGATGGCAATATTTCAAGCGCGTTCCCATCACAGCAATTTGCTGGCAATAGATTGGAACTTGCAAGTGCAAACATTGTTGCCACAAGCAAGAAAGAACACGTTAGAACAACACTCAACTCAGACGGAATTGCAGTTTACATTTATGCAACTGCAAAAGATACTCCAGATGACGGAAGTGTATTCAACCCATACGTGATTTACTCTCCAGAAACAATGGAAAACTATTTTGTCACAAACAACAAAATTGCAAGTGGCAATTATAGACTTGTTTGTCCAATAGATTACTCATCGCTTGCTTCGGACTATTCACGTCTTTACACAATCGACATGAAAGGAAACTTTGAAGCAAACGATATGACAATCAGTGGCATCACTCTTTCATCAAATGAAAAATTGGATTATGCCGGATTGTTTGGAAGCATCACGGGTGCGGCAAGTGGCATCAATGCTTCAATTATGAACCTTAACTTGATTCCAAAAGAAGTTGTCTTTAACAACGCTTCAGAAGTTGGTGGGCTTGTTGGACGTGCTCAAAACGCCAACATTTACAACATCAACATTTATGGTGCAAGTTCGGGTGAAGAAGCAGATGTGACCGACGAACTTACAACCGTTACGGGCAAAAATATTGTCGGCGGTGTTGTTGGGCTCACCAAAAACAGCTTCAATATTAAAAATGTTCGCTCACTTATCGGCGCATTCGCAACAAACGTGCCATCAGATAAGAGTCAAATCGATTTTGAAAAAGAAGGCTCAAACTATGACAATATTTCGTTTGTTGGCGGAATCGCAGGATACGTTTCGGGCAGCGGAACAATCAAAAATGCCTATGTAAACCGCGCAGCATCAAACATAATTGGTGGCAAAGCAGGATTTATGTATGGCGGAGTTGCAAAAGATGCAACGATCAGAAATTCTTACCTTTATATGAACACTGCTATGAGAATGAAACCTTATAGATATGCCGGACTTATCGCGGGCGAAATTAAAGGTAAACTTTATGATACTTATGTTTATGGATACGCAAATGTGGTTGATGGAACAGAAGAACTGTTTGCATTAAAACCTTTCGCAGCAACCGCTATCGGCGGAATTGCGGGCTTGCTTAATGGCGGTGAAATCACTACTGCTTACACAAGCCAAGGTTTTGCAATCGGAAACCAACCAACCGCGTCGGTTGAAATTAACACAGTAAACTATGTCGGCGGAATTGTCGGTCAAGTAAGTGGCACGGGCAACAAGATTAGTCAAGTTGTAGTTGCCGGAAACCTTAGCGCTAAAAATGTGCTCGGCGGAATTGTTGGTCAAGTTTCAGACGGAGCAACATTGACAATGACATCAGCAGCGTGCAGGGCAAACGAACTTAGCATGGAAGGACAAAACGCGACACCTGTTGTCGGCGGGCTTATAGGAAAGGTGGGAGATAATGCAAATGCAACAATCGCAAATGCTTACAATCTTGCAGATATTACCATCAAAACTTACACATATTCGACACAAATAAAAGCAAATTTTGGTGGAATTATCGGCGCAACCAACGACGACAGCGATAATAAATCAATTATCAATCTCAAAAATATTTATACCACAACTTATTACAACATCACACTTGAAGATAAATCATCGACTAACACAACTTCACAGGTCTATAGAGCACATAATAACGCAGCTACTCCACCGAAGTTATATGATTTCTATGTAACAGGAACGGAGGATTGCACTGGAAATAGTGAAACATTGGCGAAAGAGAATGCCGTTGCAAGAGTAATAGACTACAAGACGAATAGCACAACAGGCGCAACTGTCTCAGGAGTTTATAACTCATCAATTTTCGAATTGGAAAGTGGCGATATTTTAGATAAAGGCTATACAACTTTAATGGCTAGAAAATATGAAAAGATTTCAATAACTGCAAATCAAAATGAATATGGAACAGATTTGTATGCAAAGGCGAGGGTAGCTGGGTCGACAGAAGTTAATGAAAAATTTAAAGAGACGGCTGGCGATAAACTGGAAACATTTAAGTTGTATTGGAACTTATTCAATGGCGTTGACGGTTGGAAGGCCGCAAATAACCAATTATCTTATCTTAAATTTGAAGAAAGTTTAGAACTTGTTGGTTAAGATTTTTACTGATTTTTCTAGAAAAAATGTTAAAAAAGTAGTTGACAAAAAATTGCAATTATGATAGTATTATCTTAACAATATGCGCAAGTTGAGATTGGTGGATTATTTATAATTAAATTAAGGGTATTTTAAAGCATGCTTTTTGCGTGCTTTATACCCTTTTTTTTGTCTTTATATTGCAGCATTAAGCATTTAAGGAGAGGCGGTATGTCATTAACACTTAAAAAACAAAAATTTGGAAAAACAGAAAGATATTCTTTCGCAAAACTCGATGATATTGTTCCAATTCCAGACTTATTGGACATTCAAAAAAGTTCTTACAAAAACTTTATTGAAAATGGCATCAGATCAGTGCTTGATGAGTTTTCACCTGTAGTTGACTACAGCTTGAAAGCTAAACTCTATTTCTTAGACTTCAGTCTTGCTGGTGAACCTAAATACTCTATTAAAGAGTGCAAAAGAAGAGGTGCTTCTTATTCGGTTCCACTTAAAGTAAAGGCTAGATTTGTCATTGAAGAAACAGGTGAGGCTGTTGAACAAGAAGTATTCTTTGGCGATGTTCCTCTTATGAGCGAAAACGGCTCATTCCTTACAAACGGAATCGAAAGAGTTATTATTTCTCAAATCGTTCGTTCACCAAGTGTTTATCTTACAAGAGAAAAAGAAGACAACTCAACACTTCGTGCACAAATGATTCCTGAAAGAGGTATGTGGCTTGAAATCGAACAAGGCGCAAACGAAGCTGTAAAAATGGTTGTTGACAGACAGCACAAATTCTCAATCGGCTTGTTCTTAAAGTGCTTCGGCTTTACAAGTGCCGAAATTGACAAACTCTTTGGTGGAAACAAATACATCAAAGCAGCATTAGACCGCGAACCTCAACAAACACAAGATGAAGCATTGCTTGAATTTGCTAGAAAATCTCGTCCTACTGATGTTCCATCAGCAGAATCAACAAGAAACTATCTCAACGCATTCTTCTTTACAGATGCTTATTACAACCTTGCAAATGTTGGTAGATTTAAGTTTAACAACCGTCTTGACCTTGCAAACAGACTTCCTGGACTTGTAAGCTTTGAAAACATTGCTGTTAAAGATGAAGTTTTGGTTAAAGCAGGCGAAATCTTTACAGAAGAGTCAGCAAGAAAAGTTCAAGATGCTGGAATCAATGAAGTTTGGGTTCAAGTAAACGGCAAAAAACACCTTATGAGAGGTAACGGAAGAGTTAGACTTTCAGCAGTTATCCCTTGCGACGAAAGAGCACTTGGAATCACTGAAGAAGTTTACTATCCAACTCTCATGCAAATCATGAAAGAAAACAAGACAAAAGAAAAACGTCTTGAAGCTATTAAAGCAAACGCTAAAAACCTTATTACAACAACACTTACAATGGACGATATCTTGGCTACAATCAGTGTTTATCTTGATTGCCTTGAAGGAATCGGATCTATTGACAAAGTCGACCACCTTTCAAACAAACGTCTTTCAACAGTTGGCGAACTTCTTTGTAAAGCGTTCCGTTCAGGTGTTCAAAAACTCACACAAAACATTAAAGAGTCTCTTCAAGGAAAAGAACTTTCAGAAGTTACTCCATCACAAATCATCAATCCAAAACCAATCAACAAAGCGCTTAAAGATTTTGTTACTCAATCTCAACTTTCACAACTTATGGATCAAAACAACCCTCTTTCAGGCCTTTCACAAAAACGTCGTATCTCGGCTGTCGGCCCTGGCGGTGTAAAGAAGGAAAGAGCAGACGTTGGTATCCGTGATATTCACTATACTCACTACGGCAGAATCTGCGCAATCGAAACACCTGAAGGACAAAGCATTGGTCTTATCGACACACTTGCTACTTACGTTAAAGTAAACGAATATGGTTTCCTTGAAACTCCATATCGTCCAGTTGATAAAGCCACAGGGATTGTTTCAAAGAAATATGAATACAAGATGGCTGATATCGAAGATAAAGCCTTCATCGCACAAGCAACCGAACCACTTGATGAAAACGGAAGATTTGTAAACAAACGTGTTATGGCTCGTCACGGCGCGACAATGGGTGAAGTTCCTGCAAGCCAAATCGACTATATGGATGTTTCACCACGTCAATTCATTTCAGTAGCCAGCGCACTTATTCCATTCATCAACTCAAACGAAGTAAACCGTGTTTTGATGGGTGCAAACATGCAAAGACAGGCTGTTCCTGTTTTGAGACCAGAAGCACCAATCGTTGGAACAGGTATGGAATATCGTGCAGCAAGAGACAGCGGAGCGCTTGGACTTGCTAAACACGCCGGAACAGTTTCATATGTAAGTGCAGATGAAATCAGAGTTTTAACCGAAAAAGGTGACGAAGATATCTATCCTCTTACAAAATTCGAAAAAACAAACAACGAAACTTGTAACAACCAAAAACCTTGCGTTAAGAAAGGCGAAAAAGTTAAAGAAGGCGATGTAATCTATGACGGCTACGGCTGTAACAATGGTGAACTTGCCCTTGGTAAAAACGTTCTTGTTGGTTATATGAACTGGCAAGGATACAACTTCGAAGACGCTATTTTGATCAACGAACGTTTGGTTAAAGAAGACGTTTATACAACAATCATTCTTAAAGAAGAAGAAATCAGCTGCAGAAACACTAAACTTGGTGACGAAGTTATCACTCGTGATATTCCTAACCTTGGTGAAGAAGCACTCAAAAACCTTGACGAAAACGGTATCGTAAGAGTCGGCGCTGAAGTTCGTTCAGGCGACATCTTGGTAGGAAAGGTTACACCTAAGGGCGAAACCGAACTTACACCTGAAGAAAGACTTCTCCGTGCAATCTTCGGAGATAAGGCAAGAGAAGTTAGAGATACATCTCTTCGTGTTAAACACGGTAAAGAAGGTGTTGTCGTTGACGTTCAAGTCTTCTCAAAGAAAAACAAAGACGAACTTGAAGCTGGCGTAAATATGATGGTTAAAGTTACTGTCGCTCAAAAACGTAAACTTTCTGTCGGTGATAAAATGGCAGGACGTTACGGAAACAAGGGTGTTGTTTCAATCATCATGCCTGAAAACGATATGCCTTATATGGCAAACGGAAGACCTCTTGATATTCTTCTTAACCCACTTGGTGTTACTTCTCGTATGAATATCGGACAGCTTCTTGAAACCCACCTTGGACTTGTTGCTGGTTCTCTTGGCTGGAAGATCGCTACTCCAACTTTCGACGGAGCAGACATCAACCAAATTAAAGAACTTTTGGTTAACAACAACTTCCCAGAAAACGGAAAAGTTCAACTTTACGACGGAAGAACAGGCGAACCTTTTGACAACCTTACTACTGTCGGATACAAATATATGCTTAAACTTGAACACATGGTTGACTCTAAAATCCATGCTCGTTCAATCGGTTCTTACTCACTCATCACTCAACAGCCTCTTGGAGGTAAATCATTGTTCGGTGGACAAAGATTTGGTGAAATGGAAGTTTGGGCTCTTGAAGCTTACGGCGCAAGCCATGTTCTTCAAGAAATGCTCACCATTAAATCTGATGATGTCACAGGAAGAACAAAAACTTACGAATCGATCATCAAAGGACAACCTATTGCAGAACCTGGAATCCCAGAATCATTCAAAGTTTTGGTTAAAGAATTGCAATCTCTTGGACTTGATATCAAGATTCTTACTGACAACAATCAAGAAATCTCAATCAACGAACTTTCAATGGATGAACAAGATCAACATCTTCCAACTGTTGAAGCTGAACACAACTTTGATGATATTTCTCTTGATTTTGACGAACTTCTTGCAAAAGAAGCAGAAAAACCTGAAGAGGAAGATGAAATAAAACAATCTTTTGAAGAAGAAACCGCTTCATCAGTTATGGATACAGCTGACCTCTTCGACGATTTTGGCGATTTTGACGACGAATAATTTAATTTAGATAGATTTTGACAAAGATAAAAGGGAGAAAGTTATGTTTGAACTCAATAACTTCAATTCAATTAGAATAGGCATTGCTTCACCGGAAAAGATCAGAGAATGGTCTCACGGTGAAGTAACTAAACCTGAAACAATAAACTACCGTACTCAGAAGCCTGAAAAGGACGGTCTTTTTTGTGAAAAGATTTTCGGACCTAGAAAAGACTGGGAATGCCACTGCGGAAAGTATAAAAGAATCCGTTATCGTGGTGTTGTCTGCGATAAGTGCGGGGTAGAAGTTACTCGTGCAAAGGTTAGAAGAGAAAGAATGGGTCACATCGAACTTGCTGCTCCTGTTACTCATCTTTGGTATTTTAGATCTGTTCCTTCAAGAATCGGAACTTTGCTTGATCTTACTCCAAAGGCTCTCGAACAAGTAGTTTATTATGTAAACTACATTGTTATCGACCCAAAAGGAACGGACTTTGTTTATAAACAAGTAATCACAGACAAAGAATATCGCGATGCTATCGAAAAATATGGATATGGTTCATTTGAAGCAGGCATGGGCGCTGAAGCAATCAAAAAATTGCTTTCACAAGTAGACCTTAAAAAGGAAAGTGAAACACTTAAAGAGGGCCTTCCAACAATGAAAGGTCAAAGAAGAATCAAAGCCATCAAAAAACTTGATGTTGTTGAATCTTTCTTGAAGAGCGGAAACGATCCTACATGGATGGTGCTTGACGTTCTTCCAGTGCTTCCACCAGAACTTCGCCCTATGGTTCCACTTGATGGCGGAAGATATGCTTCTTCAGACCTTAACGACCTTTACCGTCGTGTTATCAACAGAAACAACCGTCTTAAAAAACTTATGGAACTTGGTGCACCTGAAGTTATTATCAGAAACGAAAAACGTATGCTCCAAGAAGCCGTAGACAACCTTATCGACAACGGAAAACGCGGAAAAGCTGTTCAAGGTTCAAAACAAAGAGACCTTAAATCACTTACTGCAATGCTCGGCGGAAAGCAAGGCCGCTTCAGACAAAACTTGCTTGGAAAACGTGTTGACTATTCTGGACGTTCAGTTATCGTTGTTGGACCAGAACTTAAAATGTATCAATGCGGACTTCCAAAAGAAATGGCTCTTGAACTTTTCAAGCCTTTCATTATCAACCGTTTAATCGAACTTAACAAATCAAACAATATCAAAAGCGCAAAACGCATGATCGAACGTGAAAAACCTGTTGTTTGGGACGTTCTCGACGAAGTTATTAAAGAACACCCAGTTCTTCTTAACCGTGCTCCAACACTTCACAGACTTTCTGTTCAAGCATTCGAACCAGTGCTTGTTGAAGGTAGAGCTATTAAACTTCACCCATCAGCATGTCCTGCATTCAACGCCGACTTCGACGGTGACCAAATGCCTGTTCACGTTCCACTTTCAATCGATGCTAGAACCGAAGCAAGAACTCTCATGCTTGCATCAAACAACATCTTGAAACTTGCAGATGGTGAACCTATCGTTACACCTACACAGGACGTTGTTCTCGGATGTTATTCACTTACACAAATCCTTCCTGGAAAGAAAGGCGAAAAGAGTGTGTTTGGATCTATTGATGAAGCAATGATTGCTTATCAAACAGGTGCTGTAAACATTCAAGCGGAAATTCAAGTTAGAATTCAAAAAGAAGTTGACGGCAAAACATACGCAAAACGTATCACTACCAGCGTAGGAAGACTCATCTTCAACAGCATCCTTCCAGAAGGCTTGTTAGTTGACAGAACTAAAGAAGAAAACTATTGCGAACTTGAAAGCAATAAACTTATCAGCAAAAAAGACCTTAAAAATCTTATTGCTGTTGCTTATGATAAACTTGGAACTACTGACTGTTCAATCCTCATCGACAACCTTAAAGACTTAGGTTACAAATATTCAACTCTTATTGCAAACACTATCAACGCGTTTGACGGAACAGAACCTGTTCATAAGAAAGAATACTTGGCTGAAGCAGAAGCAAAAGTTCTTGAAAACGAAAAATTGTTCAAACGTGGACTTATCACAAACGACGAACGTATTGATGACAACGTTGCAGTTTGGGCAGAAGTTCAAAAGAAACTTGAAGGGGAATCATTAAGCGAACTTAAAGACGGAAACCCACTTAAAACTATCATCGCATCTGGCGCGCGTGGATCAGCTCAACAGCTTAACTCAGTGTGCGGCATGGTTGGTCTTAAGAGTGCGGCTTCTGGACAAAAGATTGATGTTCCTGTTAGATCAAACTTTATTCATGGTCTTCAACCTGTTGAACATTTCCTTTCAGCACGTGGTGCTCGTAAAGGTCTGATGGATACAGCTATGAAAACAGCCGACTCAGGTTATTTGACAAGAAGACTTGTTGACGTTGCTCAAGACGTTGTAGTTACAACTGACGACTGCTTTGCAGATCTTGGTGAAGCGGTTAAAGGTGTTTGGGTTAGTGATCTTTATCACAACGGAAACCTTCAAGAAAGCCTTGCAGAAAGAATTTATGGCAGAGTTGCTGTTGACAATATCGTTGATCCTAAAACTGGCGAAGTTATTGTTGCTGCAAATGAAATGATTTCAAAACAACAAGCTGCAAAAATTCAAGAAGCAGGAATTAAGAAAGTTCAAATCCGTTCACTCCTTACATGCAAATGCAAACACGGCGTTTGCGCTAAATGTTACGGACGTAACCTTTCAGGCAAAAACATTGTTCAAAAAGGCGAAGCTGTTGGTATCATCGCTGCTCAATCAATCGGTGAACCTGGTACACAGCTTACTATGAGAACCTTCCACTCAGGCGGATCTGCTGTCGTTGCCGATATTACACAAGGTCTTCCAAGAGTAGAAGAAATCTTCGAAGCGCGTCGTCCAAAAGGGGAATGCGTGCTTAGTGAAGTTGCCGGAAAAGTTAAAATCAAACAAGACGCTAAGTATTATATTGTCACTGTTATTTCTAAAGACGGAGACGAAGAATACGAAGTTAAGAAACCTGCTGTTTTGGCAGTTAAAGATGGCGACACAGTTGAACCTGGCAGCCAAATCACACAAGGACCTTGCAACCCATCTGATCTTCTTAGATTGCGCGGACTTAAAGGCCTTCAAGAATATCTTCTTACTGAAGTTATCGGTGCATACCGTGGACAAGATGTAGGCGTAAACGATAAACACATTGAAATTATCATTCGTCAAATGCTTAAGAAAGTTAAGATTGAATCTTCAGGAGATACAAACCTTCTTCCTGGCGAACTTGTTGACATTTACAGATGTGAAGATGAAAACGACAGAGTGCTTCAAGAAGGCGGAATCCCTGCAACAGCAAAGAGAGTTCTTCAAGGAATCACAAAGGCATCTCTTTCAACAGAATCATTCCTTTCAGCAGCATCTTTCCAAGAAACATCTCGTGTTCTTACAGATGCAGCGCTTAAAGGCAAAGTTGATACTCTTGCAGGTATTAAAGAAAACGTTATTATCGGAAAACTTATTCCAGCCGGAACAGGTGTTAGAGAATACCGTGAAGTTATGCCAATCATCGTTAAAGATGAAGAAGTTGCAGAATAACTTAATAATTAAAGAAAAAACACGCAAAATTGCGTGTTTTTTTGTTTAAATTCATCAATTTTTTAAATTTGAGATTAAATTGAGAAAAGATTGATTTGAAAAATTTGCTTAATAATCTGTTCTAAGTTCTACAATAACTACTTTTTCTTTCTTTGTTCCTACGCCAGATTTATACACTGCAAACTCGACAATAACGTCCAAAAGATTGTTGGCGGTTACGTATTTTATAAGGTCGCTGAATCCTGGAACATCCCAAAGACGGTCGTCGTCAATCGTTGCAAATATTGATTGATCAAGCGTGCGCGATGTCGCTTCTGGGTCGGTTGAATAGGTGAGTTCGACATTGTCGCCAGAAATGTATATGTCGCCTGTAAGCACTCTGCCCGGATAGGATTTAATTGAAACGGCAAGTGAGAAAAAGTCGTTGTATTCGTCGATGTGCTTAAAGCATTCGTCTTTGTCATGAATAAAATAGGTTTTTCCCATCGCGTGCTTAACATCGCGAAGCACATAAACAGGGGCTTTGTATTTGTTAAAAAATTCTTCAACTTTTTGTTTATCGTTTTTTGTCGCTATAATTTCAGGAACGCGATTGAGCCCCAATTTTTTGATTTGATTAAAACTGTCTTGTTTGTTTGCTATTTTCATTATTCATCCTTTTTGTATTTATTGACATCATATGTCATGTTCATTACACTAAGCAAGGTTTTAAAGTTGTCATCAGCGGCGGCTTTGTTGTTGTGCCTTTGTCCACATTTTGAACATTTATAGCCAATAACATAGCCTTTTTTGCTGCTAGGGCTAACTTCTACTGGAACTAACACGCCGTGGCAGTCGTTTTCTCTGTCGCCAGGGTTGTTGTCAACGTGCAGTGAGCATAAACAATTTGTGCAGTGGTCGCGGGAAGAGTATTTGAGCGGCGGAACTGTAGTTCCACATACTTTGCATACAAATCCTTCGTCAAGTGATGTAAATGTTTTCATATTAAGATTATAAAACTAACAAGACTTTGTTGTCAAATAAAATCACAATTCATTTGTCGGAGCATGGCAGACAAGATCTTTCATGTTGTAAAGTCCGCTTTGCTTTGTTACGATAAATTCGGCGGCTTTTTCGATGCCTGATGCAAACGCATCTCGCGACTGAGCTGTGTGGGTGAGAGTGATGCTTTCGCCGTCACCATAAAACGACAGCTCATGAGTGCCGACAACAGTGCCGCCGCGCGCGCTGGTCACTTGCATTGGTTTGCCCATGCTGTTAAATATGCTTTCGATTTCTTTTGCTGTGCCGCTTGGCGCGTCTTTTTTATATTTGTGGTGAATTTCGTGCAGCGCAGCGTCGCCATCGAACCGCGAACCAATAAATTCGGCTGCTTCTTTAAAAACTTGAACGCCATATGCCATGTTATAAGCGAGAAAAATAGGGATAAAACGGCTGCTATCCCTGATGTAGGCTAATTCCTCATCACTGTGCCCCGTGCAGGCTATGACCATCGGAATGCCGTTTTTTAACGCATATTCAACGCTTTTTATAGAGTTTTGATGTGTTGAAGTGTCAATTATCACTTCGGGACAAACGCTAAGGTCGCTGAGACTAACAAATTTTGCATCGACTTTGTCAATGCCGGCGACATTGTGATTTTTTGAAACTTTATCCTTTACGCATCTGCCAAGTTTTCCGCTGGCTCCAACTATTGCTACTAACATGCTTTATATTTATGTTAATTCGCCGAAAAAATGTTAATTGCGGCTAGTTTTCAGAGTTTAAAATTTTTATGAATTCATCTTTGGCAGGGTTGGCGGCTGTCTTATTTAAATAAACCGAAAACTCGCGCATTTTGATTTTTGTGCTTTCTGAAAGCAGATATACTTCTTGCTTGTTTATGCTGTCGATGTAATAATCAAGGCTCACGAACGCCATACCAAGCCCATTTTTGACGAAATCATAAAGCAAGGTGTAATTGTCCAGTTCATATTTAGGCGTGAAAATAAGGTTGTTTTGTCTGCAATAATTGTCAATGAATTTTCGCGAATTGTTTTTCTGGTTGGGCAAAATAAGTTCGTTTAAAGGGAATGCCGGACTGGTTAAAGGCAGGTGGCGATATTTTTCATAATAATCTTTGTTGCCGATAAGTTGATAAACAACAGGAAATTTTTTCGCGCAAACTATTTCGCTTGGAGTCTGGCATGAATCAGTGAAAATGATGTCTAGTTGGTTGTTTATAAGTTTGTCAACCAAGTTTTCGCCATAATCACGCAGCATGGTTATGCGCACGTTTGGGTGTTTTTGAGCGAATTGAATCAAAAATTTAGAGATAATTTGGTTGCAGTTTGATGAATTTGCGCCAATTCTTAAAAATCCATCTTCCAAATTTTTTTGAAGTTGCCCAAGATTTTCAAGGCGGTCAAGTTCGGCGATAACAGGCTTTATTTTTTCATACAACAACGAACCAAGGGGTGTAAGTTCGACGCCTTTGTTTTTTCTTAAAAAGAGTTCGCCACCAATTTGCTCTTCAAGTTGATGAATTTTTAAGGTTAAAGCGGGCTGCGAAATATACAAAATTTCACTTGCTGCGGTGATGTTTTTTGTTTCCGCAACCACTAAAAATGTCTTGTATAAGTTGTAATTTGTCATAACTAAAATTTATCTCCATCATTAAAATTTTGTATTTTACATTATATCAAACTGCTGCTATAATGTCAATAGAAAAACAAAAAGGAGACAAAAAATGGAAGTAAAAATCATTGCCGAAACATCGACAAATCCAAAGAATTTCGAAGACGCGAGCGCTTATAATCAGTTTAGCGGAAGAGTTGCTGGCGTTTGCTATATGCCCGGAACTTATCAAGATTTAGAAAACGAGCCGATCGAAAAAACATTAAAAAGAGCAAATCAAACCAAGGGGAGCGGGCACCACAGCGTTTTTGATCATGAATATGTTTCTCTTTATCTTGAAGATGTGCCAAAACTTTTTGCGATGCTTATAAACAACGAAAAGGTTTATGCCACAAGCGAAAAATCGGCGCGCTATACAGTCATGAATCATTGCAGCGAGACCGAGAAAAAGTTGTATGACAAGTGGTACAATATTTTCGTAGATGAAATCAGCAAACGTTATGGCAACGCTGGCCCGTTCATGAGCGAAAATCGTATAAAAAAATTGGCGCAAGAAAACGCGAGATACTTTTTGTCGGTTTACACTCCAACTTGCATGGTTTACACCACTTCTTATCGTCAATTAAATTATTTGGCGGGTTGGATGCAAGATTTAGAAAACAGCACAAGCCAGTTGCTGCAAGATCTTGCACCTTATGCAGACAAATTGATTGATGAATTGAAAAAGGCAAACCTGCTTGATCAAGACCTTATGAATGACAGAAAGGGTCGCACATTTTCGCTTTTGGCAAAGCGCGATCGAAGTGAAGAGTTTGGCGAAAATTACAGCATAAATTACAAAGGCAGTTTTGCTTCTTTGGCGCAGGCTCAACGTCACAGAACTCTTGATTATGAAATGTCGCTTATCGAGCCAACCGAATTTTACGTTCCTGAAATTCTTCGTGATGATGCGATTTTGGTTGCACAGTGGCTTAATGATATGCAAACAGTTTACAAACTTCATCCACAGGCAGAACTTGTAAAAATAAACGAAAGAGGAACAGTCGAAAACTTAATCTTAAAAAGCAAAGAAAGATTGTGCTCTTGTGCTCAACTTGAAATTATGCGACAAACAAAAATGACGATGATGAAATATTATTTCAGCACAAAAAACAAAGAAGTAAGCGACTATATTTCGCCATATCTAAAAGGTGCAAGATGCACAAGCGGCGACTATGTTTGCACTTCGCCATGCGCCTTTAAAGAAGGCATAAATTTGGAAAGAGAAATTTAAGGAGAAAGTCATGGATTTTTTAAAACCTATAAAAAAAGATGAAAATTTAAACTTTTTTGAGCAAAATCAATGCGTTTTTAATAAAAAAACAGGAAAAATGATTGCTTCCATTAAAAGTGGCCGAAATAATTTTGGGTTGTTGGGCGATTTAAAAGAGTCAAGTTGGGTGGATTATTTTGAAACCGGAGCGAGATGTTGCAGCGTTAAAGCGGGCAAATACGCCTATGAATTTTACAACAACGACGGCGAAAGAATTGCGCATATGGAAAGCCATTTTGGCGGCAATCCTGACTATTTGTGGCTAAGCGTTTTAGAAACGGGAGTTGTTTCAAACGAATACTATGGAACGCAACTTGTTTATCGATTTTCTAGTTATGACAGCAGCCGCACATATTACACAACTGACTTTGACGAAATTGTCAAACGCGAAAGCGGCGAAAAAAGTTGTCAGAGAAAAAAAGACGAGCCTTGTTTGTAAAAAAGTTTTTTGTTTTTTTGAAATGTGATATCATGATGTAGAGGACAAAAGACATGTATCAAAAAATTTACAAATCTAAAATCGGCGACCTTCTTTTAGAAAGCGACGGGCAGTATCTTTTAGGATTGCAATTTTGCAATTCAAAAAACTGCCACAAAATTGATGAAAAATGTTTTAAAGAACTTCCAATTTTTGATGAAACCAGCAAATGGCTGGATGGTTATTTTGCCGGCAAACCACCAAAGACGATTCCGAAATATAAACTTGAAAATGTTACGCCATTCAGGCAAAAGGTATCTCAAATCATGCTTGAAATTCCTTTCGGGCAGGTTGTAACTTACAACGATATCGCAAAGCGCATTGCCATAGAAAAAGGCATAAAAAAGATGTCCGCTCAGGCTGTCGGCGGCGCTGTTGGGTGGAATCCAATTTGCATAATAATTCCATGTCACAGAGTGGTTGGAGCAAATGGCAACTTGACAGGTTATGGCGGCGGAATCGAAAACAAAATAAATTTGCTTAAATGTGAAAAAATCGACATGACGAAATTTAGTTTGCCGAAAAAATCTAACAAAACAAAACCAAACGCGTGAACTAAAAGTTTGCCAAATTAAAACTATAAGAAAGCAACGACAAAGGTTGCTTTTTTCTTTTTCATTTTTGTTCAGAATAAACACAAACCTTATTTAAAAAATATAATGTATTAGTTTATTAAGGAGAAAATCATGGCAACAACTTACGTCGCGAATTTTGCTGAATTAAAAATTGCTGTGGAAGATTCGACAACTACAGACATTACGGCTACCGGAGATATAACTTTTTCGGGTGGCATCAAAGTGAACATTGCAAAGCCAAGTCTTGTAATCGACTTTAACGGGCACAATGTTGTTGACAACAACACGCTTTCTTTTACTGATACGATTTATATTGCTTCGACTACAAACACGGTTTCGGTCACTGTCAAAAACGCTGTTTGGAGCGGCAGAAACTATTACGGAGTCGTGGGCGTTTATGATGGCAACACAAATTCTACAATAACTTATGAAAACATAAACTACACCGGCCCGCAGTGCATTTACAACAAAAACGGCAGAACAGTTGTTTCAAACAGCACGTTCACGCTTTCACGCAATGGGTCAAGCGCCAACCCGCAGGAGTTTGGCGAAGTTAATCGCATAGAAATTAAAGGCAACGTCGTTGTAAAAGACGAAGGCACGGCAAATGCAGTTTTGTGGTTTACAAATGCTAATTCCAGCCTTATTGTAGACAAAGATGCAAACTTTACAGTTGAAGCGCCTTCGACATATATGATGTATACAGATTCGCAGCCTGATCTGATTTTTAGGGAAGGTTCGACCACAAAAATCACGACTTTGAACGGGCTTTTTTATTCGACGGGGACATCTTCGCACATTGCAAATTCGTTTTTGCTTGAAGAAGGAGCATCATTTTCGGCAACGCAGACTAGCAGCAATGCGACGCCGCTATTTAAGTGCGTTTCGGCCTTTACGGCAAACGCGAACTCGACTTTTAACTTGTTTTCGCCCGCGAAAAACACGACCGCACTTATGTATTTTGCAAAGGCGGCCAACATAACCATCACGCAGCCACAAAATGTGGTTTTGTATAACAACGGCGGGCCTATATTTAATTTTCAAACAGGAAGCGCTTCCAGCCCAAATGTTTTAAGCATTTCAGCGGAGATGATGCGTTTGTGGGATAGCGCGAAAACGCCTTTGGCAAGTGCCGGAGGCATCGACGACGAGCCAACGACAAGCATTTATAAAGAAAGTTATGCAAGCGACATTTCTATAAAAACCAACATTTCAAATTCGGCGCTCTTGACGCTTGAGAGCAATTTGGCAAGCGGCGACAGCGGCTATCCGCTTTCAACCAGCAATTTTAAACTTCTCACTTCAAATGTGATAAGCATTGGCAAAATGTCACTGGCAGTCAATCAAATATCAGACTTAGATGACAGTGTAACAGGTACGACAGACTCACTTGCCAACTTGCAAGTCGGATTCATGTCACAAACATTTTCAGGCACAGCGGAAGACGGCGGCTCGTTTTCGGTTGCGATAAGCCCAAGAGTCGCAGCAGACACCAAAGTGTCGATAATTACAAATAAAAATTTTTTAACCAAACAAATAGAAGTTACAAGCGTTGGAAGCGTTTCAGTGACAAGTGCCGAAACACTAAAATTTTACGCTTTTGTTTCGCCAACCGATCAAGGCACTGTCAAACGCATCAATCCAAATTGGGAAGTTGAAGTGACCGACACTAGAACAAGCGGAGGGGATTGGTATCTTTATGCCCATATTGATCAGCCACTGCATCTGCAAGATGAGAATTTGGAAAATGCGCTGATATTCAAAACCGACTCAGCGCAGGTTCAAATCGACACAAATCCTGTTTTGGTTTACACCGGCTCGTTTGGCTCGCCGCCACAAGTAACAAAAATAAGTTGGCTTGAAGATGAAGGTTTTTTGCTTAACATTGAAAGCGGGAAAGAGTATTCGGCGGGGCAGTATTCGACCGACCTAATTTGGGAAGTGACCGAGACAAAAAAATAAAAAACGAAGCGATGATTTGCTTCGTTTTTGTTTTAAATTTACATTTTTTAAATTCGTCTAACCGTTTTGCTTAAACCAACGAAACTTTGAATACGATGGTTGTTGTCGACGTGTCAGCAATCTCTGGCAATGTTACTGAAAGCACGCCGCCTGAATAGGTGTAGTTTGATGTTGCTTCGCCGTTGATGGTTACGCCACTTTCTGTGTTGAAGTTTACAAGTGTCGTGTTGAGCTGATCCATTACAGTTCCAGATGCCAACTTCGCGCCCGATGAGTTGTTGATCGTAATCGTGTAGGTCAGCAAGCCATCAACCCAAGATTGTTTGTCGGCACTTTTGGTTACTGTCAAGCCCCTTACAATGGTTGTTGTAACTGTGTTGCTTGAAAATGTAACAGGCGTAGCTTCGTCGCCATATGTGCCATTGATTTCGATTTTGTTTTCTAAAATGTCAGCCATATTTTTTCGTCCTCTTTTGTAAAAATTGTGAAATTCAAAAAAGCGATTTTTATCAAATCATCTTCTTTCTAAAGTCAGTGTATGCGACAGGTTTTTCAAAGGTGAATTGAATTTTAACACAACTCATTTTTAACAAATATAATGATATTAGTAAACAAAGGAAGAAGATATGATTTTAAATAACACCGCACAATTTAACTACAAAATGGTTTTCCCTGATGGCTCAGAGCAGGGTGGAGTAAGATATAGCAACGTCGTTTCGACATGGATAGTTCCGCCAAAACCAAACCAACTTTATCCGCAAAGTTGCTATAACACTTGCCCATGCTTAGAAAATGCAAAAACTAATAATTGTAATAATTTTTGTGATTTTGCATTAAAAAACCTTGTTTTAATGTGTTTTTTAAAGTTTTTGTAGAAAATTTTGCATTTTTTATATTTATCGGCGCGCTCATAATTGGCTAACGCTGCAATGTGCATCGCTGCCAAATCATTTGCGCCTTGCCACGTTTGGAATTGGTTTAAATAAAAAGGTTGTCATTATTGACAACTTTTTTGTATTGCGAAGAACTGATCATTTGCCAGTCTGAAGCTTCGAAATTTATTAGGCTCTTGACAAAATGGCTTTAAAGTTATACAATATAAGTGTAGTAAAAATGTAAATCAAATTAGTTCAAACTTATCCGTGCATTTGATTTGCAAAATTGAGTATACTTAGGAGGGAAAAATGGGAGATTACATGACTAAATATCCGGCAGGATTTGTATTAAGCAAATTAGATAAATTGATGCTTGCTAAGACAGATAAATATAAAAATGATCATGATATTTCAATTTTAGATTACTCATCGATAAATGATATATCTGCAGATGCATTACAAGAAATTATGCATGATGTGACAGATGCTCGTTACAACACATTTTTTAAGTATGCAAGTAAATGGGCTGATATGTCCACAAACGGCAGTCTGTTAGTTCCTTTAGTAAATGGCTTTGATTTGCTAGATAAAGATACATGGAATGATTTTAAAACACCTGAAGACGTTCAAAAATTCCAAAATCATTTTAACAGTGATGGAAAATATGATATTGGATATATGTACAAACTTTTCCGCTTCGCATATATGTCTGATAAAACCTTAAATAGCGAACTTTTATCAGAAGATATTAGAGCACTTTTGGGTAACCGCAGATTAATCAAGAATAAACAGGAAGTTTATTTACAAGCGTTCAAAGATTATGTTAAAGAGGGCGGAGATGTTGAGTCGCTGAGATTAATGATCAACTATCAAACACTTGCGTCAGGCATGGCTTGGTTGGACACTCCAGACGATGATTTGGAAAAAGAAATAGCAACTTATGAAGAACTTCATGACATCCTTACTAAACAGGTAACCAGTCCATATGATGAGATCTTTGAAGAAGCGAAAGCAATCGTTGAAATGAAAAAGAACGATGCCGATTATGCTTTGTCAGAAGAAATTTCAAAACGAGAAGTAGCGCTTAATGATAAGATAAAAGAGTTTGATCCTGAAATGCTTAAACAAGTGTTTGAAGCAAGAGAAAAGAACTTAAAGATTGAAGGCAAATGGGATTTGAATGCAAGCAAAAAAGATGCTAATCGCATATTTCAACCAACAAGTGATGCTATGGCAATGACCGGACTTAATAAAATGTTAGCAAGCATTGACAGAGAGCACAAGAAAAAAGCGCAAGTAGAAATTTAATAACCTCAAAAAAACAGGCCCAGCCTGTTTTTTTAACGCCACAAAACAGCTTATGAATCTCCATTAAAGTTAATAGAATGTTTACAAAGTAGCATTTTTAAAGAAAAATAAATCTGGAGTGATTATGCAACGGATGGTTATTTTCATATGCTTACTGTTGATAAGAGTTTATAGATAATTGAATAAAAATGAAAACAAAAAATCTGCTTGTTTTTCTGTTATTTTTTATACAAAATAAATTTTTTATGGTATAATGAATTTGGAAAAAGTTTTTATCATAAGTTGTTTAATATCAACAAAGGAGAAATTAAAATGGAGCAACCGAAATACTATGAGTATATGCTTCCTGAATTGCAAATACTCAAAGATAAAAAAGTATATACTAGAAATGATTTAATAGAATTAGCTGCTGAAAAATTAAAAGTTTCAGAAGAGCAAAAAAGAGAAATGATTAACTCTGGTTTTCCTAGATATTTAGGTAGGGGTGGTTGGGGCTTGACCTATTTAAAACAAGCAGGATTAATATCAAGTCCTAAAAGAGGTTTATTTCAGATAACAGATGTTGGATTAAACTTTTTAAATAAGCATCCTTCTTCTCTTTCTGTAGAAGATTTAAAGCAATTTCCAAGTTTTATGGAGTTTCAAACAAGGACAAATAAAGGAATCGACAACCAAACCATAGTGACTAACTCTGATATTACTCCAGATGAGCAAATTCAAGTTGCCTTTAATAGTTTAAAACAAGATGTTTGTGACCAATTATTGAATAAGATTTTGGAAAACAACCCATATTCATTTGAAAAATTGGTTGTAGATTTGGTTGTTGCAATGGGATATGGAGGGAATATCAAGGATGCAGGGAAAGCCACTAAAAAGTCTGGAGATGATGGCATTGATGGCGTTATTAATGAAGATAAATTAGGATTAGGTAAAATATATTTACAAGCAAAAAGATATGCTAGGGACCATCAAGTTGGTTCTCCTGAAATTCAAGCTTTTACAGGTGCACTTAATTTGCAGGGTGCAAAAAAGGGAATATTCATCACAACATCTTCATTTTCAACACCGGCGCTCAATTTAATAACTCGCTCAAATATTCCAATTGCTCTAATTGATGGACAGAAGTTGGTTGAGTATATGTTTGAATACAATTTAGGGGTTTATATTAAAACTAAATATGAAGTAAAAGAAATAGACAACGATTATTTTGATAATATTTAAAAGATAACCAATCCTTAACTTGTTGCATTAATTTTTTTATTAAAAAATGATTTTTAATATAACGTTATTCAGATAAGGATGATAAAATGAAAAATTTCCGGAAAATCGGTTGTAATTATATAGATATGTGAAAACCGCTGAACTTATATATTATGAATTATATGAGCTAAATAAGTACTTATCTAAATTAAAGAAAACAGATTATATGAATTAGCCAAAATAAAAATAAAATTGTGTGCAACCAATTCGTTTTCTGAAAAGAGTTGAGGCATGAAAATTCAAAATAAAAAATCGCTAAGCGTTGGCTTGTCGGTGTTTAGCGACTTTTGTTTAATGAATTTGCTGATGGAAATCGGACCCGTGACCTCCGCCTTACTAACACACGAGCCCATGCACTAAACTTGTACCCACACCCCAAAACCACCCAATAAATACTAGCACTTTCGCTAGTATTTTTTATTTAGGTACACAATTTTCCAAACCCCATGTACCTAAATGTATTAAACCCATATTTTCAGCCAATATTTTTCTTTCCTAAACGCTTTAAAACTATATAGAACTTTGTGAATTTTTGTAGTGGAATTTTACAATCTCGTAATCAATCTTTGTTGCGTAAATTTTATGGTTTGGATAAAATTGATTTCAACAAATAAATAAAGTTTGATAATTTTATAATAATTAATGTATTATTTTACAAAAATGATAACAAAAAACGGTAATTATATGTTATAATTTACTTATAGTACTCAAGGAGTTGACAAATGAATAAACAACAATTAGCATCAAAAATTTGGGAAAGTGCAAATAAAATGCGTTCAAAAATTGAAGCAAATGAATATAAGGACTATATATTAGGTTTTATTTTCTACAAATTTTTGTCTGAAAAAGAAACTGACACACTTTTGAAAGATGGTTGGTCAAAAGAAGATTTTAAAGAATATTTAACAGAAGATGATGAGGAAACAGTAAAATATTGTCAAAAGAATTTAGGATATTTCATTTCATATAATAACCTTTTTTCTACATGGATTGAAAAAGGTATGGATTTTGCTGTTGGTGATGTTAGTGAAGCATTAAGTGCTTTTGATAGACTTATTAACGATAGCCATAAAAAAGTGTTTAATAAGATTTTTGATACATTACAAACAGGACTAAGCAAGCTTGGAGATACTTCGGGTGCTCAAACAAAAGCGATTCGTGAACTTTTAAACTTGATTAAAGTTATTCCTATGGATGATAGACAAGACTATGATGTTCTTGGATTTATCTATGAGTATTTGATAAGCAATTTTGCAGCAAATGCAGGTAAAAAAGCTGGCGAATTTTATACTCCACACGAAGTTTCAATGGTTATGTCTGAAATTGTTGCAAATCATTTGAAAGATAGAGAAAAAATTGAGATATACGACCCAACAAGTGGTTCTGGCTCACTTCTTATAAATATCGGTAAATGTGTTTCAAAATATGTAAGAAATAAAGATAATATTAAATACTACGCCCAGGAGTTAAAAGAACCTACTTATAACCTTACTCGTATGAATTTGGTTATGCGTGGAATTATTCCAGATAATATAGTTACTAGAAATGGTGATACACTTGAAGACGACTGGCCATATTTTGACGACTCTGATCCAAGCAGAACTTACAATCCTTTATATGTAGATGCAGTTGTTTCTAACCCACCATACTCACAAAATTGGGATCCTACAAACAAAGAAGGAGACGCAAGATATGCTCGTTATGGTTTAGCACCAAAAGCAAAAGCAGACTATGCGTTTTTGCTTCACGATTTGTATCACATTAAACCAGATGGTATTATGACTATTGTTCTTCCACATGGTGTATTATTCCGTGGTGGTGAAGAAGAAAAAATTAGAAAAGCACTTATTGAAAATAACAATATTGATGCAATTATTGGTCTTCCTGCAAACATCTTTTATGGTACAGGTATTCCAACAATCATTATGGTTTTAAGACAAAAAAGACCAAATACAGATGTTTTAATTATTGATGCTTCAAAAGGCTTTATTAAAGTTGGTAAGAATAATAAACTTCAAGCATCAGATATTAAAAAGATTGTAGATACTGTTGTTAAAAGAGAAACTACTCCAAAATATTCAAAAGTGGTTTCAAAAGAAGAAATTAGAGCAAATGAATATAACCTTAATATTCCAAGATATGTAGATTCTTCTGAAGAACAAGAAAGCTGGGATATTTATGCTTCAATGTTTGGTGGTATTCCAAATGAAGAAATAGATAAATTAAATTGCTATTGGTCAGCATTTCCTGAACTTAAAAAAGAGTTGTTTAAGAGTGTTAATTCTGCATATTCTGCTCTTGCAGTTGAAGATACAAAACAAACAATAGAAAACAACCCTAATGTAAAAGATTTTAATAATCAATTTGTTTCTGCTTTTTCAGATTTTGATAAGTACTTGAAATCCGAACTTATAAGCAAGATGGAAGAAATAAATGTTTCAAAAGAAGAAAATGATATAGCAAGTAATATTTTTGAAAGATTGGCAAATATTCCACTTATTGATAAATATAAAGCATATCAACTTTTGGATAATGGTTGGCAAAAGATTGCAATAGACCTTGAAATCATTCAAACGGAAGGTTTTGAGTCAACAAAGAAAGTCGACCCTAATATGGTTGTAAAAAAGAAAGATGGTAAAGATGAAGAAGTCCAAGATGGATATATCGGACATGTAATTCCTTTTGAACTTGTTCAATCAACTATCTTAAAAGAAGAAGCAACTTCTTTGTCAAATAAAAATAATGAACTTGCTGAAATAACAAATTCTTATGCCGAAATACTTGAAAATATTTCCGAAGATGATAAAGAAGCTTATAGTGATTTGTTTAATGATGATAATACTGCGTTTGTAAATTCAGAAGTTTCTAAAATGGCAAAGACATTAAATAAGACTAAGGCAATTTATGGTGAAGATACTGTTGAATATCAAATTAAGAAAGTTGCCACATTAATTGAGAACGAGAAATCTTTGAAAAAAGAAATCAAAGTTGAAAATGAAAAACTTCTTGCAAAGACAAAACAAACAATAGAATCTTTAACAGATGAGCAAGTACTTGAACTATTGAAAGAGAAATGGATAACTCCTATTATTACCTCTTTAAATGAGCTTCCAAATGAGATTGTTAAAGAACTTGTTTCAAAGATTTCAAATCTTGCAAATAAGTATTCACTTACACTGGTAGAACTTGAAAGCCAAATAAAAGAATCAGAAAACTCACTTTCTACTCTCATTGATGAACTAGAAGGCAATGAATATGATATGAAGGGGTTGGCAGAGCTAAAAACTCTCCTAAAAGGTGAATAATATGGCAGAAAATAGCAAAAAACCCCGTATTAGATTCAAAGGTTTCACTGAAGCTTGGGAACAGCGTAAG
>CAVCJG010000002.1:0-149881 GCA_963602685.1 Eggerthellaceae bacterium | reverse complement strand
ATTTAATTATTTATTTTTATCGAATTTTATTTAAAATATTTTTTTATTTTATTTAATTCGACATTTTTAATTATTTTTCTTCGTTTTCATTAACGCCGGATTGTGCGGAATTTTCAGGCGAATCGGTCGTTTGCAAAGCCGCGCTGTCTTCTTGCGACTGTGTGGTTGCTGTGCCCGTTTCGACGTTTTTATCGTCATTTTCGACTGGTGATGCGTCTACTGGCTGCGTTTTAATTTCAGAATTTTCGTCAGGCTGAGCAGAAATATTTTGTGGGTTTTGCTCGGCTATTTTTGATGATTTTTCAAATAATTTATGTCTTATTGAAAACTCTTTTTCCATTGACGAAATAAGCAGATTTTTCTTTGACCACTTGCTTGTGAGATAGTGCAACACAAACAATAGTGCACCGCCGGTGTTGCAGCAGATGTCTTCCATTGTGTCAGTTACTAGTGGTGCGCCATACTCGCCGATTTTTGCGCCTTGGGCTGTTTGATTGAAAAGATTGTCTGCCGTCCACTCTCCTATTTCCCAAATTGCTTCGATGAAAAGTGAAAACGCAAGGCAGAAAAGTGCGACCATAAGATAGTGCATTTTTGTGTTGTGTTTTGTGCGGCAAATGATGAATAATCCAAGCATTGCCATCATGTAGCCCATTATAAAGTGAACCACTCTGTCAAGCCAAAAATATGTGTTGTAGCCGTTGAGCGCGCCGCCAAGCAGGCCTGCGACAAGCAGATAGATGTTAAAAATCAAAAATACTGAATTTGTGAGTTTTGCGCGTGAGATGAGTTCATAAATAAAAGGAAGGACGCCAAAGCCCAGCATTCCAAGGCTGATGAAGAAACGATTGTTTGGGTCGCCGATGCTGCGATAATAAATTGCAAGAGCGACGCCGGCGAGCATGATTGCCACATCAAATGCGATGTTGCACCAGCGGAAAACCTTTTCTTTTTTGGTCATTGGAATATACTTTTGAGCGTTGTCCATTTGCCTTCCTTTATGTTTTTATTTTTGCAATTCTTGCAAGAGTTGTTTGTTCTTTTCAAGTTTTTGACGTTCTTGTTCAACAAGTGCGGCAGGTGCTTTTTCTACAAATTTTGGATTTGAAAGCATACCTTCACTTCTTGCAATTTCGAATTTAACTTTTTCGATTTCTTTTTCACGGCGTGCCTTTTCTTCGCCCATGTCAACCATGCTTTCAAGTGGCAAAATTACTTTGCAATCGTTGAATGTAAGGTTGATTGCGCCTTGTGATGGCTCTTCGCTGCTTATAAGCACGACATCGCTTGCTAAGCACAATTTTTTAATGTAACCGCTTGCAACTGCAAAGAGTTGTTTGTTTTTGGTTGGAAGAATTTTTATCACAATTTTTTTGTTGTCTGGCACTTTTTTCTCGTTGCGTGCGTTTCTGATGCTGCCGATGATTTTTATAATCTCTTCCATTTCGTTTGATTCTGTTTCATAGTCTTGAACCTTTTCTGGCCATGCCGAAATCATGATGCTTTCGTCGTGTTTTGGAAGTTCAAGATAGATTTTTTCGGTGATAAATGGAATGAATGGGTGCAACAATTTAAGCAGAACAGTCAAAACATAATTGAGCGTTGCTCTTGACGCTTCGGCATTGTCGCCTGCCATGTCGGTTTTGCTGAGTTCGATGTAATAATCGCAGAATTTTGTCCAGAAGAAGTCGCCAAGTTCTGATTCTGCCATGCCAATGTCATACTTGTCAAACTTGCGATTTACGCTGTCGATAAGTTTGTTTGTTTGGGTGATAATCCATTTGTCGGCAAGGTTGAGTTTTACTTCGCTTATGTCTTTAACTGTGTTGCCTTCAAGTTGCATAAGCACGTATTTGCTTGCGTTCCAAACTTTGTTTAAGAAGTTTCGGCTGAGTTCTACTTTCTTTTCAGAGAAACGTGAGTCCATGTTGATTGATATGCCATTGAACAACGAATATCTCAAAATGTCGACGCCATATTCTTTGATTACGTCACGTGGGTCGGTTCCGTTTCCAAGTGTTTTGCTCATCTTTTTGCCGTTTGCGTCTTTGACAATGCCGTTTATAACTACGTCGCGGAATGGAATGTCGCCATAATATTCAAGTCCGCTGAATATCATGCGGGCAACCCACAAATTGATGATTTCGCGGGCTGTTACAAGCACGTCAGTTGGATAGAAATATGCTAAGTCTTCTTTCTTGTCTGGGAATCCAAGTGTTGAAAGTGGCCAGAGCGCAGAACTGAACCATGTGTCAAGTGTGTCTTGCTCTTGCAACAGGTGTTTGCTGCCGCATTTTGGACAAACAGTTGGATCTTCAAGTTCGCATATCACTTCGCCACAATCTTGGCAAGTGAAAATTGGGATGCGGTGGCCGTTCCAAAGTTGACGCGAAATGCACCAATCGTTAAGGTTATACATCCAGTGGAGATATGTTTTTTTGTATTGTTCGTCTACAAATCTAACCTTCCCTTCTTCAACCACTTTGATTGCTGGGATTTTGAGTTGAGACATATCAACCCACCATTGATTTGATACAACAGGTTCGATGATTGTTTTGCATCTTTCGCAATGTCCAACATTGTGGGCATAATCTTCGATGCGGACTAAGTTGCCGAGTTTTTTAAGGTCTTCGACGATCGCTTCGCGCGCTTGTTCGCGGCTCATGCCTGCATATTTGCCGCATTTGTCGTTTAAAGTTGCGTCGTCGTTTAAGATTTTGATAACTTCAAGGTTGTGACGTCTGCCGACTTCAAAGTCGTTTGGATCGTGCGCTGGAGTGATTTTTACAACGCCTGTTCCAAAGTCCATTTCAACATAGTCGTCGGCTACGATTGGAATTGGCTTGTTTAAGATTGGAAGAATCACGTTTTTGCCAACAAGGTGTTTATAGCGTTCGTCATTTGGATTGACTGCAACCGCCGTGTCGCCAAGTATGGTTTCTGGGCGCGTTGTGGCAAGTTCGAGATAGTCATTTGTGCCTTCAATTTGATATTTGATGTGCCAGAAATGAGATTTTTCTTCTTTAAATTCTACTTCGGCGTCTGAAATTGAACTTTTGCAATGTGGGCACCAGTTTACTATGCGCTTTCCTTTGTAAATCCAGCCTTTTTTGAAAAGGTGAACAAAAACCCAACGAACTGCTTTGTTGTTTTGTTCGTCCATAGTAAAGGCAAGGCGATCCCAGTCACATGAATAGCCCATCATTTTGAATTGTTCGATAATCGTGTTTTTGTATTCGTCATACCATGCGTTTATCTCTTGCAAAAACTTTTCTCTGCCAAGCATTTCTTTTGTTATGCCCTGCTTTGCAAGTTTATTTGAAACCATTGCTTCGGTTGCGATTGCGGCGTGGTCTGTTCCTGGAAGCCAAAGCGCTTCATAACCTTGCATTCTTTTGCGACGAATGATTATGTCTTGTATGGTTTGTTGAAAAGCATGCCCCATGTGCAACTTGCTTGTTACGTTTGGTGGTGGCATGATTATTGTGAATGGTTTTTTGTTTGGATTGCGGGTGGCTTTAAAATATTTTTTATCCATCCAATTTTTATAAATTTCGCTTTCAAATGAATGTGGATTGTATGTTTTATCCATCGATGTGCTTCTCCTTGCCAAAAGTTATACTAACAAAGTTAGTATACAAAATATGCTAAAAAAAAACAAGCGAATTCGCTTGTTTGAAATGCTTTTAGGAAGTTATTGAATAATCATTACAATAAGTGCTGCCAAAATAACAACAAGTGCAAACGCTTTGATTGTAAGAAGCACTCTGTCGTTTGGTTCTACCTTTTCACTTTTTCTTATAAGCTTTGTAATCTTTTTAGCAAATATTGCGGCGATCACTCCCACTACAAGTAAAATAATGCCAGTTAAAACGTTTGGCTGCGATAATCTTTCCCATATGTTGTTATCAAGAAGTAATGACATTTTTGTCCTCCAAATTTACTTTTATATTCTAGCATGATTTTGTCCTTTTGTCAATAGTTATTTTTAAACCGCGCTTTAACCGCACTGCAATCACGCTGCAATCAATTCCCTCTTTTTGTCCACTCGCTTTTAAGCCCACTTTTCTTGCATGCACCCTTTCACCTATTTTTTGCTCGGGGCATAAAATGAATCTTGTAAAGGGAGGAAAAATGAAAAAAATAAAAATACTGGTGGCATCGCTGCTTTGTTTTTGCGTGGCTGTTTGCACAACTATCATCGTTGGCTGTGGTGGAAAAGACTACACAAAAATCAATTTCAACGAAGTGACGCATTCCATCTTTTATGCGCCTTTCTACGCCGCAAACAATCTCGGCTATTTTGAGGACGAAGGCTTGCAAATCAACCTTACAAACGGCGGCGGAAGCGATGTGTCGATGACTGCGCTTATTTCGGGTGCGGCAGATATGATTTTGGCTGGACCTGAAACAGTTGTTTACACAAGCCAGGAAGGCATAACCGATCAGCCTATGGTTTTTGGGCAACTGACTCAAACGGACGGCTCATTTATCGTTTCAAAAAAGGGTCCTGACTTTAAAATCTCTGACCTTTTGGGCGAAACTATAATCGGCGGACGCGCGGGCGGAATGCCAGCTATGACGCTGCAATATGCTATTGAAAGAGTCGCTGGCTATCAAATCGGAGTTGGCAGCGACAAGGTTAATTTGCGAACTGATGTAGCATTTAACGCTATCGCCAGCGAGTTTGAAAATTCAAATGCAAACTACTGCACTCTTTTTGAACCTAACGCATCAAACTTGGTTGCCGCTCACCCAGAATATCACATTGTTGCTTCGGTTGCAGATCTTGTAAATCAAAAGATTCCTTACACGTGCTTTATCGCTAAGCAAAGTTATTTAAAAGATCACAGCGACATTGCTGAAAAGTTTTTAAAAGCTGTTAGACGTGGCTATGACTATTTGAAGGACTGCTATGAAAACAACCACTTAGAAGATGCTGCGCAAGCGCTTAAAGAGTCGTTTACAGGAATGAGCATTGACGATTTGAAAATCGCTGTTGCGGCTTATTATCGAATCGACGCCTTCTCACATGACATGGTTATGAGCAGGCAATCGCTTGACACACTGCTTGCAATCACGCAAAATGCGGGCATGCTTAACGGAAACACCGACTATAACAAAATAGTAAACACCGAAATCGCATCTCGCCTTGGACTGTAAAATAGCGCGAAAATGCGTCGATGCGTTGAAGTGTTGATGGGAAAAATCAAAAAAATAAAACAGGGATTTTTATGCCCTGTTTTTTTATTTCGTTTTATTTTATTTTTTTCACTTCATTTTTCATTTCATTTTTCATATCGCTTTCTTGATGTTTTTAGGAGCGATTTCTGTGATTTTAGCAGCCGATTACTATTGCGATTGCTTGCGATGACGTGTGTGAAATTGAAACGTCGATTGATTTAAGACCAAGCGAAATAAAGCGCTTTAATGCTTCGCCCTTTAATTCGATTGCAGGTCTTCCCGTATCAGAGTGCGACACTTCGATTTCTAAAAAACTAAGGTCTGTTTTATCAAGCATTTTTACGCAGGCTTCTTTTGCTGTCCAAAGCGATGCGATATGCTGAGATTTGCCTTCTTTAAAGCGTGACAAATACTGCTTTTCTGCCGGGGTCGCAATCTTTTCTGCGAGTTTTTCGCTCATGCGCGAAATGTCTTCAATATCAATCCCCACTCTCATATTTCACCTCGCTGAGCACTCTTGACACAACGTCGCTTTCAAAGCCTTTACTCATCAGATGCGCATATGCTTTTTGCTTTGTTTTTGCGTCAAAAGTTTTGTTTTTAAGATATTTTTGAAGAAGATTGCGCGCCGATTCTTCAGTTTCGTCATCTTGCAAAAGTTCTTCAAGTTTTTCGTCGATTATTTCAGGCGAAACGCCTTTTGTGCGCAACTCAAATTTGAGTTTAATTTTGCCTTTTTTATGTTTGTATGAGTTTATAAAACTTTCAGCATACAAGGCATCGTCGATATAGCCATATTCAAGCAATTTTTCAATCGCTTCGTCGATGCTTTCAGGCAAAAAGCCTTTTTCTTTGAGATAGGCGCGCAGTTGTTTTTCAGTGTGCAGACCTTTTTCGATATACGAAATTGCCCGCGAAAACGCTGCGAGTTTGCCGTTGTCGAGTTTGATTTGTTTTAAACGCTCTTCGCTGATTTCATCGCCAGTTTTAAGTTTTTCTTTAACCAAAATTTCGGCTTCAAGGGTTCCATTAAAAATGTCATCGATAAAAATCGAATAACGCTCCCCTTTGCCTATTTTTTTGATTTCTGTAATTTGCATTGCTGCTCCAATTTTTGTTTTTAATCCGAAAGTGCTTCGCTTGCAGATTTTGTATACGCTCTGACAAGACCGCCAGCACCAAGTTTTATTCCGCCAAAATATCTTACGACAATTACTGCAACGTTTGACAATTTTTTCTTTTGAATCACTGACAAGATCGGTGCTCCTGCCGTTGATTTTGGCTCGCCGTCATCACAGCATTTTTCGTTGAATGGCTGCGAAAACGAATAGGCATAAACAACGTGTGTGGCTTTTTTATGTTCGGATTTTATTTGCGACAAAAGCGTGTCAAAGCCCGCCATGTCCCCGTCATAGCGATAATAATAAAACTTTGATTTTTTAACTTCGATTACGCCTTGTTTTGTTGTCATATAAAGTTGCTTTTTGTGATTCTTTTTGTTATTCTTTAACCACTTTTATAAAGTTTTTCTTACCTTTTTTGATGAGAGCATCGCCACTTATTTGATAATCAAGTGCGCTAACTTTTTCGCCGTCGACACTTACGCCGCCACCTTCGATAAGTCTGCGTGCTTCGCCTTTTGATGAAGCAAAGCCAACTTTTACCAAAACATCCACAATATTTAGTGGGTATTCTGAGGCTGCACACACAAAAGTAGGTGCATCGTCCCCGCCGTGGGTGAAGAGGTTTTCGCTCATGCGTTGTGCTTCTTCAGCGTCGGCTTGCCCGCGAACAAACTTTGTGATCTCGTATGAAAGAGTTTTCTTTGCTGCGACGATGTCGCGTTTAATCATGTCTCTAACCTCTTGCATAGGTATGTCTGTGAAGAGTGCAAACATCATTTCTACGCAAGCGTCTGGTGTTTGATAGATGCCTTGATAGAAGTCATAGGCTGTGATTTTGTCACGGTCAAGCCAGATTGCGCCACGTTCGGTTTTGCCCATTTTTACGCCTTCTGGAGTAACCAAAAGTGGGTTTGTTGCGCCGATAAGATTTATGTTTGTGTTGTTTGCAAAGTTGAGTTTACGTTGAAGTTCTACGCCCGCTACGATGTTCCCCCATTGGTCTGCTCCACCATATTGAAGAGTTACGCCGTAATCACGATTTAAACGGATGAAGTCGTAGGCTTGCATGAGCATATATCCCATTTCAAAGAATGTAAGTCCGCCTTCTTGGATACGCTTTGCGTAAAGTTCGTTGGCAAGCATTTTGTTTACGTTGAAATGAACGCCTATTTCACGCATAAAATCGGTGTAATCATAACCAGTAAACCAATCTGCGTTGTTCACGATTATGGCTGGGTTTTCGCCGTCAAAATCAAGGAAAATTTTAAGAGAATTTTTAATCTTTTCAATGTTGTGAGCGATTGTTTCTTTGTTCATAATGCTGCGCATTTCGCTCTTCCCACTTGGGTCGCCGATGCAGGCTGTTGCTCCGCCCATTAAAAGAACAACTTTGTGTCCTGCTTTTTGAAAACGGCGGAGAATGCAATAAGGAATGCAGTGGCCAAGGTGAAGGCTGTCCATTGTTGGGTCAGTCCCTTCATAAAGTGCGAGTGGCGCGCCCGATGTAAGCGCTTTTTTCAAGCCCTCTTCGTCGGTGCATTGATATAATAATCCTCTTTCTTTTAAGGTGTCATAAAGTTTTGTGTCTGTCATGTTTTCTCCTTATGCTTTAAGCGCTTTTTTACCTTTATAAATGGCGTGTTTGCCAAGATTTTCTTCGATGCGAAGAAGTTGATTGTATTTTGCTACGCGTTCGCTGCGTGCTGGTGCGCCTGTTTTGATTTGACCGCATCCAAGGCCAACTACAAGGTCGGCAATGAATGAATCTTCGGTTTCACCGCTGCGGTGCGAAACAACTGCCGTCATATGATTTTTGTTGGCAAGACGGATTGCTTCGATTGCTTCGGTGAGCGTGCCGATTTGATTTACTTTTATTAAGATTGAATTGCTTACTTGGTTTTCGATGCCTTTTTTAAGGCGTTTTGTGTTTGTAACAAAAAGGTCGTCGCCGACAAGTTGCAACTTTTTGCCAAGCGCTTTTGTAAGTGCTGCCCAACCCTGCCAATCTTCTTCGGCTAAGCCGTCTTCGATTGAGATGATTGGATATTTTTCTGTGAGTGATTTGTAATATTCGATAAGTTGTTCGGCTGTGTAAACTTCGCCTGTTTTCCAGAAATAATAACTGCCTTCTTTGCCGATTTTAACCGCTTCGTCATACATTTCAGTTGCTGCAACGTCAAGTGCGATTGCAACTTGACTGCCCGGCTTGTAGCCCGCTTTTTCGATGGCTTCAACTATGTTTTTGAGCGCGTCTTCGTCGCTTTGAAGATTTGGAGCGAAACCGCCTTCATCTCCCACTCCGGTGGCGAGATTTTTGCTTTTAAGAACCGACTTTAATGTTTGATAAATTTCTGCCGACCATTGTAACGCCTGAGTAAAGGTTTTGGCGCCGACTGGCATTATCATAAATTCCTGACAGTTTATATTGTTGTCGGCGTGTTTACCACCGTTTAAGATGTTTAACATTGGCACTGGAAGCACGCTTTCTTTGCCTAAATATCTGTAAAGTGGTTTGCCGTCTGCGATTGACGCTGCTTTTGCAACTGCAAGGCTGACTCCAAGAATTGCATTCGCGCCAAGATTTGCTTTGTTTTCGGTGCCGTCAAGGGCGATCATTGCTTTGTCGATGCCTTTTTGGTCGTAAACATTTTTGCCGACGATTGCTTTTGCAATAATTGTATTGACATTTTCAACCGCTTTCAGCACACTTTTGCCATGATAGCATTTTTTATTGCCGTCACGAAGTTCGACTGCTTCAAACGCGCCTGTTGATGCGCCAGATGGAACTGAGGCTCTGCCCATAATTCCGTTTTCAAGAGTTACGTCAACTTCGACAGTTGGATTTGAACGTGAATCCAGAATTTGACGTGCATGAATTTTTTTGATTTTAAGTTCTTTCATAGTTTTTCCCTTTTATGCTTAGAGCATAGCATATTTTGCTTATTTTTCAAAACATTATGGGCTGTGATTTGCATTTTTGATTGTTTTGTGTTAATATTTTTCAAGAGGCATAAGATGAAAATTAGAAAAAGCTGGCTTGACCTTTTAGCAAGCGAAACAAACAAAGATTATTTTATTGCGCTGCAATCTTTTTTGAAAAGTGAACGCGAAAAATATGATATTTATCCCGAAGACGACCTTGTTTTTAACGCGCTGAACTATGTTCCTTATGACAAGGTTAAGGTTGTGATTTTAGGACAAGACCCTTATCACGAACCTGGACAAGCGCACGGGCTGAGTTTTTCGGTGCTTGATCCAACTCCGCTGCCACCTTCACTTGTAAATATCTTTCAAGAAATAAAGTCTGACACGGGCGTTACGCCACTTCAAAGCGGAGATTTAAGCCGCTGGGCTAAGCAAGGTGTGCTGCTTTTAAACACAACTCTTACTGTCAGAAAACACGCCGCCATGAGTCACAAAGGCAAAGGCTGGGAGCAATTTACTGGCAAAATTATCGAACTTTTGGCAAAGCGAAAAGAGCCAATCGTGTTTATGCTTTGGGGATCGCACGCTCAACAATTTGCACCGATTATAGAACCTCAACATCTTGTTTTGAAAGCGCCTCATCCAAGCCCACTTTCGGCTTATCGCGGATTTTTCGGCTGCAAACATTTTTCAAAATGCAACGAGTTTTTAATTAAGCATGGACAGAGCCCTATCGACTGGAAATAGCGGGGAAAATACATTATAAATTCAGTGTTAAAGAATATAAAAAAAATAGGTTGAAACCAACCTATTTTTTGTTTTTTATATCTTAATAATTCACTTCGATAAGGCCATATTTTTCGTCTTTTCTTCTGTAAAGAACGTTTACTTTGCCTGTTTCTGCGTTTAAGAATACAAAGAATGTGTGTCCAAGACGTTCGATATAATCTTTTGCTTCGTCAACTGTGATTGGGTCAAGATTAAATGATTTTTTCTTGTAAACGTCTGCAAGTTCTTCTTCTGGTTCTTCTTTAATGAACTCGTAAGCATTAACTTCTTTCACTCTTGATTTTGCAATCTTTTTGTCTTTGTGACGAACGATTTGACGTTCGATTTTTGGAAGTGCAAGGTCGATGTTGTTATACATTTCGTCGCCTGATACTTCACTTCTGTAAAGCATGCCTTTGTTTACGATTGTAAGTTCGAGTTTTTGTGTTTTGTTTTGTTCGCTGCAAAGCACTTTAACTTTGGCATCATCACCAAAATATTTTGAAAGTCTTTCAACTTTGTCTGTGATTATGTCTTTAAGT
This sequence comes from Eggerthellaceae bacterium, assembly GCA_963602685.1. Classification (GTDB taxonomy): domain Bacteria; phylum Bacillota; class Clostridia; order Christensenellales; family UBA1242; genus Caccovivens. Next base: position 139,338 of record CAVCJG010000002.1, on the reverse strand, counting down.
TTGTTTGAAATTTTGTAATTTCTTTCTAAGAATTCAATTTTCATATTTGTTTTCTCCTTCTTTATTATTCTAGCAAAGTTCGCCTTTTTTTCAAAGCATTTTTAAGCATTTTGTGAAGTGAATTCAAGCTCACCATCTTTGCAATCAATTACGATTGTTCCCTTTTCTTCAAGTTCGCCTAAAAGCAATTTTTCAGCGATTCTGTCTTCGACTTCTTGTTGAAGATATCTCTTTAATGGACGAGCGCCATATTCGCTGTTTGAGCCTTTTTGAACGATGAAGTCAAGCGCTTCTTCGGTCATTTTGATTGTAAGGCCTTTTTCAAGCAAACGTTTGTTGATGTTTGATATTAAGATTTTTGCAATCTTAACAAGTTGAGGTTGAGTGAGTGGCTCAAACACGCAAACAACGTCGATACGGTTGATAAATTCAGGCTTGAATTTTTGTTTGAGCGCGTGGAGATAGATTTCTTTGTCAGTGACAGGTTGTTCGTTTTCGTCTGAGAATCCAAGTTTTTTGTTTTGGCTGACTTCGCTTGCTCCGACGTTTGATGTCATGATGATGACTGTGTTTTTAAAACTTACTGTTCTGCCCTGTCCATCTGTCAATCTGCCATCGTCAAGGATTTGCAAAAGTGCATTGAAAATGTCAGGATGCGCTTTTTCAATTTCATCGAAAAGAACTACGCTGTATGGTCTGCGGCGAACGGCTTCGGTGAGTTGACCGCCTTCGTCATAACCTACATATCCTGGAGGCGAACCGATGAGTTTTGACACCGAATGCGACTCCATGTATTCTGACATATCAATTCGGATTATGTTGTTTTCATCGTCAAACAGCGCTTCGGCGATTGCCTTTGAAAGTTCGGTTTTACCTACACCAGTTTGACCAAGGAACAAGAATGAACCGATTGGGCGTTTTGAATCTTGCAAGCCCACTCTTGAACGGCGAATTGCTTTTGCAACCGCTTGAACGGCTTCGTCTTGTCCGACAACACGTTTGTGTAAAATTTCTTCTAAGTGAAGCAATTTTTCCTTTTCGCTTTCAGTAATTCTTGTCACTGGAATGCCTGTCCATTTTGCAACTACTGCTGCAATTTCGTTTGCGCCAATTTGATTTACTGATTGCTTTTTAGGTTGAAGTTTTGATTGTTTTTTCTTGAGTTCGTCTTCAAGCTTTATAATTTCAGATTGAAGATTTGCTGCCTTTTCATAGTTTCTTTGAAGAGACGCATCGTCTCGCGATGATGAGAGTGCTGCAATTTTATCTTCAAGGTCTTTTATCGCTTGTGGCTTGATTGAGAAGTTGACTTTTGCTTTGCTGCACGCTTCATCAATAAGGTCGATGGCTTTGTCTGGCAAAGATCTGTCCATAATGTAACGGTCTGAAAGCACTGCTGCGGCTTCGATGGCTTCGTCGCTGATTTTGATTTTGTGGAAGGCTTCATATGTGTCTTTTAAGCCTTTCAAAATTTGAATTGTATCACTGACTGATGGTGGCGATACAAGTATTGGTTGGAAACGACGCTCGAGCGCCTTGTCTTTTTCGATGAATTTGCGATATTCGTCGGTGGTTGTTGCACCGATTGTTTGCATTTCACCACGTGCGAGATACGGTTTTAACATATCGGCTGGGCTTGTTTCGCCGTCTTTTGAGCCGGCTTGTGCAAGCGTGTGAATTTCATCGATGAAGACAATTATGTTTTTGTCTTTTATAATTGTTTCGATGGCATCTTTCAGTTTTTCTTCCATGCTGCCACGATATTTTGTGCCCGCCATAAGTCCGCCAATTTCAAGCGAATAGATAATTTTGCCTTTTAATTGTTCAGGCACATTTCCGCTTACGATTGCCTGTGCAAGGCCTTCGATTATTGCGGTTTTGCCGACGCCGGCTTCACCGATAAGCACTGGGTTGTTTTTGGTTTTTCGGCAAAGGATTTCGATGATTCTTTCGATTTCATCTTCCCTTCCTATTACTGGGTCGAGTTTGTGTTCTTTTGCCTTTAAGGTTATATCGCTGCCCATTTCAAGCAACTTTTCAGGCAAAGTGCTTTTTGATTGATTTTGCGATTTTTGCTCGTTTGATGAGAGCGATGATTGTTCAAGCGACATTGCAATTTTGTTGTAAAGTGCTTGAATGTCGACTCCATAATGATTTGCAAGCAATTTTAATGCAACCGATCCTTGCGATGACAAAAGTGCCAAGAAAAGGTGCTCTGTGCCAAGGAATGAATGGTTGTATTCAAGCGCGATTTGTTGCGCTGTTTTGAAAAGATCTTTTACTCGTGGAGAAAGTTCGACACTGCCAAAAACTTGCTCTTCATAACAGTTGTCACTGAAAAGTTCGAATAAATCTTCTTCAGTCACTCCATATTCTGCAAGCGCTTTGGCTGAAAGACTTTCTTTAACGGAAGTTATGCCATAAAGAATATGCTCGGTTCCTACGACGTCACTTCCAAATCGCAAGGCTATACGACTTGCGTTTTTGATTACTTTTTCGATTGTGTCCGAAAAATAATTACCGCCTATATTCATTTTTCACCTCCTATTTTTACCAGGTTTTTTACCCTTTTTACTATATACTCGGCTCGAATGCGGTTTTCCTTTTCATCTTGCGAAAAAGGTCGAATTTCTTTTAACAATGCTGCCCCGCCATGATAAAAAAGCTTCATAAACAGGTCAACATCTTTGATTTTAAGCAGGCCAAGTTCGTGCCCAAACCTTATCATGCCAAGCAGCGAAAACATCTCGTCTTCTTCAAGCAAATAGGCATTTGTGAGTATGCCATATGCACGCATGATTTGGTCGTTGAGTTCGTCTTTATTTTGCTCATAAATTTGCGCTCTTAAACGCATTTCTTCGTCATATATACTGAAGAAAAAGTCGTTTACGCGGTCGATTATTTCTTCTTCGCTTAAACTGAGCAGGCCTTGATTTGAGATTTGATAGATAAAGCCTTTGCTTTCGCTGCCCTCGCCATATGCGCCGCGGAAGGTCAATCCAAACTTGCGTGCTTCGGAAATGAGCTGATTTATTCTGCCGCTTTTTTCGAGCGCTGGAATAAACACCATGACTGATGCGCGCATTCCCGTGCCAAGGTTTGATGGCGACGAGGTCAGATAGCCAAGTTCGTCGTCAAAGGCGATGACAAAACTTGATGAGATTTTTTCGTCGAGCGGCAAGAGCTGATTGTATGCTTCAAACAGGTTGAGCCCCGGCAAGATGCTTTGAAGACGCAAGTGGTCTTCTTCCATAATCATAACAATTATCGACTCATCTTCATTTGTTGAAACAAGCGATATATCTTTGTTTTCGATAAGCGCTTTTGAGATTATGTGGCGCTCTAACAGAGATGTGCAGCGCGACAAAGGCAAGTCGGCTAGTTTTTGCGTTGTAAAGTCGCCAGATGCTGACAAAAGTGCCTGCATTGAAGATGAGATATAGTCGATTTTGTCTTCGCTGGTGAGTTTTGGCATAAATTCGATGCCCGAGATGTTGCGGGCTAAGCGAATTCGTGAGGAGATTGCAACACTGCTAAAATTGTCCATGTCCCCTCCTTTGTGGAGCGCGGCCGGAAAAAGTTTTGCCGTCAAAAAGCGAACGTGCCGCTTGCGAAAGTTCTGCTATTTCAAAATAGCAGTTTTCACAGCCAACAAGTCCGCTTTCTTTAATCGTTTTGTATGTGCTGCCACAATATGGGCATGTGTCTTTTTCCGTAGCGTTCTCCTTTTTATAAATTAAATTACTTTTCTATTCCTTTCATTGTAAGCGAAATACGCTTTTTTTGAAGGTCGACGCTTAAAATTTTAACGTCTACTGTTTGTCCCACTTTTAACACTTCTGATGGATGTTTGATGTAGGCGTCACAGATTTGTGAAATGTGAACTAAGCCGTCTTGATGCACGCCAATGTCAACAAACGCACCAAAGTCGACAACATTGCGCACTTTGCCGCTGAACACCATGCCTTCTTTTAAGTCTTCCATGCTTAAAACGTCGCTGCGAAGGACTGGTTTTGGCATGCTTTCGCGGATGTCTCTGCCTGGCTTTGCAAGTTCTTTTGCGATGTCGTGGAGTGTTGGAACGCCGACTCCGATTTCATCGGCAACTTTTTGTTCGCCTTTAAGAGCGATGAGATTTTCAAGGTTGAGTTCGCCTTTGCGGACATCGTCAACTGTGAGTGTAAACATTTTCAAAAGCTTGTCGGTTGCTTCGTATGCTTCTGGGTGGACGCCCGTATTGTCGAGAATGTTGTTTCCGTCAGTTATGCGCAAGAAACCTGCACATTGTTCAAACGCTTTTGGTCCAAGTTTTGGAACAGAAAGAAGTTCGCTTCTGTTTTTAAAGCCTTTGATTTTTGCACGATATGCTGTTATGTTTTTCGCGATTGACATATTGAGACCTGAAACATATGACAGGAGCGATGGAGATGCTGTGTTTAAGTCGACTCCCACACTGTTTACGCAATCTTCTACAACGCCTGTAAGCACTTCGGTTAAGCGTGCTTGTGGCATGTCGTGTTGATATTGACCTACGCCGATGCTTTTAACGTCAATTTTGATGAGTTCAGCAAGTGGGTCTTGAAGTCTGCGGGCGATTGATACTGCGCTGCGGAGCGATACGTCATAGTCTGGGAATTCTTCGGCGCCAAGTTTTGATGCTGAATATACTGATGCGCCGGCTTCGCTAACGACTGCATATGAAACTGGGCGCGAAACGTGTTTTATAAGTTCGGCAACAAAGATTTCGGCTTCTTTTGATGCAGTTCCGTTTCCGATTGAAACAATGTCAACATTGTATTTTTCGATGAGCGCTTTGAGTTTTTCGATGCTTTCTTCTGTTTTTGATTGTGGTGGTGTTGGATAGATTACTGTTGTGTCTAACACGTCACCTTTTTTGTCGATTACGGCGATTTTGCAACCAGTTCTATACGCTGGGTCAAGTCCTAAAATTATGTTGTTTTTGAGTGGGGCTTCCATCAAAAGTGGCTTTAAGTTGACTTCAAACATTTTGATTGCCTGCTCGCAAGCGTTGTCTGTAAGCGTTGAGCGAAGTTCACGTTCGAGCGCTGGGAATAGCAAACGGTCAAGCGAGTCTTCGATGATCTCGTCCATGATTTCGTTGGTTTGTTCGTTATCTTTTTTGTAAGATGAGCGAATTTCGTTTAAAAGAAGTTCCATATTTACTTGTGTTTCAACTTTTAAACACTTTTCTTTTTCGCCACGATTTATCGCTAAGATTCGGTGGCTTGGAAGTTTGTTTACTTCTTGTTTAAAGCCGTTGTAACCTTCATAAGTGAGTTTGTTTTCGCCGTCTAAAAGCGTGCAGAAAAGGCTGGCCTTTTTCCATAAAAGTTCGCGCAAAATTTTGCGGAGTTCGGCATCATCACTGATTCTTTCTGCGATGATGTCTTTTGCGCCTTGGATTGCGGCTGCAACGTCTGGCACGTTTTCAGTGACAAAGTTTGCGGCTTCTTCTTGAATGTTTACGCCCTTCTTTTGGCTTTGAATAATGTCAGCAAGAGGCTCAAGTCCATTTGCGATTGCGACTGATGCGCGGGTTTTTCTTTTTGGCTTGTATGGACGATAAATGTCTTCGACTTCTGTCAAAGTTTGAGCGGCTGAGAGCGCTTTTTCAAGTTCTGGTGTCCACTTTCCTTGCTCGGTGATTACACGTTGAACCTTTTCTTTTTCTTCATTCAAATTTCTTAAATATTTAAGTCTGTCAGAAAAAGCGCGGAGCACTTGGTCGTCACATGAGCCGTGCATTTCTTTTCTGTATCTTGCGATAAATGGAATTGTGTTGCCTTCGTCTAAAAGCGAGATTATGTTTTCGGCATAAACTTGTTTAAGACCAAATTCACTTGCTAAGATTTCTTCAATTTTCATAATTTTCTCCTGTCATTTTTTGTATTTCTTCGCGCGACACTGCTTGTGGGTTTTCAAGCAATGACAGCGTTGTAAGATAAAGATAGTTGGCTTCGCCTAGCATGTTGATTTCAGCGTTTCCGCCGCTGCCTAACTGCACTTTAAGCCCCATTTTTTGCATGAGCACAACGTTTGAAAAGGTTTCGCCTTGCTGCGACTGAAAGATTGGACAAACCGCCATTTTTGCGCCATACGAGCCCAAAATTTCAAGGTCGTCTTTGTCGGCATATTCGCCGCCGACTATTGTGCAATCGCGGTCTAAAAATCCCATATCTTCAACCAGTTTTGCGGGCGAGATGCCATACTGGCTGGCGATTTCTCCCGTCTTTTTTAGGTTGTCAAAAAGCGGAATAAAAACAGGCATATTTGATGCCGAAAATTTTTCGAGTTGCTTTTCATCATAACAAGATAAATCAATATATAATGCAAGGTTAAAGCCTTGTTTTTGCAGTTTTTTTATTGTTGAGAATTTAATCTCGTCAGGTTTGACTATGATTTTGCCTGCGAGAGAGAATTGTTGATATTTTTTTGCGGCCAAAAGCGGATTTGACGTCAACAAATTAAGTGTTTTGACACCTGCTGCGACGTTTTTTTCTATCACACCTTCGCCGTCTATGCAAAATGAATTTGTAAAGTTTTGTAGCATATTTTGTTGCATAAATTTCCTTTAACTTGTAAAATATTAGAGAATAATTACATTCATATTATACATTTTTTGGGAGGCGAAAGCAAATGATTGAAAGGACTATTTTGCATTCTGATGTCAACAATTTTTTTGCTTCGGTTGAATGCGCCACCCGCCCCGAACTTAAAGACAAGCCTGTGGCTGTTGCTGGCGACCCAGAAAAAAGAACGGGCATTATTCTTGCCAAAAACGAAATAGCAAAAAAGAGCGGCGTTCAGACAGGTCAGACAATTTTTGAAGCGAAAAGAATTTGTCCCGAACTTGTTTGCCTTTCCCCTCATTACAGCCTTTATGAAGATATTTCGCAGCGTTTGCATGAAGTTTATTTGCAATACACCGATTTAGTTGAGCCGCTGGGGCTTGACGAATGCTGGCTTGATGTGACGCCGTCGCTTAAAGTGCTTGGAAAGACGGGCGAAGAAATTGCTTATGAAATTAAAGAACGCATTAAAAAAGAGTTTGGATTCACTGTTTCGGTGGGTGTTTCGTTTTCGAAAATTTACGCTAAACTTGGCTCGGATTTAAAAAAGCCAGATGCGGTGACTGTGATTCCAAAAGATAGATTTAAAGAGATTGCTTATCACCTGCCACTAAACTCGATTGTTGGGATTGGAAGAAGGCTGAACAGCAAGTTTAAACTTATAAACATAAACACTATCGGCGAATTTTGCGCGCTGAAAGAAAGTTATATTCACGACCTTTTAGGCATAACTGGCGTTAAACTTCTGCAAAATTTGCGCGGCAGCGAAGAAGACAAAGTTATGTGCTATTATGACCAACCAGCGCCAAAGAGCGTTGGCAACGGGACAACCACTATAAAAGATATTCAAAAGCGCGAAGATATTGAAAAAGTGGTCGCTTTTTTGGCGGAAAAAATCAGCAAACGCCTTATCGCCGGGCACTTTGAAGGCAAGACCATAAGCATTTCGATTAAGTCAAATGAGTTGAAGCGTTATGGCAAGTCCGCATCTTATGCGCCATGTTTTGCAAGCGAAACCATAACTGCACACGCTATGCAAATTTTGGATAGTTTTTATGATTACTCATTGCCTATTCGCGCCGTTCGCGTCAACATAACAAATCTTGACAAAATTGACAAGGCTAAGCAAATTTCATTTTTCGACGAAAAGCCCAGCAAGACGGCCATTGGAATAAAAAACATCACCTCCAAATATGGAAGTGATGTGATTTATAAAGCTAGTGACAGCGAAAAATTTATCAATCGCAAAAATCATCGAGAAGAATAAACTTTTTGCTTTTTAGTTTTATATTTTAAGTTTAATTTCAATATTTAATTTTAACTTTTGATTTCAATATTTTAATTTAAAATATAACTCTTATTTTTACTATCTTAATAGTAATAGTTTTTGTAGTCATCTTTTGATGCGGCTGCTTTTCCATAGGCTTTTTTGCGCATTACAAGCCAAATTGTTATGCCAATTCCTGCAAGCAAAAGTGCGCCACCTACACTGCCCAGCACAATGTAAAGAGTTGTGTTTGGGTCTTTTTCTTTTTCGGCTATTTTTGTTGTGAGCGAGAAGTTGAAAGTTGATGCTGAGCCATAATCAAGCGATGAAGTTGAGAATGTGTATTCATAGACTGTTAAAGTTGAATCGATTGAGTCTTTATAGGTGTCGAGTTTGAGTGAGAGTGTGTCACGCGAGAAGAATGATTTGATTACTTGTTCAAGGTTTGCACTGTCAAATTCGACTTCTTCTTTTACAAAAACTTTGATTGAAACGGCTTCGTTTTTGTCGAGCGTCACTGTTTCGCCAGAAGATGAAACGACGTCGGCGTTGTTGACTGTGATTTTTGCGATCATTGACGAGTCAAATGCAAAACTGAATGTGCATGGATCAAGCACAAAGTTTGCCATCAACAAGAAGTTTTGATTGTATGCGCCGTCTGCAAATTTGATTGCAAGTGGGTTTGTTCCTGGAAGTGAAATTGATTGTTTTTTCCAGAGTTTTTGGTCATATTCTTTGTCGCCTGCTGTTGCATCTTCATAATAGATTGACCAGCCGTTGAACTTGTATTTTTTGTTGCTTACTGCTTCGATTGAAATTTGATTGCTTGATGCCGACATATCACGAGTGAGAACTTGCGCAAGTGTTGATGAGCCACTGTAACGCACTGCCCCGTTTTCGTCAGACATGATGTAAACTTTGTATTCAATCGCTTTTAATCTAAACGAATAATTGCCTTCGGTTGAGTTGGTTGCTTTTACGTCTAAATGGAAGGTGTCGCCGTCTTTATAGAAAGTAATTTCGCCTGTTTTTGATGTTTTAACTGTGCCATAATCTGGTGACGTTGTTTCGATAAATTCAGATAAGTTAAGGCTTTGGCCGTTAAGCAAAATGTCAGACACGTCATAATATTTGTTGTTTTCGCTGTTTCTGAATTTTACTGACATGTTTACTATTTCGTTGTAAGCATATGGTTTTCTTGATGGGTCGGCTGGCGTTGGCGCTGCGCTTGTTCTTTCAAGCAAGCCGTCGTTGTCCAAAAAGTCAGCAAGTGAAAGGTCGAAGAATTGGAAAAGTTGCAAGCGCAATTTATCGTTTGCCATTACCCACACGCTGTCGAAATCCCATTTGTCGGTGCCTTGGCTCCAAACAAAGGTGTATTGTGTGCCGTTCATGTCATAAGTATATGAGTCTGATTGATAGAATGCTTGCGCTGAGATTAAGCCTTCAGAAACCTGCATAATGTAATTGTTTGCAGTCAAATAACCGCTGTCGTTTTGTCCGAATGCGGCGCGGGTTTGTGTGTATGCGATTGAGGTCATTTTGCCAGTTGTTGGAGCGTCGATGAGCGCGCCTGCTACACTGCCGACAACCATTGTTTGTGTGTCTGGATAATTGTTGCGGGCTGAGATTGCGCCCCCTACAACTCCGTCAAACATTTGTGTGCTGTTGCCTGAGATTTCGCCGGCAAATCCGCCAACATAAAATTTTGAATCTAATGTTGGGGCTTCTTCGCCTGAATATTCAATTTTAACGCCGCCAAATGATGACGCTTTTACAAAAATGCTGTTTTCGGCTCTGCCTGCAAAGCCACCGATTTTTATTGTGTATTCATTGCGGAGATTGTAAGTTGCATAGACGTTCATAAATGAACTTGTGTTGGTTACTCTTCCGCCGTCGAGATAGCCGACTACGCCGCCGACTGCTGAATTGCAAACGATTTCATATGCTGCTTCGGTTGATGCTGATGAATCTACTTCGCAACTTTCGATTGTTGTGTTTTGAATGCCTGCGCCCAAGATTGAGCCAACATAAACGCCGTCAGCATTGTAAAGGTTGGTTGATGAAAAATCTTTTACGCACACGTTTTTGATTGTTGCGCCACTTGCATAACCAAACAGACCTTGATAGGTTTGGCCGTCTGTGACTGATATGCCTGAGATTGTGTGTCCCTGCCCGTCAAACACGCCTTTGAAAGGTGCGCCTTTTTGGCCGATTGGAGTCCATGTGCCGACATCTAACAAATCTTTGGCAAGAAGAATTGTTTTGCCTGAATATGTATCTTCGCCCGAATTGACCTTTGTGGCAATATCGCGAAGTTCGCTGGCCGACGAAACAGTGATTTGATTTTCGCCGTCAGCATAAATGGTATTTAAATTTTCACCGCTTTTTGTAACAAGCGGAGTGAGAGCCAAAATTGCAAGTAAAAAACAAATTAAAAATGAATATATTTTTTTCATATTTTTTATATTTTCCTTACTATTTAAATTTATCATATTTAATTTATTTTTCCAAACAAATGTAAAAAATATTTCAAAATCTTGTTTTTTTCGCCTTTAATTTGCGCATTAAACGCATTTTTTCTTCATATAATTCATTTTTTATTTCATTTTTTTGTGGTATTTTTGGTTTTGACATTAAATAATATCTTAGTTCGTCCAAACTGTGGTCATCATTTTTTATTGGCAGATCTTGATCGCCCCACCAGTATGATTTGAACTCTCGAATTAAATTTGTGCAATTTTTGAATATAAACAAATGCGGCTTGCCTTCACCGTCTTTTAAATAACGTTTGACTGTTGAAATGCCGCTGAACATATCTTTGTTGACACGCGGATTGACCAAGATGCCGTTATCATAAAACAGTTCAACAACGCTTTTGGTTGCCGCTAGCGTGCGCTGAGTGGCTGCGCTGTCGATAAGTGCGCCAAGCATTCCGTTGCGTTCCCTTTTCCACGATAGTCGTTGCGAAATTTGTTTGAGCCTTTCGGCGTGATAAGCAACGTCTTTTTTGGCTTCAAAGTGTTCGGCGACGACATAGACGTTTCCGTCAAAATCGACGGCATACCAATGCGCGGATAGCGGGTTGTTTAGACCTGGGTCGATTGAAATGTTGTCTTGCCATTCAAGCGGGATATCAAATGGCTCGATGACATGCACGTTTTCGTCAAACTCGGGATAAACTTGGCCGCCAAGAGCAGTAAATTTGCCATCGCGGCGGCTGGCGAGTTCGTCTTCGGGCAGGCACGACGAAAAGAAGTCGATTTCGGTTTTTGAAAGAAATGGATTGTCGAGCCAAGACATGCTTTCGTGCCATACTTCTGGCGAATTGTTTGCGTTTAAATAAATTTCTTTATAAACCCAGGTCAGCCCTTTTAACGGGGTCATCGTTCCAAATATTTCGCCTTGTTTGTCAAGCACGCGCATCTGGCATTCGCGATAAATATCAAATGGTGGCTCTTCATCAAACCACACGAAATCGAGCGATGAACCTTGAAATTTCGCACGAGTTTGGTCGCAACTTTTAAAACCAATTTTACTGAGATTTCCAAACTCATTGCGCACTAAAATGAAATCGATTATGCCGCTTTCGGGGCTGTCGGCTCGGCCAGAGGTCATGACTATTTTTTCAATGCATTTTGGATTTAGATAATGCAATATTTTTTGCTGTGCGACATCTCTTTGGACTTGGCGTGAAAGCGACACAACCCAGCCTTCGACGCCTTCTTTTTTGTTGGGCTTGTATGGATGATTGCCACGGGCAAGATAGACAACTTCGGCCGCGCCGCACTCGCTTTTGCCGCTGCGATTTCCGCCGAAGACCCAACGATTGCGTTTTGTGCATTTATGAAATGCAACCTGTTTTAAATGTATCTTATCACCAGTGTTGTAGCGGAGCAAATTATCACTTTCTTCGCGGCGTTTTATTTCGGCATCAATCGCTTTAATCTTTTCTATTATTTGCGACATCTCTCCCCCCTTTATGACATGATTTTATTTTAAAAATTCATTTTTTGACGATATAATTTTGCTATGAAATTGTTGATTGTTCTATTTTCATTTTTATTCATTTTTTGGCCTTCGCAAACAGGCACAACTTTTGCTGTCAGCGGTCAAAACAAGACTTATTTTGCAAAGGTTTTAAGCGAAAACACCTATTTTTACTCAAGCCCTAACGACAGCGAAGAGAGCAAACTTTTTATCTTGCCAAACTCGTATTTCGTGCTGCTTATAAACGAAAAAGATGACTTTTATTACGCCAAGTATGCTTCGCTTCAAGGCTATGTAAAAAAAGATGAAGTGACGCCTATGGACGGCGTGCCTTCGGCGCCATATGCCAGTCAAAGTTTTCGGGCATTTGCGCAAAATGGGCTTGACGTGTTTTCAGCACCAAAGGCCGGCGCAGCAAAGTGTGGAAAACTGAGTTTCTTGCAAGAAAATGTTGTGCTTTATGGGACTTGCTATGGCGACGAACTATTCCCGAAATCAACCAATAAATGGTATTACTGCTCGCTTTCTAACGGCGGCGAAGAAATCAAAGGTTATGCGTTTTCATATTTTTGCGACAATTTGACGCTTGCAAGCGAAAATATGGAATACTTCCCCGAAATAACAACTCCGCTTAATTTTTCGGGTGACTTGCCTGGCGGTGGTGGGCTGAGTGACACGGCAAAAGCGATGATTATTTTGGGTGTTTCACTGCCTTGCCTTGTGATTTTGTATTTGATTTTAAGTCCGAAAAAACGCAGGCTTTTTGCCAAAGGCAGAAAAGAAAAATCTCCACCACTTAAAAGAGGAAGAGATTATTATGAATTTAATGAAGATGACTTAAATTGAAAGGGCGCTGCCCTTTTTTTCTTTGGCTTGTTTTGCTTGAAATGTCGTCGCAATTTGCTTCATCCAATCTTCGCTGTCGAGATAGGTTTGCAGACGAGATATCGGAAAACCAAGCGATGCGCACGATGACTCAAAACTTGATTCGGCATCTTGTATGCGTCTGAAATATGAGCGGCGCGAAAGACCAAACGAAGCGATGATTTCTTCAGGTCCCATCTTATCGAAATATTTGCAAATCAAAATTTTCGCGTCTTTTTCATCAAGCTTTTTTAACGCTTTTTCAATCAACAATTTGATGTTGATTAACTTCACTTTGCGCTCGGAAAGTTCGATGATTTTGTCAGCAAGTTCTAAGGTGCTGTTTGCCATGCTGCTGGCCGAAGTCACCCAAGAAGAAGCAAGTGCTTTTTTCTCAATTATTTTGTCTATTGCTCCTGCAATACGCTCTAAAAAACGATAAGATGAAAGAAGTGTTTTGCCCCAAATGTGATTTTGCATGTCTAAATCTCCCCTTTTATTTTTCACTGCTAAAATTATAAAATTGGACATTTTAATAGTCAAACCTTAGTGCCAAAAATTTAATCGTTTTTGCGATTTTTTTACAAAAATGTCGAAATTTGACGCCATATTGACATTAAAATAACTAATTTTTGGCGTCAAAATAGCCCTAAAACAGGGCATTTTTGTAAAAAATGTTTTTTAAAACAAATTTGCGTAATTTCCTTGTAAAATTTTTTTGTTTATGCTAGAATATTCCTGTTTAGAAATTTGCCGGTGTGGCGGAATGGCAGACGCGCGAGACTCAAAATCTCGTTTGGGCAACCAAGTGTCGGTTCGACCCCGACCACCGGCACCAAACAAAAAAATCACTAGTTCCCACTAGTGATTTTTTTATCAAATCTTTTTCATTTGTTTATCAAAAAAAATTTGTTTTTAATGCTTTCCAAAATAATCTGCAAACACAGCTTCCCTTAATCAAAAAGGCTCGTCTGTTTTGGAATAGTTACTCTCACAATATATGCATCAGGATTTTTTTCGTTGTCAGTTAGTTCAATATCAGGAGCTAATTTTCTTAAACAAAATTTATAGTAAACCTGCTTATTTGTTGGGCGAAGCAAATTTACACAATCTTGCAAATATTTTGCCCAATCTTGCCATTTGTCAGCTGATTTATAGTTGTTTATCTTTCCGATTTTGTAGTGATCAACGCAGTCCATTTCTAACGTTTTCCTAATAAGTTTCAAACTTTCTTCAGGCTCAATTGTAGGCTCAAAACTTGCAAAAGTTTTTATGCCGTTATCATGAAGCGTTTTTAAAGTTTCAAGTCTTTCACTTGGAGTTGAAGCAAAAGGTTCCCATTCTTTAGATTTTTTTTCATCTAAAAATGTTAAAGTAGTGCCAACAGTTATTCTATCTCCAAATTGTTTGAATATATCTAAATCTCTTAGCATTTTCTTTCCACCCTTGCTTAACACCGCAACGGGCACTTTGTAATGATTTAACAACTTCAAAACTTCTCGAACTGTCATTCCATTGTCTGCGCTATCACAATAACAATCGCCAACAAATGATAAAAGAACCTGCTCTGTATATCTGTTTTTTTGCAAGTCTTTTTCTAGTTGTTTTAAAATATCTTTTCGTGGCTCGGGCTTTCCAAAATATTCGCTTTCTTTCCTTTGCAATGTGTGTGGAGCATAGCAATATTTACATCTATGACTGCAACCTATGTAAATATTTAACGCATAGGGGCTATATTCTCTCGCCATTCCACAAGGCTTATAAATTATACTCATGCATTTATGATAGCATAAAACGATAGTTTTTTCAAATATTAGATAATAAAATATCCATAATGTTTATCAAAATTATCACGAATAGAATAATAATACACTTCTTTTATTCCATATTTTGCCAACATTTCATAAAAAAATTCAATTGCTCTTGCGTTAAATAATGAAGGGGCTTTATCATAAAAGTGTTTAAAATTAAATTCTTTTTTTGCTTCATTCTGGATTTTTGTAAATTCATTTGTTATCAATGTATATAAGATTATCGTACCTTTTTTAATATTCTTATTGTTTAATATCTTTTTATACAAATCAAAAGCGATCCCATAGCTATCGCAATCAATAACGTTAAATTTGCTTAAATCTATATTATCAAATATCTGCCTTGCATCAGCATTTAAGTTTTTACCTTTATTGTTTTTAATATCAACCCCATAATATCTATCTGTTTTAATATTATTCCATAAAACATTTCTTCCTGCAAATAAATCAAGAACATTTACTTCTTTTAAATTTTTAATGGCCTCTTTTCTTATGAATATCTTATTAGCAATAGACTTATTATCCGTTTTAGTTGGTTGTCGATTCAATTTCAACTCCTTCAATTCTTTTTATTCTATCTATCAAGTTCACGATTTTATCGTTCATGTTAATATCGAAACTTATCAAATAGTGGACCTTTTTAACAGGTTTCAATAATCTTTTTTGAACTCTAATGCATGTTTTTAAATACTTATCAACATCTATCCCAAAGTCAGTAAAATCAAATTCTTGCAATTTTTTTAATTCTTGAAACAATATCCCATCATCAAAACCCGTTTCTAAATTAGTTGAATTATGGGCAATAACATAAGCTTGTTGTTCTTCTTTTGATAAATGATCAAGCCTCACACAAGGAACTTTTGTTATGCCAAGCATTTTTGCCGCTTCGACGCGCCCATTCCCTTCCAAAACGATGTTTTCTTTTCCTGAAATACCTAGCGGGTCATTAAATCCGAATTCCTTAATTGAATTTGCGATATGCTCTATTTGCTCTTTTGTGTGTATTTTTGAATTGTTTTCATAATGATTTAACTTTTCAATTTCAATATATTCAATTTTTAATTCTTCCATATTAAATCTCCATATAAAAGAACACAAACAGATTTGGTTTGCGTTCTAAAATCTCTTTTTGGCTCTCGTTTCTGGTGTAAGCCTCAGATCTTTCAATATTTTTTCTAATTGTTTGTTGCAGTCAATCAAAGTTTTATAGTGCTCGTTTTCTTTAATCATAATCTTTGGAGTCTTTCCATCACTACAAATTCCGGTCACGATTCTTATATATCTTTCTGGATTTTTGTTATACTCTTGCCAAGCCCTGTCTCTCATTATCTTAATTTGGCAATATTGCCAAATAAGTTCAACGTCACTATGTGAAAGCCTGTATTTTATGCTTTCTTTCAAGATCTTTACAATGTCCCCATGAGCACTTTTTTCTTCTTCTGTTAAATATGCCGGAACTCGCAAAATATCATTGTTTATCCTTTCTGTTTCTGCCTGAACTAGTTTATTTTTCTCAATTATTTCATTTTCCCATTTTTCCATAAGAACTCCTTTAGCGCAAAAAAGATAAAGATTAGAAAATCGCCATCTTCACACTTTTTAATACTTGATAATTTATATCAATAGCATTTTAACTATTAAACTTGCAAAATGCAAAAATGGGTGCCAAAATTTTCATAAATTAACCACTTAATTTAACAAAACTTAAAAAAAACAACAAACCATTAGTTAAATATTAAATAACATAATATGATCTAAAATAATGGCAATAAACTGAACTTTGATAACAAAAAAGCCTTGCGCATCGGCAAGGCTTTTTATTTTATATTTATTAGTCAATTTCTAAAGTATCTTCTTTTGGAGCTTTAGAAGCATTTTTTGTTGCTTCTTCTGCCTTTTGAATTACATCTGCATTGTACACTTCTTCAACAAACGCAATTTGCTCTTCTTTAATAATTTCTTGAATCATACCAAGCACATCTTTATACGCAGTGCTTTTGTGATAAACATTCTGAATAGGGCACCAACCTTCTTCTGCATATTCTGACACTTCATCGACCTTATATTGAACAAGATTTGGATTGTTTCTAAGACATTCAGCAGCAAATTTATGGAAATATGGCACGCTGAGTTGCTTTAATTGAATTTCATATTCTTCATTTATATTTACGATTTCACCATCTTTAACCCAAAGTTTGTTAAACAATTCTTCTTCTTTTGCAACTTTCGACCAATATTTACGCCTCTCCCATGCATTATCCATCTCTTTACGAACTGCTATCAATTTTTCTCTTTGCACCTTTTCCGATTTTTTGCGCATAAAGAACCATTTACTGACTGGTTCTTCCATAATCAATTCTTTTTTAGCCAATAATTTTGCCATTGTTCTATCGAAACCTCTGGTATGCGCCACATAATCATCATATTCCAAGCCATCAAATGATGTTCCAATCTCATCTTCACCATCACAAGGACTTTGAAAAGCAGGATGTGTATACTCATCAAAGTAAGTTTTATTGTTTGCTTTAATTTTTTCAATTACTTCTTGCGCTTTTTCGTCTTTCTCTAAAGCAATTCTTACTTTTCTGACTATTTCATCATATAAAATATCTCTGATCGCGCGATATTCTTGCGACTTCTTATCCATATTTTTCAAACTTTTTTGTGTGAAAATTAAATTTGCTTTTAAATAATTTAAATCAAAATCCATATCTCTCCCCTCTCTTCATTTTAATTATACAATCAACATCCTAATTTGTCAATACCGAAAATTTTTCAATCAACTGAACTTTAATAACAAAAAGCCTTGCGCATCGGCAAGGCTTTTTATTTTATATTTATTAGTCAATTTCTAAAGTATCTTCTTTTGGAGCTTTAGAAGCATTTTTTGTTGCTTCTTCAGCCTTTTGAGTTGCATTTGCATTGTGAACTTCATCAATAAACGCAATTTGCTCTTCTTTAATAATTTCTTGAATCATATCAGGCACATCCTTATATACTGTGCTTTTACGATAGGCATTGTTAATAGGACACCAATTCTCGATTAAATTCTTTGGCATGCCATCGAATCTATATCGAACAAGCTCTGGATTGTTTCTAAGGCATTCTGCAACAAATTTATGGAAATATGGCACGCTAAGTTGCTTTAATTGAATTTCACACTCTTCATTTATATTTACGATTTCACCATCTTTAACCCAAAGTTTGTTAAACTCTTCTTCTTCTTTTGCAACTTCCATCCAAACCTTATGCTTAGCACGTGCTTCATGAATATCTTGGTCCGCTTTTTTCAATTTTTCCATTTTCGCCAATTCTGATTTTTTGCGCTTAAAAAACCTTGTATCGACTGGTTCTTGTTTAATTGACTCTACTTTTGCTTTTAATTTTGCCATCGTTTTATCATAATTGCGAGTATATTCCAAATATTCAGTATAGAGCGAAGAACTATATCTTAATCCATCATCATCGTCGAGAGTAGGCTTACGTCTTGGCCCAAAATCATCATCATCACGACAAAAATCTTGAAATGCGAGATTTGTATATTTATCAAAGTAAGTGCTGTTGTTTCCTATAATTTTTAAAATTATTTCTTTCGCCTTTTTGTCATTTTTTAAAGCAATTCTTACTTTTTCAATTATTTCATTGCTAAAAATACCTGTGATTACCTGATATTCATGTGACTTCGGATCCATATTTTTCAGGCCTTTTTGCATGAAAATTAAATTTGTTTTTAAAAAATCAAAATCAAAATCCATATCTCCCCCTCTTTGTTTTAATTATACAATCGACCGCCTAATTTGTCAATACCAAAAAATTTTTCAAATCAAATGAAAAGTTTTGCTTTTATTGTTTGAGTTTTTCGCTTATTCCTTCGTTTTTCCATTTGTCACGATGTCCCGCAAAACATACAACCTTTTCCATATTTTTCTCGCTCCGTATAATTTCATTGGTAATTTTCATACTATATTTATCATTATAGCACAATTTTGCTGAATTTTATTATATTTTTACCAATGTGAGTTATCGGCTGCGAAAATAGGTCGCTGTAAAATTGATGTAATAAGGAGTTTAGTATGAAAGATATTACATCAAACAGAAAATTTTTAATTGATAGACTTGGCTATTTAAGAAACAGAGCAAATCTCTCAGCAAGAGAACTTTCTCAACAAATTGATAAGTCTATTGCTTATATCGCTAAATTTGATAACGGAGATTTCAGCATCCCTACCGAAGTATTGCTTGACGCAATTAACGTTTGCGGCAGCACGCCTGAAGAATTTTTCTGGGAAGATATTACCAAATACAAACAACAAAAAGATTTTATTAAAAAGTTTGACAAACTTTCTGACGAAAGCAAGTCAACGATTTTAGATTTATTAACAAAATTAAAATAGAAAAAACTCAGCGGGAGCTGAGTTTTTTTGTGGGTTTTGTTGGGTTTGCCGATAGGCTAAGTTTGCTTAGAGCGCGAAGTGGTTAGTTTTGTTTTGCAAGTTGTTCGAGTTGCCATGGATGACGTTTGAAAAAGTCTTCCTTTTCTTTTATTTCAACTATCTTTCCGCCTTTTGATGTATCAAGCATTGTTTGGAATGGCTTAAAGATATTGTCCCAATTAAAGGTTTTGTTTGCGTCAAGTCCAAGCATTGCGGCTACTTTTTCCGCCCCCGATGGAACAACTGGGTGAAGCAAGATGTCCGCTGTGACTATCATTTGCAAAGTGTTTACGATAAGTTTTGCTTTTTGTTTTTCGTCGGCTGCTGTGGCTGACTCTTTTACCCAATACTTGTTTATGTTTCTGATAAATACGTCGATTGCGTTGTAGACTTGATGAAGCTTTTTGTTTGCCATAAACATTTCAACGTCTAAGATTGTTTTTTTGCAACTGTCCAAAATTTCTTGGTCTACTGTTTCGTTTGGAATTGTTGAAGAAAAGCCATTTTGCATTGAATAGAACACTGATCTAAGCACACGGTTGTAGACGTTTGTAAGCAAGTTGCCTTCAAGCACCATTGGGTCGACGGCGTTTGGATCGGCGTCTTTATCAAACGCTTTTGGGCTTAGGCTGACATTGTTGTTTGAAAGATTCATTGCCATAAAGTGCATTCTGAATTGTTCTGGCGTGTAGTAATTCAAAAATTCAGTTGCCATTGGTGGCTTTAATGCGCCTGACGAACTTGCTTTTGAATTCATGTAAAGAATTGATTTGATTGGGCAAATTTTTGTGATTTGAAGTTGGCCTTCCGGTGCGTCAAATTTGAAATTTTTGCCTTGCGTTGCCATGAACATTGCTTGTTGCGCTGGGCCGTAGAAATAAAGGTTGTCCTCACCTAAGAACTGATAAACTTGAGCGTCTTTGCTGCACCAATATTTTTTCCATTCGTCTTTTGGTGCGCCAATTTGTTCGAGATAGGTTTTTGTGAACGATATTGGAGCCCACAAACTTTCAGGCCAAACATAGAAGGTTTGATTTTTTACGCCTTGAATTTCTTTGCATGGAACTCCCCATTTGATGTCGCCTGTAAGGCGGAATGGCGTCAAAGTTTTGCCTGTGCGATAGCGGATTGAGTTTGCGGCGAGAATTTCGCACGCTTTTTCACGGTCTGCCAAAGTGTCAAACACTATGGTTGTGCTTGGCGTTTTTTCGCCGATTTCGGCTTGCTGGAAGTGTGGAAGTTGATTTTTGATTTCATCAAGTTTTGCAAAGTATTCGCGCTTGATGTAAACTTCTGGTTTTTTGAAAAATTCTTTGATTTCTTTAACCATAAATGACGCTGTGTCTGGCTGTCTTTCGATTGACGAAATCCACTCTTCAAGAAGCGGCGTGCATTGTTCGAGATTGAAATAAAGATTTTCGATTTTTACAAGTTCTGGGCGTTTGCCAGAGAGCGTGCTGACTGGGTCAATAAGGTCTTGTGGAAGATATTGGTGACCAAGGTCGCATTCGTCGGCATATCCTTTTTCACTTTGACAGCCTTGGATTGGGCATTTGCCGACAACTTGTCTGCCGTTTAAAAGTGTTTTGAAAGTTGTGTCGTAAAATTGAAGCGAACTATGTTTGCTGACCATTCCTGCATTGTTTAAAGCGTCGATAAACTCTTCACTTGTTTGGTTGTGAATTTGTCCACTTCTGCCAAGTGCCGATGCACCATAAAGGTTGAAACCTACTTCATAGTCCTTAAAAATTTGCGCCTGAGCAAGATGATTTTTTTCGATGTATTGTTGGATCGTTTCGTTTGTGATTTGTCCGCTTTCTTTAAGTTTGCGATATGATTCAACTGCTGGCGAACCATAACAGTCTGTTCCTGAAACAAATATTACGTTGTCTTTTCCGATTCTATCACGCATAAAACGAGCAAAAATATCCGCTCTCACCGCCATGCCCACATGACCATAATGCAATAATTTGTTGCCATATGGCATGCCTGCTGTAATTACGGCACGTTTTGGAAATACTGGTCTTGGTCTAACAAAATTTTCCATAAATTCTCCTAAAAATATACTTATATAATAATCATTACTAAAAAAAAGTCAATTTATTTTGATTTGCTGCAAAAATTTCAACAAAAAAACAGGTGACTGCCTGTTTTTTGTGTTGCGCTTTAAACGCTTTTCATTTGTGTTTGTCTGCGCTTTAAGTGCTTTTTTAATTGCATTTTAAATTCTTGTTTTTAGCGTCGCGAATTATAATGGCAAGTCTTTCTTTTCAAACTTGATTGCGCCGACGATGTAGCATACTATGCCGATAACTGCCAAGATGGCAAGTTTCCAAATGAATGTGGTTGTTCCTTCCAAAATTGAAACTTCATCAAACAGCGATATTATTGAGCAATAGTTGAAGAAATTAAGCGAATTGAGACGCACGATTGATGGAAGAACTTTGCTGCCAAACAAGCCGAGCATTGTTGCGACAAGGAAGAACATATTGATGCCTCCGCCTATGCTCATTGAATGCTTGCTGCGGTTGAACCAGCATGATGCCAAGAATGAGATTCCGCTCATTGCAAACAGCGTTATAAACGCGCCAAGGCTGAGCATGCCGAGTTCGTAATAAGATATTGTCACTGCCGAACTGTTTAAGCACGCAAGGCATATCATTCCCGTTATTGTAACGCAAGCAAACATAACAAACAACGAAAGAACCAAATAGATTGATTGTGTGAAAGTAACTTGTCTTCTCTTTGTTGATGTCGAAAGCACATATGCCATAGAGCCGCTGTCGACTTGACCTGCTATTAAGTTGTTTGAAACCATGATGATGTAGATGATTGGAAGCAATAAGCCTGCCATTTTGAAATATACTGAGCCAGTAATCATTCCAAAGATGTCCATTTGTCCCACTTCTTGGAGCGAGTTGGAAACGTCTTGTGGAAGTGATGAAAGGAATGTCTTGCCGTTTTCGGCTATGATTTCGTTTGTAATGCGCGCTACTTCTTTTTGATATTCGACTGGGTCGGTTGTTTCGATTTTAGCGATTTCATAATCAAGTCGCGCTTGGAGTGTTACGATTGTGTCTGTGGCAAGGTCTTTAATATACAAATAACCGCTTGTGCCTGTGTATTTTGATACTTCCTCTCCTGCTTCGTTTGTGTAAGTAAGGTTTTGATAACCTTCTTTTGATATTTCAAATTTTTCAAGTTGTGCAACCAATTTGTCAACGTTGTCTTCACTCACCATATTTCCAGCAAAGAAAACACTGCAATAGTTGCGAGCATATTCTTTTCGCTCGGTGTCACGGTTTGGACTTGAAACTGTTGAAAGCGTTGTTGTGTATGGTTGAACGTCTGTTCCATATGCTTGATAGAAATAATCGAAATCGGCTGCGCCGTCGCCGTTCATGTCAAGATTAAAGCACGCAAACATAAGGCCTTGGAGTTCTTGCTTTTCGACGCTGCCGTCTTCATATCCGTTTTTTGTGCAAACGCCATTGATGTAAACGTTGACTGCGCCTACTCCTGTGCTGAGTGCATATGCTCCTGCTTGTGCTGATGCGGTCTCGTCTGGCACGCTTGGGTCAGCTGTTTTGATTTCGGTGTATTTTTGAGCGTATGCCGCTGCAAATGTTTCGTCAAACTGTTTTAAGCCCGGAGTAACTATGCTGTAATATGTTGACGCACGTGTTTTGGCTTGCGCTTCAACCGAACTTTCTATGATTGTGTTTGTTATGCCAGAACGGATTGTGCCGATGTTGCCTCCGCCTGCAATCATCATTACACAGGCAAGCATAAAGCATACGGCGAACGTGATTATCCCCCACATTATGCCATTGGCTTTGCATGACTGTTTGAATAATGCTCTGCTAAACATTGTTTTGCTCCTCCTTTTGCTTTTTAAGCACTTCTCTAAAATGCTTTTCAAGTGTGTATTTGACTTCGGAAATAAACTTTACGTCAAACGCTTTTAAATCGTTGAACAATTTGTTTATCTGTTTGTTTGATATTGAAATTGTAACTTGATTGAACTGTTGCTGGTCGCGAATTACTTTGTATTTGAGTTTTTTAAACGCTTTATAGTCGCTTTCGTTGTTAAACTCTATCTTAAAGTCTTTAACTTTGCGGTTGCGTATGTCTTCCATGTCTACAACGTCGATGATGTGGCCGTTGTTTATAAGGGCTACGCGGTCGCACGTGTCTTCCATTTCGTTGAACATATGGCTGGACATGAATATCGTTTTGCCTTTTTTGTGCTCCGCTTTGATTATGCTTATAAACGCATCACGCATAAGTGGGTCGAGCCCTGTGGTTGGTTCGTCAAGTATCAACACTTCGGCATTGTTCATAAGTGCGGCTACAAGCGCCGTTTTTTGTTTCATGCCCTTGCTCATGCGCTTTAAGTTGGCGCGTGGGTCAAGTTGAAGTTGTTTTATCAGCGAGTTTGCATAACTTAAATCTTTTATCCCGAAAAAGTCGGCTTGGCTTTTAATGAATGCTGTGCCCGTTGGCAAGTCAGGAAAACCTATTTCGCCTGGCACATATCCGACGTGGCTGGCGATTTCGCTGGCGTGTGCCCACGATTCTTTGCCGAGAACCATGCACTGCCCGCTGGTTGGCTTAATGTAGCCCAGCAAATTGCGGATTGTTGTGGTTTTACCAGAGCCGTTTGTTCCGACAAAGCCCATCATTTCGCCTTTTTTGATTTTAAGGTTGATGTTGAACACTCCGCGGCCTTGACCATAGTCTTTGGTCAGATTGTCGATTATGATTGGATATTCTTCATTTTGAGGTTGAATGGCTGCGTTTTCTTTTTTCATTCGACACCTCCAAAGTTTTTGTCTTCTTTATAGAACTTCATGAAATAGTCTTCAAGCGTTTCTTTTATGTTTGTAAATTCGGCGATGTGATAGTTTGAAAGTTGCTCGACAACTTTGTTTATATTGTCATCGTGTGCTGAAATCATCACCTGGTTTATTTCGTCTTTGGTTGAAAGAATTGTCATGATTTTGCTTTTGCGATTGGCTGAGCAAAAATCTTCATAATCCTTTTTGCTTTCAAACTCAATTTGATAGAATTTTGTTTTTGCGTGTTTTAAATCGTTTGCTATAAACTCCGATACGATTCTGCCGTCTTTGATTATTGCTATGCGGTCGCAAGTTGCGTCTACTTCGGTGAAAATGTGGCTGGAAAGCAAAATTGTTTTGCCACGCTCTTTTTCTTTTTTGATAAATTCAATAAACACTTCTTGCATCACCGGATCAAGTCCGCTGGTTGGCTCGTCAAGAATTAACACTTCGGGATCGCCCATAAACGCGGCAACTATGGCAAGTTTACGCTTTACGCCAAGGCTCATGCGCTTTGTTTCGCCCTTTAATGTCACAGCGTCAAGTTGGAAAAGATCCAAAAGTTCGTTTAGGCGCTGCTCGTTGTGAATTTTTTGCAGCGATTGCATCATATGTAAAAATTCTATGCCAGTAAGACCTTGTGGCAGAGCGATTTCGCCCGGAATATAGCCCACATGGTTTAAAATTTCATAATAGCGGTCAAAAGTTGGTTTGCCAAAGATTTTTGTTTGCCCCTTGTCAGGCTTTGAAAAGCCCATCAAATGGCGAATTGTGGTTGATTTTCCCGCTCCATTTGGCCCTAAAAAGCCAAAGACTTCGCCCTTGCCAACTTTAAAAGAAACATCAAAAACGCCACGGCCAAAACCGTAGTCTTTTGTTAAGTTGTCAACTTCGATTATGCTGTCCACACTTGTGCTCCTTATTTATTCTTTTTACGATTTGATTATAAAACAAAAAAGTGAAAAAGTGAAATGTTTTTGCTTACAATTTTTATCTTTAAAATTACAAATTTTAATTTTTTCATCTCTTTCGCTGTCCGCAAATGATTATATATGATTAAACAATAAAAAACGAGCATAAATCTGCTCGTTTTCTTTTTTTTTATTTTTTAACCAACGCGTATAACTGTCAATGTCGCACTAGGTCCGCCTGTATCTGTCAGCGTTGTGGAGCCAGTAACTGTTGGAACGATTGTGATTGCATCGTTTGCAGAAAGGTTTAATACATAAGTTGCACTAACGCCCTGCGTTGTCGAAAGCGATCTTCGAGTTGGAGTTTGAATAACCCCATTTACAGCAATCGCAACATTGTCACTTGATCCTGCGCCGGTGGCAGTGTTTGTAGTATAAGAAATTTGATACGATCCTGCAGAAGGCACTGTGATTGTGTTTGCAGTGGTTGTCGTAAGCGAATTGTTTGTTAAAACTGTTGGCAACGAAACGGCTGTTCCACTTGTCAGCGACTGCGATGCTGCATCATAAATTGTAGCATTTTCATTTAACGCAGCGCCCGTAGGTCCTGTTGGACCAGTTGGACCTGTAGGTCCGGTAGCCCCGGTTTCGCCTGTTGCGCCAGTTGGGCCTGTTGGACCTGCAGGTCCGGTTGGTCCGGTTGGTCCGGTAGGACCGGTTGCTCCTGTTTCTCCAGTTGCGCCCGTTGGGCCAGTAGGTCCAGTAGGACCAGTAGCTCCGGTTGCTCCGGTTGCTCCTGTTGAACCTGTTGGACCTGTTTGACCTGTTGGACCGATAGGACCGGTTGGGCCAGTTGCTCCCGTTGCTCCAGTTGCTCCCGTTGCTCCAGTTGCTCCCGTTGCTCCTGTTGCTCCCGTTGCTCCTGTTGCGCCAGTTGGGCCCGTTGCTCCGATTGCACCTGCCGCACCGGTTGGGCCCGTTGGTCCGGTTGCGCCTGCGGCGCCTGTTAATCCTCGTGGTCCTACTGGGCCTGTTGGACCCACTGGACCGATTGGACCTTGAGCGCCTGTTGGTCCGACAACAACTGTTGGATTTGTGTTGATTATTGGTCGAATTTGGTTTCCACTGCAGCCACATCGTCTTGAATTAAAATTGAATGGCATGTTTTCTCCTTATAAAGCTTTTCTCCCCTTTACTAAGATATTTTTTAAGGTTCTTCTTTGTGCAAAAAATAGTTGAGATTTTTGCTTATGCGCGTGTCGTTTGGGAATGCCTGATGCGCTTTTTTGCAGTTTTCTAGTGCCTTTTTTCGGTCGCCTAAATTGTGATAGCATATGCTTAAAAGGTCGTTGACTGTTCCGCTCCAACACTCCGGATTTGAAATGTATGAAAGTTGACGATGCGAAATGTTTTGCATCACTTCAAGCGTCAATGCCGCGTTTAAAAAGTCGCCTTTATCGTAATAAAAGCAACCTAAGTCATAATAGCCTTCGCGCGACGACGGCCACGTCAAAATGGCTTGTTTAAAACTCTTTTCCGCTTCGTCATCTCGTGAAAGCGCGTGCTGGCTTTTTGCCATGTATCTAAGGCTTGCGCTGCGCTCTTCTGCCCATGTTGCAGATGGCAAATTTAAGTGCTTTTGCAAGGTTTCTATTGCATTTTCATATTCGCCATGAAAGAAATATTCACGGCCGAGATAATGCATATTGCGGTCATTTGTTGGGTCTTCTTCAACACTGAGTTTAAGCAGCGGCAAATACTGCCCGCGCGACTTTTTCGCGTCGGGATAATGCTGCAAGTGAACATCTTTTATCAGCGTCGAAAAATATGGCTGTTTGCCTTTGTATGACAGCACTTCATGAACGGGATGAACCCATACAAAATCGCCGTATGAATGAATTTTGTCAGCATAAAAAACCACGCCTTCGTTGCCGTTTTCGTCGTGACTCCAAGTATAGCGATATCTCACCTGTTTTGTCAGCGGAGAAAGTCCCTTTTCAAGCCTTTCTCGCCAGCCTGGGTCAAACCTTTCGTCAAGGTCAGTGCAGACGCAAAAATCAGTGTCGGACGGAATGAGTTTCATGCTTTCATTGCGCGCATTATCAAAGCGCCAAGGCGTGAATTCTTTGATTGCGACTGTCACTTTTTTATGCTTTTTCAGCCTTTCAACCGTGCCGTCTGTGCTGCCTGTGTCAAGCACACAAATGCTGTCCGCTTCCTGCATGCTTTCAAGCCAACTATCTACAAATTTTTCTTCATTTTTGCATATCGCATATACGCATATTTTCATTATTTTTTTCCTTTGTTTATTTTGTTTTTTTATGCTTTCTTTTGTTTGCTTTCTTTGTTTGATTTCTTTTGTTTTATTAGATTCAATTTCGCTTAAATGCACGGCATTTTCTGTTAAAAATGCTTGTTGCGCTCGATTGCTCGAATCTCTTGTTGCATTTCGATTTTTATAAGTTCGCCAAACTTTTCGCAAAACGCCTGACGTGGTGGCAACTCGTTTAGATAATCGTTGTAATAAACCAGCCGCTTCCCGATAGGGCCGATGACATAAATTGCTTTTATTTCCATAAACTGATAGACGCTGCCACCGACTTTTAGAGCGTGATAGACGTTGAATTTATGGTCAGGAATAAAACTGCACTGACCTTCTATCAGCCGATTGTCATAAAGCAGCAAAATCACATTTTGGTTTTCTTTGCGCTGAAACATAGTGACATAATCATCTAGCACATTCTTCGCTGCCGGCGATGGTGGCTGAGCCTCTTGCACTGTGGAATCTAAAAAGTTTTGAAAAGTTGCAAGCGCATCATTTAACTCGGTTTTTTGCTGAGACGTTAGATAACGGTCAAGGTTTAAATTGCTTAGTTCTAGCAGCGATTTTAAATAGTTTATCTCGCCTGCACTTTTGATGTCGCTTGCAAAACTGAGCAGGCTTAAAAGGCGGGTGGCTTGTTCGATTTCGCCGCCATAAAAAAGTTGCGAATTTTTTTGATAGTCAGTTTGCCACAACACGGCTTTTTCGCGCGAAAGCATATTGGTAAATTTTTCACTTGCCAAAAGTTTAGCGTCGTTTCCCATTGCCACCTCTTACAAAAATATATGTAATATGTTTTTAATTTGTTATGCCTGATTTATTTGGAAAATTTTTTAAGATTGTGTATAATTTGTCTATCGCAAAGGAGAAATTATGAAATACAAAATCGTTGTTGACGCATCATGTGATATTCCAAAAGAATATGTTGACAAATATGGAATTATCGTTGTTCCAATCGAAGTTAGATTTGGCGACGAACTTTATCCAGAAGGTCTTGATTCGGCAACTTTCTATAAAAAAGTGCGTGAAACAGGAATCATTCCTAAGACGTCTATGCCAAACCAATATTTGTTTGAAGAACTTTTGACACCTTATGTAAACGACCCTGAATATCATGTAATCGTTGTGACTATTTCGTCTGAAATGACTGCAACAATTCATCAGGTTGAAGGCGCTGTTCAAGCACTTAAAATGCAAAACGTCACCTATCGTCAATCAGGCGTTGCAACATGGGCACACGGCGCTGTAATTGCCGAACTTTTAAAGTTTATTGAAAAGGACGATACACTCGAACACGTCATTGCAAAACTTGACGAACTCATCAGAAAAGTTAAACTTTACGCTGTGATTGGCGACCTTAAATATTTGCGCGCAAGCGGCAGACTTTCAGCAACAAGCCAAATCGTTGGAAGCATGCTTAACATCAAACCTATCATTTCACTCACAGGTGGAAAAGTGACCAACGAAGCCAAGGTTATGGGCGAAGCAAAGGCACATCTTTATATGATTAACAAGGCAAAAGACAGAGACGAAAACTACCCTGTTTATTTTGGAAATTCTGACTGCAGAAAACTTGTTGAAAACTTTGTTGAAAAGTGCGCAACTCCACTTTCACTTGACCCTAAAAAGCAAGAAATTTTTGACATCAGTTATGTTGTAGGCACACACGTTGGGCCAAACTGCTATGGAATTGTTTATTTTGCAAAAGACTAAAAAATTGATGATAATTTAATAAAAAATGCTTAAATTTTTAAAAAAAATCGGATTTTTTCCGATTTTTTTGTTAATTTTTAATTTTTCTATAAAAACTGGCGCGGAACAAATCCTAGTGGGCGAACTCGATTTGACGAAAAACTTGTCATAAAGACCAATTCGTTTCCTTCCTTTTTAAAGCGTACTTTTACGGGCGACGAAAGCGTTAAAAAACTTTTTACAACTCGCGAAATTTCGCTTTCTAAAAGCGACAACATTTCGTCGCTTACATACATTTGCCCGTCCATAATTTTGCTTTCTAAATTCATCACACTCTCCTTTTTATGTTGCGGCGGACAAAGCCCATAAACC
Organism: Eggerthellaceae bacterium; assembly: GCA_963602685.1. Classification (GTDB taxonomy): domain Bacteria; phylum Bacillota; class Clostridia; order Christensenellales; family UBA1242; genus Caccovivens. Next base: position 110,244 of record CAVCJG010000002.1, on the reverse strand, counting down.
CACGATATTTCATTTCACAATCATATATTTTTTTGGTGCCGTTGTGTATATTTTCGCAAAGCAAAGTGAAGGCGCGAGCAGACTCAACCGAGTTTAAATAGCCGCCAACTGAGCACGCGCTGGATATGGCGTCGTCTTCTGGAATAACTCCCAAAAGCGGAATGTGAAGCGCGCGCACAACGTCTTCGACGCGCAACATTTCGCCGCTTGCTAGAAGGTCGCCACGCATACGATTTATCACCAGTCCTTTGCTTGAAAGGTCGTATTCATTTAGCAGCCCGAGCACTTTGTTGGCATCGCGCAAACTTGAAAGATGCGGGGTCACGACAACGATTGCTTCGTTTGCTGAAAACACGGCACGGTGAAAGCCTTCGTCGACTCCCGCGGGGCAATCAATCAAAATGTAATCAAACGACGAGTCAAGCATATTGAGAACGCTTTTTATGTGCTCACCTAAAATGTGCGACCTGCCACTGTAATGCGACGACGGAAGCAAAAAAAGATTTGGAAAACGCACGTCTTCAACAAGCGCTTGCTTGGCTCGGCACTTGCCAGAAATTACGTCGGTGATATCAAACACGACTTGCTTTTCAAGCCCCATAACAACGTCAAGATTGTTTAGCCCCATGTCGACATCGACGAGCACTGTTCGAAAACCTAGGCTTGCAAGATTGACACCAAGATTTGCACATATGGTCGTTTTGCCAACTCCGCCTTTGCCGCTTGTGAGAACAATTTTTCTTGCCATATTCTCTCCTTCTTTTGTGTAAATTTTAGCAAGAAGGCATAAAAAAAGAAAGAAAAATTTTGTTGTATATTTTTCTTTCTTGTCGCATTTATTGTTTATTTTTTATCCTAAAACTTTTGCAAGCAACGCTTCGTCACTCAACAGTTTTCCAGCGCCGATCATTGCTGCATTTTCGGCATCTTCGCTGATTGTGTAAGGATATGAAATGTTGCGTTTTAAATAATCATCAAGGCCAGTAAGTTGGCTTACTCCGCCTGTGAAGATCACGCCATTTTTGATTATGTCGGCTGATATTTCAGGTGGAAGAGTGTTGATTGTAACATTGATTGTGCGAATGATTTCGTCTAAGAATGCTTCAAACACATGCTTTACGTCTTTTGAAAAGATTATTTTTGTTTTTGGAGTGTTGGTTGCTGTGTCAAGCCCCATAACTTCCATATTTAAAGTGTCGTTTGCATAAAGGCTGCCGATTTCGTTTTTTACTCGCTCTGCTGTTGGCAAGCCAATCATAATTCCGTCTTTTGCCATTGCAAGTGCGTTTGAAACGGCGATGTCCATTGCTTTTCCGCCAAGGCCAAGCGTAACACCTTTCAAGATTGAGCCCAAGTTGACAACTGCGATGTCGGTTGTTGCTCCGCCGATGTCAACGATCATGTTTGCTTTTGGTGAAAGCACGTTTACTCCCTGACCGATCAATGCGCAAACCACTGATGGGACAAGGCTGATTTCGTTGAATCCAAATTTTTCAAAAAGTGTGTAATATGCTTCTTTTTCTTCGGTTTTTAATCCGCAAGGAACTAAAACCAATATGTTTGATGATTTTTTGTATTTGATTTTCTTTAAAAATGTTGAAATGAGCACTTGTGCATATTCAAAATTTTCGATAACGCCATTTGATATTGGATTGAACACTTCAACTTCGTCAAGTGTTTTCCATACCAATTTTTTGGCTTCTGTTCCGGTTGCTTTAACGTGATAGCCTTCCGCATTGGTTTCGACCGCAATTAAAGTAGGTTCTTTTAATACAAAACCTTGATTTCTTGCATAAATGGTGGTGAATGAACCGCCGATTTCGATTGCATAGTTATAATGCATACAAAAGCCTCCGTTGTTTGCGATTTTTTCGCGTTTTGCAATACTTTTTTAGATGATTTGAAGATTCTTTTTAAAGTATTTGCGATAGTCGCGTGCTACTTTCATTCCCTGCATAATTTCATAACTTGGGTCTGAATTTACGATTGTTTTCATGATGATTGAATCGCCAAGTATGTCACACACGATGTCTGTAACTACAGGTTGTTTTGAACTGTTGAGCGCTACGGCAAGTTTTACGATAACTCCGAGTTTTCTAACAGCGTTTAAGTCTTCGTCGTTTAAGATGTCTTTATATTTCATCCATTGTGAAAGGTTGAAATTGTCTGCTGTTTGGCATTGGCATATAAATGCGCCCAAAAGCAAGTCTTTTTGGCTTACTCCGCAAAGGCCTGAATTTAAAATTGCGTAAAAACCATGTTTTTCATAGTCGTCAAAACTGATTTGCTTTCCGCTGTCAAACATATAAGCGGCAACACGCATTGGCTTTACATATGCGCGTGGAAGTTTGTGCATAACTTTGAGTTGTTTAAACAAAATTCCTGCCATGTTTGCAACGCGGATGTTGACTGAATTGTCGTCTTTGATAAATTCGTGAATCGAATCAAACGATGATGCCAACAGATCTGAAAAACGTTCTTGAATGTCAGTGGCAAATGCGTTTGTTATAATTCCGTCCCTAATTGATGCTGTTGCGATAGTTGTTTCTTTGATTTTAAGTTTGTCATAGATTGCACTTACGATTGCAAGTCCTGAAATCAAAATGTCTGTGCGGTCTTCGACAAGTCCTTTAACTTTTGTAACCTTTTCAAGGTCAAGCCCTTTTACAAATTCGACTACCTTTTTTTCAAGCGAATGTGACACAGGATAGTTGTTGTCGATTTCGATTGGATAGTGGTCGATTTTCTTTGCGATTCTGCCAAGATTTACAAAAGGAACGCCCTCGCCAAGCACAAATTCTTCGTCGTCAAGCGACACGTTTTTGAGAACAAGTTTTTCAGCAAATGCTGATTTCATTGAGTCAAAATCGCTGCCAAGTTTTGTTATTGTTTCATAACCAACAGGTATGCAATCATAGCCCAAAGTTGTGCGACGATTGTATTTTATCAAGTATGTTGAATGTGAGCCAACATAAACGATTGTGCCTTTTGAACTGTCAATTTTGTTGCATGATGATGTGTAGATGTTTTTAACAAAATCTTCTTCGGTCACGAATGTAAAACTCATGCCGGTGTTGTTGTAGATTTCTTCAAAAAAGCCACGTTGATTGCGGGCTTGCATCAAGATGTCATTTGCAACGGCAATAATCTTTTTAACGTCATTTTCTTCAATTATGTTTCTGTAAATTTTTAAGATGTTTACAATGTCAGAAATCGTTTTTGGACGAAGCAACTTTTCTTCTTCAATATCTTTTGAAATGTTTGCTTTGTCGCTTTCGGTTCTGATAAGTTTGCTTCTTCCGTTTTGTGTCATGTAAATTGACAACTTTGTTGAATTTTCAGCAAGCTCTATTAAAGCAACTTTTTCCATGTTTATCCCCTTTTAATCTTCATCTATTGCCGAAACTGGACAACTTGCTTTGCAGCCGCCACAATGAATACATTTTTTTTGATCAATAACGGCTTTGCCATCTTTGCCAAAAGAAATTGCCTCTACTGGGCAAATAGCAACGCATGTTCCACAGCCGATACATATTTTTGGATTTACTATCATAAAACACTGCTCCTCTTGCCCGTATTATAGCACAATAAAGAAACATTTGTCCATCTTTTTTATAAAAAAAACATACGCGGTGTATGTTTTTAATTTTCGCAATATTAAGGCAGTTTTAAATTCAATTTTGCCTTATCTTATTTTTCCTTTAAGGCTTTGATGAACTCGAAGATTGCTAGGATTGAAAGAAATACGCCAAAGCAGCGGCGAAGAACCATGCTTGGCAACATCGTCGCTAAAAATGAGCCGCCGACGGCAAACACTACGCCGCCTAAAATAATCCAGACTATCCCCTTTGTTTCAATCAGTCCATTTCGCGAATGGATGTAAAGCGAAAACACCGCCATTACTAAAAATGTAAGCAGGTTTATGCCTTGGCTTAGTTGTTGGTCAAAACCTAAAAAAATCGTTAAAAGAGGAATGAGCAAAGTTCCTCCGCCCATACCTAACCCACCAAAAAATCCGCCTAATATTCCAAAAAGTATTTGCAAAAATATCGTCATATTACAAGCCTCACTCCGCCCACAAACATGATTATGGCAAAGATTATTCGCAGCACTTTTGACGGGATATATTTAAGCGAAATTGATCCTGCGATGCCGCCGGCAAGCACTCCAAGCCCGACCGTCAACAACGGAAGCGACTGTATGCTGCCTTTGAATATGTAGATTGCACAACTGATTAACGACAGCGGAAAAATCACCGCTATGGCTGTGGCGTGGGCACGCTTATTGTCAAGTTTAAGCGCCTTTTCTAACGTGGGAACACATATCATTCCACCACCGCCGCCAAAGAAACCATTGATAAAACCTATCATTCCTCCCAAAAGCAGCAGAATGATTTTTTTGCCGATTTGCGACTTTTTATGTTTTTGCTTGTCCTTTTTAGATGTTTTTTGTTTTTTCATGTAATTATTATTTATATTTAATTAAAAAATATTTGATTATTACCAAATTTTGTTGTATACTAAATCTGAATTTTAACCAAAAGGGTGATTTATGACAAAAAAGAAACTACTCACAAAAATTTCAGCCGGCATATTTGCTCTTGCTGCACCATTCGCTATGTTGGCCGCTTTGCCTAGCATTAGTGGTTCAAGCGCAAGCGCTGCAGAAAGCGAATATCAACAAAGCGTAACCATCACTAACGGCACTTTTAACGCCACATCAAGTTCTTACCTTGAAGGCGACTTTTCTGGTTGGAAAAGAAAATGGGGCAACACTGGCGCTAAGACTATGGTTATTGATATTGCCAAGGATTATGCTAGCTATGGCTCAAGCATTTATTATTTAAAAGAAAACCCTGGAAAGAAAGGAAGCGACAACAAAATCTTGATGATTAACTCTGCTTCTTCATCTCCTAACTCGACAAACTATAAGCCAAGCTCAAAAAGCGAAGGATATTATTCAAACCCTATCTCGCTTAGTGCAAATTCATATTACGAATTTCAAGTTTCTATGAAAACTGCTACTTTTGACGAGGCTACCGAATTTGGATCAATTTACCTTTCAGGCCTTAAAGACGAAGACGGCAACGTTGTTACACTTAGTTATGAAAATGTTACTTCAAGAAATTGGAGCACTTATTATTTCTATGTAGCAACTGGAAATACTTCTCAAACATCAACCATCGACCTTTGGCTTGGAAATGAAAACACACCTTCTTCAGGTGCTGTGTTCTTTGACGAAGTTTCAGGTGTTCAACTTTCACAAAACGCCTACTATGAAAACATCAGCCACAGAATTAAAAACGGCGACAACTTTAAGACAACTTCTATTGACGATCGAAACATAATTGACACAACTTCAATAAACTTTGACTTTGAAAAAGACAACACTGGCGCTGTAAACACTATGGTTGACTGGAAAATCGAAGACCAAAGCGAAAAGGGACACGCCAGAGTTATTGACATGAATGAAGGAAACTTTGAACACGTTACTTCTCTCACCTATCCTGGCACAGATTTTTCAAAGGACAACACAAAATCTATGGTTTTGTGGGCTGATGAAGGATATGTAAGCGTTGTTTCTCAACCTGTTGACATCAATGCTTTCGAACTTTACAAAATCACTGTAAGGGCTAAGACTGCTGACCTTACTGCAGGAACTTTCCTTGTTAAAGCAAGAGAAACATCAAAGATCAAAGACGAATTTAATTATCTTGATTCTTACACACTTTGCTCAAAAGACTCTACTGCAATCAGCGGAAAGGGCTCAAACAAGTTTATCAACGAATACAGCGAGATGATCTTCTACGTTCAAGGCCATTCAAAATACAACAGCCAAATCGAACTTGTGCTTAGCCTTGGATCGGAATCTAGTCTTGCAAAAGGTGGCGTTGCCGTTGACAACATCGTTGTTGAAAGAGTTGGAAGCGACGACTTTAAGACAGATGGCAACTATCTCGAACTTAAAACCGCAACCGCCGACGAAGGAACAATCAAAAACGGAAACTTCAACTCGGCAGCCGATCTTGACAAAAACACCACTTCACTTTTTAAACCTGCAGATTGGACACTTAGCCAAAGCAGTGCAAACGTAACAAAACAAGCCGGAATCTTAAACATCTATCAACCTTACTTCACTGCTGGCGGCTTTGAATTTGCAAACCCTGGCGACGCTTTGGACGGAACAACTACTGACGTTGAAAACGTGTTTATGATGTATAACTCAAATGCAGATTATCAATCAGCAACATCAAGCGCATTCTCAATTTCTGCAAGCACATATTACAACCTTACTTTTAGATATAAAACCATGGGCGAAGGCTCAAAAATCAATGTTAAAGTTGTTGACGAAGACGGAATCGTTTTAAGATATGACAAAGGCATTTCAAGCGACGATTGGGCAACATACAGCTGCTTAATCAACGCGGGCGAAGCTTCAAACTCACTTAAACTTGTTTTAGAACTTGGAAATAGTGACGAAAAAGTTGCCGGATATGCTTTCTTTGACAGAGTCGAACTTAACTCATCTTCAAAAGAAACCTTTGATGCTTCAGAAGACAACAAAATTGACCTTTCAGGATTTATGCTCTCTCTCGACCCTAACGGCAGCATAAACAACGCTATTTCATCTTCAAACGCTTTCACTGGAAGAATTGAAACCGGTTCAGTTGGCGCTGCAAATGGCGGAATTGTTAAGGGCAAAGGCAACACAAACTTTGAATATATCGACGAAGAAGGCAACATCTGCCCTATCGATGATGGAACTCTTGAAAACAACGTGCTTGTAATTTCAACTTACACTCCATCAACATATTCACTTTCATCAAACTTTAACCTTTCAACTGAAAACGAAAAATACTACAAACTTAAATTTAGACTTTTGACAAGCTTCCCTGACGCTGCAAAAGCTGACAAAGATGCAAAGTATGGAGTTAAGATTGGTCTTAACGGATTTGATTTTATCGAAAATCTCAAATCAAACAACGGCTGGCAAGAATATACAATTCTCTTTAAAGCAACCGAAACAAAAGACGCTAAATTCTCATTCTCACTTGTTTCTGACAGCATGGCAACAACAGGTTGCGCTTATGTGACAGACATTTCATGGGAAAGCAGCGAAGAGAGCGTTTACACTGGGGCAAGCGAAAAAGAAGAATTTGAAAAGACATTGTTTACTTCAAAAACTGCCGCTTCGACTGATGATGACAACAATAATGATGACAACAATGACGACAATAACAACAACGACAGCCAAACAACAGACAACACAATGTGGCTTTTAATCCCTTCACTTATCACTGCTGTTGCACTTATAATTGCAATCGTTGGATTCTGCATGCGTCATGTTAAATTCAAGAAAACAGACAAGAAACGCAAAGAAGGATACGACAGAAATTCTACTGCTCCTGACATTATTACAAACCAAGCAAAAGATGTTCAAAAAGCTGAAATCGAAAAAGTTGACGCTCAAATTGCTGAACTCGAAAACAAAATCAGCGAACTTGATGCCGAAAACAAAGAAGTTTCTGAAAAAGCAAGAGAAGCCGGAAGAGTTACTGGCGAAGTTGAAAAAGAATTTAGAGCATTTGCTGCTAAACGTGCTAAGATTCAAAAACAAATTGAAGAACTTGGCGAACACAAAGCTATGCTTGCATCCCCTGACCACTTGCTTTCGATTGAAAAGAAAATTATCGCTTTAAACAAAAGCAAGGCCAAAGCCCCTAAGGCTAAAGATGACAAAGCAAAAACTAAGAAAAAATAGTTAAAAAGAAAAGAGCCTCTGATTGAGACTCTTTTTTAATGGCATTTTAAAATGCCATTTTTATTATTGTTTTTGTTATTGCATTAATGTATTTGAATGCATCATAAGGCGATTGATGGACGCGCTTGTTATAATGTGTGCATTTGTGATTTTAAGCAAGTTTTACAGCGAAAAGCGAAGATTATTCATCATCGTCATCATCGTCGTCGTCTTCATCATCATCGTCATCGTCGTCGTCATAATCAAGATCATCGTCAAGATCAAGGTCTTCGTCGATGTCGTCGTCAAAGTCCATATCACTGTCGAAGTCGCCGTCTAAAATGTCATTGTCGTCGAGTGTTGTAACTGATGCCATTTCGCCTGTTTCTTCGTCTGGGCTTTCATAGTCATCTTCTTCATCACGGTCGATGTATTTTGTCCAGTCAGTGCTTACTTCGCCGTCTTCAGTTTGATGTTCTTTTAAGCATGATGAGCACATAATTTCATCTGGTTGGATGTAGTTTGTTTTGCAGATTGGGCAAAGTTCAAGATCGTCATCAATGTATTCGTCTTTGTTTGAAAGTTCTGCTTGGCAAACCGAACAGAGTTTTTCATTTTTCTTTATAAAATTAAGTTCGCATCTTGGGCAACGTTTATATTCTACTTTTTTCATATTTCCTCCGAAATCTATTGCCATTATACCTATATGACCGCCTCTTGTCTAGCAATTTTAGGTATATTTTTTAGAAATTTTTATGTCGCTTTTTTGCGCCAAAAACTCGCGTGCTTTCGGCTTTAAATCTTCTCTTCTGCTGCTGAGCGGCGTATGTATTTTACTGATACATCTTTGCCTTCAACCATGTTTTTGTTCTCTTCTTGCTGCAAAGCAAATTCAAGCAAGGTTTGTGGTGTGATGGTTACGCCAAATGAAAGAAAGTTTTCTTCGGCAAGGCAAAACTTTTCTTCTTTACCTTTTAATATATCCATAGTTGAAACAAGATGTTCATCAACTATTTTTTCGCCCGCTTTGTTGAATGTTGCAGAATAGTATAGTCCACTTTGTGCGTTCATATAACAAGTAAAATTGGTTTTTGGAGATGCTTCTTTAATAACTTGTTTCGCCATGAGTTCGAGAGTTGGCATTATTGCCACTTTTCTGCCATTTAAACCCGCGCAAAAGCCTTTTACAAGCGCTGCGCCGATTCGAAGCCCAGTAAACGAACCTGGCCCCGTTACGAGCCCGAAATTGCCCACGTCGGCAAGTGTAAGATTGTTTTTTGTAAGCAAATTATGTATTTCTTGCATCATTGCTTCTGACTGTCTGCAATCAGCGTCAAGTGATGAAAAAACTTCTACGTCTTTGGCCTTTATGGCTATCATTGCTTTTTTTGTTGCTGTGGAAATAGCAAGCATAGTTTTATCTCCTTTCGATTTCAATCGATCTAGAATTTTCGTTTTGCGATTTTGTTATGGTGATTTTATAATCCCATTCTTTTATCATTTCTTTGACGTTTGAGCCCCACTCAATCAGCGTAACGCCGTCAAGTGTGTCGTGCGACAGTTGTTCGTCAAAGCCAAGTTCTTCCGCTTCGTCCGGACTTGAAAGACGATACATATCAAAATGATAGATTGGATATTTTCCGCCATCATATATATTCATAATTGTGAATGTTGGGCTTGTCACCATATTTTTGCATTTCAGCCCCTTTGCAAAGCCTTTTACAAAGTGCGTTTTCCCTGCCCCTAAGTCGCCTTCAAGCAAGATGATTGTGCCTTTTTTTATGGACTTAGCAAACTTTTGGGCAAATGCCATGGTGTCGCGCTCACTGTGAGATGAGTAAGTCATTTTGTTTCCTTTTCTTTTCTTTTATCTCTAAGTATATAATTCCCAATGCTGAAATTACAACGCCTATTATAGCGCCAACTAAAATATCTGTCAAATAATGCATGCCTAAATACAAGCGCGACGTCCAAGTAAGTGCGATCATAACCACACTTGCGCTCACTGTGATGGTGCGCCAGAGCGGGCTTTTTGTGCTTTTAAACACATAATAACATAAAAACACGGACAACACGACCACGCAAAGTGCGTGCGAACTTGGCATGCTGTTGCCGAGTGTGTCGGTCAGGTTTTGAATCTCAGGATGCGAAACATATGGGCGTGGGCGTGCAATGATTGTTTTTAACAAATAGTTAAGCCCAACTCCGCTTAAAAAGCATATGCCAAACACATATGAAAACTTTTTATTGAGCATGAAAAACGCCAGCAACAGGATTATAAATCCTAAGTAACTGCCGAGAAGCGATATTATTTGAAAAAATATCGTTAATGCCGGGCTTGCCACTTTTTGCAAAGATGTGATTATGTCAACTTCAAATTGCATAACTATATTTTACCAAAATTCTGCAAAATTACCAACAAATATTAAATATTTTTCTGAGCGACACTGAGTCCGTCTTCCATTTCAATCAATTCGTGCGAAAATGAGGGATCAAAGTCAAGATCGGCAAGATAGTTTTTAAGTGAATTTACGATTGTGCGATGCTTATGCCCCACGTTTTCTTGTTTTACATAGCCATGAAAAAGCACGTCGTCTGCCACCAAATAACCGCCGCCGTTTAATATTGATTTAAGATATGGAAGATATTTAAAATACTGCCCTTTAGGGCCGTCTAAAAAGATAAAATCAAACTTTTTTTGTTGACGAGCAAGGTCAGTGATGACGTTCATTGCGTCGTCGTTTATAAGCGTTGCACGGTCTAAGACGCCTTCGTCGGCAAAGGTTTTTTGCGCCTGCATAAAACTGTCCGTGTCGATTTCGACTGTTGTCAGATGCGCATATGGAGCAATCGAAAGCATAAGCGTGCCCGAATAGCCAAGGCAAGTGCCGATTTCAAGTATGGTTTTAGGCTGGGATTGCTTTATTAAATTACATAAAAAATCGGCGCTTTTCTCTCGGAGAATAGGCACCCATTTTTGTGTTGAAAGTTGTTTGATTTCGCTGCGCTTCATGTTAGTCAAGCGAAACAATCGTCAAGATCATTGGACGACGTTTTGTGCGTTTGAAAATAAAGTTTGACATGTTGCGTTTGATTGTGTTTTTGATTACGGCAGGTTCCATTCCGCGAAGATCCTGTTCTTTTAACGATGCGATAATAGCCGCTTTTGCGTCTTGGACAAAGGCTTCCATTTCGTCTTGATAAACAACACCACGTGTGATGATGAATGGATCGCTTGTCACTGTGCCACTGACGTTGTTGATGTCGACAACGACTACGCAAATACCTTCTTCAGAAAGTTGTTTTCTTTCGCTAAGAACATTGCTGCCCATGTCTCCGATTCCTGTTCCGTCAACAAGACGTTGGCCGGCTGTAACAAAGCCGCATTGCTTCATTGAATTTGCGCCAAGTCCCACTTGCATTCCAAGTGATGGCAAAATGATGTTGCGTTCTTGCATTCCAAGTTGTTGGGCAAGCAGAGAGTGCATGCGAAGGTGACGATATTCACCGTGCACTGGGATAAAGAATTCAGGCTTTGCAAGTGCATGGATTGTTTTAAGTTCTTCTTGGCAGGCGTGGCCTGATGCGTGAACTTCGGCAAGTTCATCGTAAATTACGTCAGCGCCAAGTTTATAAAGTGCGTTGATTACGTTGTAGACATATTTTTCATTGCCTGGGATTGGCGAAGCAGAAAATACGATAAGGTCGTTTTCGCGGAGTTTGATTTTCTTAAACTCACCTGCTGCCATTCTTGTAAGCGCGCTCATTGGCTCGCCTTGGCTGCCTGTGGTGACAATCAAAAGTTCTTTATCTGCATATTTGTCGACTTTGTCGATGTCAATAATGTTTTCTTTTTTGTAAGTAAGTTCGCCGATTTTCATTGCAACTTCACTTACGTTGATCATGCTGCGGCCGGTGAAAGCAACTTTTCTGCCGTATTTTTCAGCAAGGTCAAGAATTTGTTGCAAACGGTGAATGTTTGATGCGAATGTTGCGATAAACAGACGTTTGTCAGGGTTCTTTTCAAAAATTGTGTTAAGCGTTCTTCCAACCGAACGTTCGCTCATCGAATAGCCCTTTCTTGTAACGTTTGTGCTTTCGCAAAGCAAAAGCTTGATTCCGCGTTTGCCAAGTTCGCCGATGCGAGCAAGGTCGGTCATAACGCCGTCGATAGGTTCAAAATCAATCTTAAAGTCACCTGTGTGCAAGATGTTGCCCACTGGGGTTGTTATGCAAAGAGCAAGCGAGCCCGCGATTGAGTGGCTTACTTTGATAAATTCGATTGTGAACGAGCCAAGTTTAAGCACGTTTTTAGGCTTTACAGAAATGGCTTTGTATTTGATTTTTTCATATTCACGCATCTTGTTGTCGACAAGTGCAAGTGTAAGGCGTGAACCATAAATTGGAACGTTGATTTCGTTTAACACAAATGGAAGCGCGCCGATGTGGTCTTCGTGTCCGTGTGTCAAAATGATGGCTTTAACTTTGTCTTTGTTTGCTTTTAAATAGCTTATGTCTGGAATAACAACGTCAACGCCCGGCAAGTCTTCGCCTGGGAATGTGAGCCCTGCGTCGATTACGATTATTTCGTCGTTGTATTCAATGGCGGTCATATTTTTTCCGATTTCACCCACCCCGCCAAGGAAGGTTACTTTTACTTTGTTGTTCATATTTCTCCTTTTTTAACAATAAAAATTTAACGGCAAAAAAGCCGGAATTTTCAAAATTCAATTAAAATTTTACTCGCTTTTTGCGAGCGATGTTTCTTTTGTTTGTGTGCCGAAAATGCGCAGAAAATTACAGCAAAAATTTTGCTTTTGAGATTGTGTCTTGTTCTTCAAGTTTTTTAGAAGACAAAACTGTGTCGCGATCGACATAATAACGCATGCCTTGGCATGAAAAATAGTTCATCATTTCATAGATTGATGTGATGATTGCAAACAATGGAACGATTATGATCAAGCTGAACACTCCAAATCCAAGAGCGAGCAAGGTCATTGTAAAATAAACGGCAAGTGAAAAGATGAGAGTGCTTGAAATGCCACGAAGAGTTGCCATAAGCCCAATTCCGAACGATCTGAAAATGTTTTCACCGCTGACTACGTATGCTGGAGCCCAACCTGTGATAAGCAGTTGTTTTATGGTTAACACGATTGTTGCGATTGCCAAGAAAACAAATGGCATTGCTATTGCAAAGGCATCTCCCCCAGCGCCAAGCATGAAATAGAAGATTGTTGCGACTGAGAAGTTGAAAGGAAGTGTGAAAAGCATTCTGAAAACTGAATAGAGTGACGATTTTTTTAATGTGCGAATGAATGTTGAGCAAAATCCATGTTTTGCATGGCTGGACATATATCCATACATTTGTTCGTTGACAACAAATCTGCCAAGGTTCATCAAAAATGGCTTGATTACAAACAGAACGATTGTAAGATAAATTCCTGCTGCCAAATAGTCAGTAAAAAGTTTTGTAAGCCCTGCGACCAAAACAGATGCTACGCTGGCAAATGTCACTGCTATGTTTTTGCCAAAAAACAGGCCTGCCCCAGCAAATTCAACAAACAAATCATAATCCCAAATGCTGGTGACAACCTGTTTGATTGGATTAAAGCACGGAGCCATCAATGCACAAATTACAGCCCAAACGACAATGCGATAAAGAACAAGCTTCCATGTCTTGTCAAAGTTTGAGAATGAAATTTTCATATAGTTTTTAAATGTCATACTTCTGCCTTGCATTTAGTATAGCAAAATATCTTTTTTTAGGCAACAAAAAACACATATTTAAATGCGTTTTTTGGTTTTTTAGGCTGAATATTTAACTTTTTTAAACACTGATTGCTAAAATTTTGTAAACACAATTTCCGTTTGGAGTTGCTACTGTAACAATTTCCCCTTCTTTGTGTCCTAAAAGTGCTGCTCCAACTGGAGATTCGTTTGAAATCAATCCGTTTTTAGGGTCGCTTTCGTTTGAACCAATTATCTTGTATTCAACTTCTTCATCAAATTCTTCATCATAAAGTTTTACTTTTGTTCCGATGCTTACTTTTGATGTGTCAATGCTTGATTTTTTGATGATGATTGCATTTAAAAGTGTGTCTTCGATTTCAGCAATTTGGCTTTCTACAAGCGCTTGTTCTTCTTTTGCTGCATCGTATTCAGAGTTTTCTGAAAGATCGCCAAATTCACGTGCATATCCAATCTTTTTTACTACTTCTGGACGTTTAACTGTCTTTAAGTATTGGAGTTTTTCTTCAAGTTGTTTTTTGCCTTCTGGTGTTAAGTATTTTGCTGTTGCCATGTCCTACCTCCAAGAAACATAATACACAATATTATATTCATTTTTTTCGTTTTGTCAAATAATTTTCATATTTTCTTTTTTAAAGAATTTTTATACTTCTTTTATCCATACTATCTTCAGGAGGAAATTATGATTACTTTTATCGCCTTTGCTTTGGTGGTCGCTGGCTGCGTAAACTGGCTGCTTATCGGCCTGTTGCAATATGATTTCGTGGCCGGAATTTTTGGATATCAAGGCAGTGTTTTTTCAAGAATTATTTACATTATAGTGGGCGCGGCTGCCGTTTATTTGGTCGTTAGAATGTTTATGGACAAAGGCGCAATTTATGTTTGGGGCGGCAAAAAGAAACGCCTTGCTAGGCAGCGCGAAGAATACAGACAAATGCAAGCGGCTGACATTGAAGCGTCAAAAGAAAGCATTCGACGTCGCGACAGCGGATATCGCGAAAAACCAAGAGACGATTATTACGATGATTATCGATATGATGACCGCTATGACCGATCAAGGGGCTATGACGAGCGACGCGGCGGAAAGAGCAGCGAGCAAGATGGCTCGGGCGGACTTTTTGACGAACATTTTGACCGAAAATAATTTGACTTTTGTTATGCCAAAATGCTAATATTTTTTTAAGTGAGGAAAATATGGTTACTTTAATCGTTTTAGACGGATTTGGCATAAATAAATCGCGCTTTGGCAATGCAATCAAAGCAAGCGGAACACCCTATCTTAAAAAATTGGAGAAGAAATATCCGCACTCGCAACTTTTAGCAAGCGGAAACGCTGTTGGGTTGCCTGCTGGACAAATGGGAAACTCAGAAGTTGGGCACCTCACACTTGGGGCTGGACGAGTTGTTCTTCAAAACCTTGAAAAAATCGACCGTGCAATCGCGGACGAAAGTTTTTTTAGTAATCCAAACCTTTTAAAGGCGATTGATTATGCCGAAAAGAACGGGACAAGATTGCATTTGATGGGACTGCTTTCTGACGGCGGCGTTCACAGCCACATCAGCCACTTGGAAGCAATTTTAAAAGTCGCAGGCGACCGCGATATTCCCGTTTTTGTTCATGTCATCACCGACGGACGCGACACAGGAACGACATCGGGACAATATTATGTTGAAGATTTGATGGACGTTATGCCAAAGAACGCCAAGATCGCAACTGTTTGCGGAAGAATCTTCACAATGGACAGAGAGCAACGCTATGACCGACTTAAAAAGGGCTATGATTTGATGACCGCGGGCAAAGGCGAAAAGTTTGACAGCGCACTTGATGCAATCAAAACAAACTACTCGCGCGGCATCACGGATGAATTTATGGAGCCTTGCCTTATCGACAAAGATGGGATTATTAAAGACGGCGACAGCGTGATATTTTATAATTTTAGATCGGATAGAGCGCGCGAAATTTCGTTTGCGTTTACCGATCCAAATTTTGATAAATTTAAAACCAAAAAATATAAAAATCTTATGTTTAGCAGCATGGAAAGTTATGACGCAAAACTTGAAAATGTGAATGTTATATTCCCACCTGAAAGAATCCAAGACAACCTTTCTGCGCTTATTTCAAAAGCGGGACTTAAACAATTTCACATTGCCGAAACAACCAAATATGCACATGTGACCTTCTTTTTCAACGGCACGATTGAAACACCATATCCCGGAGAAGAGCGCCAACTGATTGAAAGCATTGAGACAACTGACTACACCCCTTATCCTAGAATGAGAGCGATTGAAATCACAAACGGCGCGCTTGATGCGATTGCAAAAAACGAATATGATTTTGTGCTTATCAACTATTCAAACACTGATATGCTTGGTCACACTGGAAACTTTAATGCAGCCAAAGAAGCGGCGGAGTGCGTAGACAAACAAGCCTATGCCGTTGCACTTGCAACCTTGATGGTTGGCGGAACTTGCATAATCACTGCCGACCATGGCAATGCCGAACTTATGTATGACTCAGTGGGCACACCTATTACAAGCCACACCACAAACAAAGTGCCTGTTGTGATTGTTTCAAACAACAAAAAAATTAAAATAAAAAATAAAAAAGCAAGCATTGCAAATATTGCTCCAACCGTGCTTAAACTGCTGAATTTGGAAATTCCAAAAACAATGGAAAAGCCTTTGATTTAATTTAATAATAAAAAATAAAGCATTTAAACTGCCCTAAAATAAAGGAGATTAAATGCTTTTTTTATTTAATTATTTAATTTTTTGTCGAATTATGAATAAAATTATAGAAAAATGAAAAAATTTAAAATAAATTCGAAAAATAATAATTTATTTGTTTATTTTTGTATATTATTTTTGCATTATTTTAACAATTTTTAGTCACCAAGCACCATGTCTTCTTCGTATGAAATGTGGGCGTCAACATCCTCTTCAAGAAGTGAAATATCCTGAACGCTTACTTCGTATGCCGTTTTGTCATACGCCACGCCATCAATGACTTTTGTGAATGGGCGGGACTGAACTCTGCCTTCGATATAGACACGATCGCCCACTTCAAACTTTTGCGCAAACACTGCGTTTCTGCCCCATGCTATGACAGGAATATAATCCGTCTTTTTGTAGACTGGGCGATTGACTGCGAGCAAGATGTCACTGATTTGACGGTTGAATGGAGTGATGCGATAGATGGTTGGCTTGCACACATATCCAACAAGTTTGATTATGTTTTTGTCCGCGCCAGTTTTTGGTCCGATTTGTTTGCAAAAGACTGAAAGCAAAAGTTTGCTCTTCCCTTCTTCTTCGCGGTTGTGTGAACGATATTCGCCATTCACTTCGACTTGTCTTCCAAGTTTAAAATCTTCTGGTTGAGCGGCTATGATTTTTTCGGAAACAGTAACTGGAATTGTATCGGTCGCGCCAGAGAGTCTTCTCACCTCCACATCAAATTCATAAAATTTTTCGCCACCTAATATTTCGTGACTGAATTCAGGTTCACTTGTAATTTTGCCTGAAATTACGACTAAGTTTGTTTTTTCGTAATCCATATTTTTCTCCTTTTAATTTTTATGTTGAACACCATTGCGGTCGATTGAATAATCGCTTTCATAAACGAGATTGCCTACACTTGTGACTTCATAGCCCTGCATTTTAAGGCGATCAAGAATTTGTCTTAACCCGTCTAAAATGTTGTCAGAGTTGTTGTGCATCAAAATGATTGAGCCATTTTTAACTTTGTTTGTGACCCTTTTGCACATCTCCGAGCCCGAAAGCCCTTTCCAATCCAAGGTGTCGACATCCCATTGGATTGTTTTTAGCCCCAACTTTTCACTTTCTTCAATCAAAGTGTTGTTGTATGAGCCAAATGGCGGACGGAAAAGTTTCACTTTTTTGTTTGTAATCGCTTCGATTTTTGACATTGACGTGGTCAATTCTTGCGCAATGTTTTCACGGCTGAGTTTGACCATGTCTGGATGCTTGTTGGAGTGCGTGCCGATTTCAATTCCCGCTTCATCTATCTTTTTGACAGTGTCGGGATATTCATCGACCCAAAATCCTACCAAGAAAAATGTCGCTTTCACGTCATATTCTTTGAGAATATCTAAGATTCCTTCCGTCTTATCTGCTCCCCATGCTGCATCAAAACTTATGGCCACTTTTTTCTCATCCGTTTCGACGTTGTAGATTGGAACTAGCCTTGTCGAATAGCCGAAAAACACTTCTGCCAGATGTGCCCCGCTGAACGTTGCAGCAAGCAATGCGCATACGATAATCATTGCAATTACGATTTTAATGGTTCTAGATTTAACAACTGCAAAATGCATGTCAACCTCGCTTTCAATAATAGAATAAACGCCACTTTTGACAAATTGAATTGAGTTGTCTTTACTGTCTAGTTGGGTCGATTGTTGTCGAAAAGTGCGGTCATAACTATTTGTATTTGTCCGCGCCTAAAATTATGCAAAAAAAAAGACATGCCCGTTTGCATGTCTTTATTTCATTTTATTTGGTTTTTGTTTAGCAGAATTTATATATTCCGAGTGCTTTGCGCTTGATTATAAGTTCGCCTTCCGACAATCTGTCAGACTGCTTAAACTTTTTGGTTTCAAGTGGAAGTATTTTAAGCCCGAAATCTACTGCGAGTGTTGTTGACGATGAAGCAAGCATTGCAAAGCATACGACCGCTTTTCCTGTTAAAGCAAAATATTTCAATCCTTTGCGATAACGAGATGAAAGTGCAAATGCTGAGCATGGAATTTTCTTTAAATAGCCGTTGCTTGATGTGGCAATAACTTCTTCGTTTTCTGCAAACTGTCCAGCAAACACAACGCTGTCGCCGTCGTCAAGGTTGATTCCTTTTACGCCGCCCGACACTCTGCCTTGGCTTGGAACTTCGGCTGCGTCAAATGCAAGGCTCATCCCATTTGCTGAAAGCATGAGAATTTTTTTCTTGCTGTCAAGATATTCAACTCCGATAAGTGAGTCGCCTTCGGCAATCTTAACTGCCTGATAATATGATTTTTGCGTCAAGGTGTCAGCGAGCGTTGAACGTTTCACCATCCCTGCCTTGGTAAAGAAGAGCACGTCTGTTCCCTTTCCTGCAACAAGCGCTGCGATGGCTGTTTCTTTTGTTGATGCGGCTTTATCAATTTCGTTCATTGCAAAGCCTTTGTCGCGCCATTTGCATTCTTTAAGTTTGTCAACAGGCACTTTTATAACATTGCCAGCATCTGAGAAGATTAAAATCGTATCAGCAGATGTGCAACTGAGCACTTGTGAGTGAACGTCTGTGAGCGCTGAGTTGTCGCTGAGCGCTTTGTTTGACATTGAATAGTTTTTAGCAGTCACTTTTTTAACTGTTCCGCCTGCCGTGATTGCAAGCATATAGTTTTGAACGCTGACAACTTCGGCTTCGACTTCTTTAACTTTTATGTCCGCATTTTTAAGCACATGGCTCTTTCTTGGTGTTGCAAACGCTTTCTTTATTTCAAGAATTTCTTTTTTAACGACTCCGTTTTGAAGAGTTTTGCTGCCTAAAATTTTTGTAAGGCGATCGATTGTTTCGTTGAGTTCTTTAAGTTCGGCTTTCAACTTGTCTTCTTCAAGGTTTACAAGACGAGCAAGGCGCATATCCAATATCGCCTGAGTTTGTTTTTCTGAAAAACCGAATTTTGCTTTCAATCGCGTTTTTGCTTCGGCGATTGTTGGGCTTGATTTGATGATTTTTATAACAGCATCAATGTTGGCAATCGCTTTAAGCAGACCTTCGACGATGTGCGCGCGTTCTTTTGCTGCATTAAGGTCAAACTTTGTGCGGCGAATGATAACTTCGCGTTGATAGTTTGTGTAATATGAGATTATGTCCATAAGTGGCATAAGTCTTGGCTTTCCGCCGGCGATTGCAACCATGTTGATTGCATATGAGATTTGCATATTGGTTGACTTGAAAAGCATTTCCAAAATCTTTTTAGGATTTGCTTCTTTTTTAAGTTTAATAACCGCTCTCATGCCGTTTTTATCACTTTCGTCGCGGATTTCACTGATAACTGAAAGTTTGTCTTTGTTGGCTTCTTTGAGTTCTACAATTTTTTGCAGGAGTGCGGCTTTGTTGACTTGATATGGAAGTTCGGTGATGACAAGATTTTGTTTGTCGCCAGCGCCTTCTATTCCCACTTTGGCACGGATTGTGATTTTGCCTTTGCCTGTGCGGTATGCGTCTTTAAGGCCTTCGCCGTAAATGAGTTCGCCGCCTGTTGGGAAATCTGGGCCTTTGATGATGTTCATCATTTCGTCGAGAGTTATTTTTGGATTGTCAATGTATGCGACAACTCCGTCGATGACTTCGCCAAGGTTGTGTGGCGGTATGTTTGTGGCAACGCCGACCGCGATTCCCGATGCGCCGTTTACAAGCAGATTTGGAAATCTGCCCGGAAGCATATCAGGCTCTTTTAATGTGTCGTCGAAGTTAAGGCTCCATTTTACAGTGTCTTTTTCAAGATCACGCAAAAGTTCCATTGCAAGCGGAGCAAGGCGCGCTTCGGTGTAACGCATTGCCGCTGCGCTGTCGCCGTCTACCGATCCAAAGTTTCCGTGGCCGTCAACGAGTGGTGCGCGCAAAACGAAATCTTGGCTCATTCTGACCATAGCATCATAAACAGAACTGTCGCCGTGAGGATGATATTTACCCATGCAATCACCGACGATTCTTGCCGATTTACGATATGGTTTTTCTGGCTGCAAGCCAAGTTCTAACATTGAATAGAGAATTCTTCTTTGAACGGGTTTTAAGCCGTCTTCTACACGAGGAAGAGCACGATCGAGCACTACGTGTTCGGTGTATGGAATCATAGAGTCATGAAGCACCTCGTCTAACGATTTGTAAATAATTTCTTCCATGCTTAGCCTCCCTTGTATTCATCCATAAACGAATCGACACGGTCAAAGTTTGCGTGCTGAGAAATGTATTCTTTACGTGCGTCGATGTCATCGCCCATAAGTGTAACAACCATTTTTTCTGCTTCGGCAGCATCATCGATTGTAACTTGTATGAGTGAGCGTTTTTCTGGATCCATTGTTGTTTCGTAAAGTTGGTCAGGGTTCATTTCACCAAGACCTTTATATCTTTGAATCATATATCCTTTGCCGCAACGTGCAACTGCGTCGGCAAGTTCGGCGTCGGAATAGACATATTCTTCATAACCCTTTTTGTAAACCTTATAAAGTGGTGGAAGCCCAATAAACACATGCCCGTCATTGATAAGTTCGCGCATATATCTAAAGAAGAATGTAAGAAGTATCGCTCTGATGTGAGCACCGTCTTGGTCGGCATCGGACAGGATGATGACTTTGTTGTAACGAAGCGAACTAAGGTCAAAATCCTCGCCGATTCCTGTTTCAAGTGCTGAGATAATTGTGCGGATTTCTTCATTGCCAAGCACTTGGTCGATACGTTTCTTTTCTGCGTTTAATGGCTTGCCGCGCAAAGGCAAGATTGCTTGGAAAGAACGGTCTCTTCCCTGTTTTGCACTGCCTCCGGCAGAATCCCCTTCGACGATAAACAGTTCCGCTTTTTCACGATTGCGTGATGATGATGCGGCGAGTTTTCCCACAAGGTTGAAATTGTCTGCTGAGTTTTTGGCACGAGTAAGTTCTTTGGCGCGCTTTGCCGCTTCTCTGGTTTTTGCAGCGCCTTTTGCTTTTGTTAAGATTGCGTCTGCCACTGGGGCTGCTTTTTTGTTTGCAAGATAATCGCTGAGCCCTTTGATTGCAAGCGCTTCAACTTTGACTCTTGCTTCTGGGTTTCCGAGTTTTGTTTTGGTTTGACCTTCAAACTGAACGTTGTTCATTTTGACTGACAAAACCATTGTCACGCCTTCTCTGAAATCTTCGCCCAAGAAATTAGCTTCTTTTTCTTTTAAAAAGTTGTTGGCGCGGGCATAATCGTTGAAAACCTTTGTGATCGCTGATTTTGCGCCAGTTTCGTGAGTTCCACCTTCGGTGGTTGGAATGTTGTTTACATATGAAAAACAGTTTTCAGTGTAGCCGTCTGTGTAGATGAGCGCAAGTTCCATTTGAAAATCTTTGTCTTCTTCTTCAATATAAACAGGTTTTGGGAAAAGTTTGTTTTTGCCTTCAACTAAATAGTCAGCAAAATCGGCTATTCCGCCTTCATAATGGAAAAACGCTTGTCCACCATCAATTTTGTCGACAACGTTGATTTTAAGATTTTTGTTTAAGAATGCAAGTTCTCTAGCGCGACGCGAAATGGTTTCAAAACTGAAATTTTGTTTGCCAAAAATGCGCTCGTCGGGCAAGAATGTTACTTTTGTTCCCGTCTTTTTTGATGGGCCAACAACTTCAAGCGACTTTTCTACAATTCCGCCGTGGACCTTGCCGTCTGCGCCTTCTTTTGAAACAAAACGCATATTGTATTCTTTGCCTTCACGATAAACAGTAACATCGCACCATGAAGAAAGCGCGTTTGTAACCGATGCGCCTACGCCGTGGAGCCCGCCAGAGAATTTGTAGTTTGAATTGTTGAATTTTCCGCCGGCGTGCAAGGTTGTGTAAACAACTTCTACGCCCGATTTTTTTAATGTTGGATGTTTATCAACTGGGATTCCGCGGCCGTTGTCTTCTACTGTTGCGCTGCCATCAGGATTGATTGTAATGTTGATGGTGTCGCCATAGCCGCTTGAGATTTCGTCAATAGCATTGTCAACGATTTCCCACAAAATGTGATGGAAACCTTTTGCACCTGTTGTGCCAATATACATGCCCGGACGAAGTCTAACCGCATCAAGCCCTTCAAGCACAACGATGTCTTTTGATTTGTATTCAGCCATAATATCTCCTGTAAAATCAAATTACTTACAAATTATTGTATCACATTTTTAACTTTTAACAAAGAATTTTTGCGATTTGTAAATTTGTATTTTTATTCATATTATTGAATATTATTTCGTAAATAAAAACCAAAAAATATACATAAAATATTTTTTGAGGTAGTATGAAAAAAATAGTATTTACAGGTGGCGGAACGGCGGGACACATCTATCCCAACCTTGCCATCGCGGGGCAATTAAAAAATTGGGAAATTCATTATATCGGATCAAACGGCATGGAAAAAGACATCGTGTCGAAATTTCAAAACATCACTTTTCATGAAATTGAGTGCGTGAAATTTGACCGAAGCAAGCTGATTAAAAATTTTAAAGTTCCCTTTAAACTTTACTCGTCAATCAAGCAGGCGAAAAAGATTTTAAAAGAAATCAAGCCTGACATCATTTTTTCAAAAGGCGGATTTGTTGCGCTGCCAGTTGCACGCGCTGCAAAAAAATTGAAGATTCCACTTATCACTCACGAGTCAGATTTGACGCTTGGGCTGGCAAACAAAATCATCGCTCGCACGGCCTGCGCTGTGTGCACAACCTTTCATGAGACCAGCAAAATTTCGCCGTCATACATTTTCACCGGACAGCCGATTCGCGAAAATATGTTTCATGGCGACAAGAGCAAAGTGCTGGCAAAACTTCGCTATCCAAACAAGCCGATCATTCTTTTTGTGGGCGGAAGTTTGGGTTCGGTGCGCATGAACGAACTTCTTGCAGAGCCGGAATATTTGACCAAAGATTACTGCATAATTCACTCTGTTGGAAAAAACAACATCTCATCAATTCAACCAAAAGATAGTTATTTCCCGTTTGCATATCTCGACCCTATTTGCGACTATTATGCCGCTGCCGACCTTGTTGTGACACGTGCCGGTTCGGGCGTGATAAACGAATTGTTGGCGCTGCAAAAACCTATGCTGATGCTACCACTTTCAAAGGCTGCGTCACGCGGCGACCAAATAGAAAACGCAAAATTATTTTCAAAACTTGGCTATGGCGAAATGATTTTAGATGAATCTTTAAACAAGCAAAGTTTAAAGCAAACTATTGATAAAATGTTTAAAAATGCCAATTTTTACAAAAAAAACCTGCAAAAAGCAGGAAAAAATGATGCAAATGCTAAAATTATTGAGTTAATCGAAAAGTTTAGTTAAATCTGGATAGCCAAAGCCTTCCAGATTTTTATTATAACAAATAGGTCTGCACGATGAAAGCAATTTGCGCTTTGCTTCGTCTGGCGTGATGTTTGGATAGCGCTCGCACAGCAGTGCCATGATGCCCGCAATCATTGGCGTGGCGACGCTTGTTCCGCTTAAAGTCGTGTAGCCAAAATTGGTGCTGCAAGATGTGATTTCAACAGCTGGCGCAACCACGTCAGGTTTATATGAGCGAAACGACGGCCCGCGTGATGAGAAAGATGCAATTTCAAAAAGCGCGCTTGAAAAAGACTGATCGTCCATGCGATTGTCGTCCATTCCGCCAACTGTAATTATTTTGCGACTGACGCCCGGAGATTTTATTGTTTGATATTCCGGCCCACTGTTTCCAGCAGCGGCAACGACTATCACTCCACTATTCCAAAGTTGTTCGGCGCCAACCATAATTGGGTCGTTTATTCCAAGCGGCTCGCTTCCAAAACTCATGCAAACAACCTTGATGTTTTTCTCTTTATGATTGAGATAGACCCACTCCATGGCAGACAAAATTTTGTTTGAATATGCTTCGCCATTTTTATCAAGCGCTTTCAGCGAATAGATGTCGCAACATGGCGCAAGTCCCGAATATGTACCGCCGCTTACTGCTCCGCTGCCCGCGCACACGCCAGCGACAAATGTGCCGTGACCATTATCGTCATAAGGATATTTTCCTTCTGCGACAAAATCGACGAAACCTTTGATGCGGTTTTGCCCTAAACAAAAATCATAGTGATTGGTTATGCCTGTATCAATAAACGCAACACCCACCCCCGCACCTGTCAAATTTTTAGGCGGAAGTTTTAACACTTTTTTTGACACGTTCATAAGCGCAAGTGCGCATGTGTTTGATGATATAAATTTGACGCTTGCATGGCGCGCAAGAAACATTATTTGCTGTTTGGTTGCAGAAATGAAAAAAGATTTTATGAATAAATATTCATTTAATATTTCGATGTTTTGTTTTTTTAACACCTTTTTAAGTTGGTTAAACGCCGACGCACTGACTAAACAAGTTATCTTTTTGTCGCTGCCAAGGGCTAGCGTTTGGCCAAACAATAATTTGTCAATTTTAGGATTTATCATTTTATGCTTTCAAGCAGCCTTTTTAAATTTTCATAATTTTCGGGCGGCAAAAATGCTTTCATGCTTTCAAGACTTGATTGCAAAAGCGGATAGTTGAACGTGCCATTTGCTTTTTGCTGTGCAACTTCTTCGGCAAGTTTTGCTTGCAAACTGCTTGCGTCTAAATCCTTTAGCTGATCGTATGTTTGCTTCATTTGCTCGGCGTCTGAAACTTTTTTCTTATCTGTTTTGTTTGCGCTTGCACTCTCATCAGTCGCCCTTTTGTATTCAAAATCCGCAAAGTTTTTGCTCATATTGCCTCCGACCTATTTTGAATTATATGTTTGCGTCGCAATAAATTCTACATTTCAGTTACAATTTTGGCATTTAAAGCATATACAATTAACATGAATTCATCTTTTCCACCTCTCTATCCGCAAGAGGCATATCCCGAGCAAAACAGCTCGCAATTTTTTCAAGGTCAAAATGACTGCATGGGCAAATCAACGTCATGCCCTTCTTGCCAGCAGCCAATGGGTTTGCAATCCAACTTTTCAGGCGGAATCGGAAATTTGATTTTGCCGCTTTTATTAAAAACAATGAGCGGCGGAAATTCAAATATGCAAGATTTGTTTAAATCTCTCGGCGGCGACGGCGGAAATCCGATTTTAAGCGCGCTGGCAAATTTTTCGAATAAAAAAACGCCAACAGAAGATGTTGGCGAAAAGCAATTTCCTAACGACTAAATTTATTCGGCATACTCGTTTGGCGAAACGATTGAGCCCGATTTAAAATATATTTTACGTTTGCAGAATCTGTCTGCAATTTTTTCGTCTGTTGTTGCCAAAAGCAGCGTTGTGTTTGGCCCTACTAAGCGGTCGATAAGTTCTTCGATGATTTCAATGTAAAACTCTGAAAGATGTTCGAAAATGTTGTCGACCATTAAAAAGTCGAGTTTTCTGAATGTCAAACGAATGAGCGAAAGAATGTATTTTTCTTCTACGGTCAAATTGCTGATTTTTTCATCTTTGATTTTTTCAAGCGAAAAGTCGATGATTGCTTCGTTGATTTTGCTTTCAATTTCCATAGGGCTGATTTTGCGCTCTGACAAGATAAATTTCAGGTTTTCATAAACCGTTTTGTTTTCTAAAAATACTGGCGTTGCTGGAACATAGCCCGCACTGATGTCTGAACGGAAATTCACCTTTTTAAGTGGGCGGTCTTTGAGATATACTTCGCCTTTGCTTGGTTTTTCAAGTTTTGAAATTATGCGCAAAAGACTGGTTTTGCCGCTGTCATCAGCGCCGACAAGAGCCACGCGCTCACCGTCTGCAACTTCCATATTTACATCATAAAGTGCATAAAACTCTCTTGTGTATTTGTGATAAAGATGTTTGATTAAAAGCATTTTTAACTCCTACAAGAGATTTTACTACAATTTACAAAAAAATAAAAGCGTTTTTACATGACGCTTTTATTTTAGTTTGCACTCAAGCACAAAATCATCGCTTACAGGTTCAAAATTTGCCAAAATCTGACCCGTTTTTGCCGAGTTTTCGGTCGCTTCGCCCGCGACAACTCTAAAAATAAGTTTGCAAGATTTTGATACATTGAAAATATAACTTTCATCAACCGCATCTTTAAGTTTTTTAAAAGTTTCCTGCCCGCTTAGTCCCGCCGAATCGGCTTTTAGGCTTGTCAGCGAAACCCATCTTTCTTTTACAGTTATATTTGATGTGACCTTTTGTTCATTTTCCTTCCAAAACGTCAGTTTTACATCGCTGGCGTCACATTTGACTTGCACGTCAAATTCTTTGTTTTCAAGTCTTTCGTCTTCTTGATAATTGATTCTAATTGCAAAATCTTCACTGCCCGCCGCTGTGATGTTTGAAATGGAAGCGACTCGCAACTGATTGTTTGTTTCGCACCCGGCAAAAATTAGGCACAAAACAAAAAGCGGCAACAACAAATATTTTAATTTTTTCATAAAAAATCTCCCTGCGTTGTTATTGCCATCACAGGGAGAGATTAAACATTTTCTTAGTAATCCATGTTTGTGTTTTTGTTTTCGTTGCTGTCGTCGGTTTCAACCACAAGCACTTCGGTTGTCAAAAGCGTTCCCGCCACTGACGCTGCATTTTGAAGCGCTGAACGAGTAACTTTGGTTGGGTCGATTATGCCACTTGCAATCATGTCGACATATTTGTTTGTAAGTGCGTCATATCCGTACGCTTTTTTATCGAGATTTGCAAGCACGTTGTTTGCAACTACGCCGCCGTCGACTCCTGAGTTTTTCGCGATTTGACGGATTGGCGCTTCAAGGGCTTTAACGATGATTGCAGCGCCCGTTTTTTCGTCGCCTGTAAGTTTTGCTACAAGGTTTTCAACGTCTGGCTTAACCTTTAAAAGCGCTACGCCGCCGCCTGGAACAACGCCTTCTTCGCTTGCCGCTTTGGTTGCAGAAAGTGCGTCTTCGATGCGAAGTTTTTTCTCTTTCATTTCAACTTCGGTTGGCGCGCCAACTTTGATTACTGCAACGCCGCCAGCAAGTTTTGCAAGACGGTCTGCGAGTTTTTCTTTTTCATAGTCGCTTGTTTCTTTTGCAAGCATACCTCTTATAAATTTCACGCGCTCTTCTATTGATTTTGGATCGCCCGCACCTTCAACAATAGTTGTTGTATCTTTGTCAACTTTAACGCTTCTTGCGCGGCCAAGCATATCAAGGCCGACTTGTTTAAAGTCGATTCCCAGTTCTTCAGAAAGCACTTTTCCGCCCGTGAGAATTGCTATATCTTCAAGCAACGCTTTGCGTTTGTCGCCAAAACTTGGAGCTTTAACTGCCACACAAGTAAATGTTCCGCGAAGTTTGTTTAAGATGATTGTTGTAAGTGCTTCGCCTTCAACTTCGTCCGCAATAATCAATAATTTAGCGTTTTGCTTTACAATTTGTTCTAAAATTGGCAAAATTTCCGCAATTTGGCTGATTTTTTTGTCTGTAATCAAAATATAAGGGTTGTCAAGTTCGGCCGTCATTTTGTCAGGATTGGTCGACATATAAGGTGAAAAATAGCCGCGATCAAACTGCATTCCTTCAACGACTGAAAGTTCGGTGTGCATAGTTTGTGATTCTTCAACTGTAATCACTCCGTCTCTGCCAACCTTTTCCATCGCGTCTGCGATAAGCTGGCCGACTTGTTCGTCGCCCGCTGAGATTGATGCAACCTTTGCTATGTCGCCTTTGCCGTCAACTGGCTTTGAAAGTTTTTTAAGACCTTCGACCGCTGTGTCTACTGCTTTGAAAATTCCTTTTTTCAAAATCACAGGATTTGCGCCCGCTGCAAAGTTGCGCATACCTTCATTTACGATTGCTTGAGCAAGCACTGCGGCTGTGGTTGTGCCATCGCCAGCAACGTCGTTTGTTTTAACCGAAACTTCTTTGACAAGTTCGGCGCCAAGGTTTTCAAACGGATCAGAAAGTTCGATTTCTTTTGCAATTGTCACTCCGTCGTTTGTGATGAGTGGCGAAGCATATTTTTTGCCAAGAACAACATTTCTGCCTTTGGGACCTAATGTAATTTTAACTGCGTCAGCAAGTGTGTTTACGCCGTTTTCAAGGCTGGCACGTGCTTCGGCTCCGTGTTTGATAAGTTTTGCCATATTTCCTCCTAATCTATTACTGCCAAAATGTCGGCTTGACGAACAATTACATATGTCTTGCCGTCCGACTCAACTTCGACGCCTGCATACTTTGAAAAAAGCACGGTGTCTCCCGCTTTTACCAACATTTTAACTTCTTTGCCGTCAGCTGTCATGCCGTCACCAACAGCCATAACAGTTGCGACTTGAGATTTTTCTTGCGCTACTGATGGAATCAAAATTCCACCTTTTTTTTCTTCACTTTTTTTAGGTAATAAAACGACCCTATCAAGTATCGGTTTAATTTTCATACTCTCCTCCTTTGGTCAAATATATTTTACTATTACTCTGCCTTTTTGTAAAGCGAAAGTGCCACAAACTGCACATAGTTTGTCGGATTTGGTCATAAATTAAAACTATGAAAAAGGGTTTTAAAATTGTTTTGATCGTTTTGGCGCTGGCCGTCGTTTTGGCTGCCGGATGCATTGCCAACTTTTTTAGTTCGTCGCTTTTTATAGGCTCGGCATCTTTTAATGGCGGCGGCGTTTATGCCATGGCGGAAGAATGCTTTTTGGTTTGTTTAAACAAATCGCAAAACAGCCACGAAGTCGAAGTCATTGCTGGCGATTTTGTTGACGCTGGAAATGCGGGCTATATATTTAAGCATGGCGACTATTATTATGCTGTTCATTCCGCTTATGCAAACAAAAACGATGCGACGCTGTTTGCTGAGCATTTGAAAAAAGGCGGAACGCAAAGCGAAATTTTGCAACTTTCATTTCCAAAAATTTTCATAGAAGAAGACTTATCGGCAGAAAATCGCAATTTACTGAGCGAAGCGCTGAACAGTTTTTTCGCGGCTTTCAAGTCGCTTTCTGACATAAGCGTAGGCTTTTCTACAAAGGTTTACAGCCTTGACGATGTTAATGAAAAACTGCAAAAATTGTGCGACAAAACGGCTTCGTTGCAAAAAAAATACGCCGAAACCTTTGAAAATGCTTCGGCAAAACTTACAGCGCTAGGCGAATATTTGGCCGACGAACTTGAATGTCTTATGCTGACAAAAACCAGCGAAAGCGATTTAAACTATCACGGAATTGAACTGATTGAAATTTATCAAAATATGATTCAAGAATTAAAATAGTGATAATATTTTGCGGGCGACATCTCTTGCGTGCACATAAAACTGACTTCGTTTGATTTTTCTGTTTCGTCTAAATACTGTCGAAGCCTTTTTGCTATGCCCTCGCAACTTGAAAACAATTCGACGTTTTGAGCGCGCAAAATTTGGCTTCTAATCGCTTCAAAGTGCGTGCAGCCAAGCACGATTGCCTTTGGCTCGAAAGGTTGCAACTGCTGGTTTATAAGTGGTTGCAAACAATCAAGTTCAAACAAATTTTCGTCGATTAGTTTTGGCAAATTTTTAATTGCAAGTGTGCGCACTTGTGGATATAAGCCAATTAAATGATTGTGCTTTATCGTTGCAGGCGTTGCAAGCAAGAGCACGTCCGTTTGGTCGTATTTTTCGCAGGCAGGCTTTATCGCAGGCTCGCAACCGATAAAAACTATGTCTGGAAATGTTTTTCGCAAGTGCTCAATTGCCGTGCTGGTCAAAGTGTTGCACGCGATGATGATAATGTCTGGATTAAAAAAAGACTGCAAAAAGATGACGAGATCTTCGCCTATCTTTTTTAGTTGCTTCTTGCTTTTTTCACCATATGGCGAATTTTTGTCGTCGGCTAGATATAAAAACTGGCAACCTTGAACGTTTTTAAACAAGTATTTAAGCACGTTTACACCGCCACTGCCGCTGTCGATTACTGCTACTTTTTTCACATTTTAAATATATGATTGTTGCAAGCGAAATTGCTATAAAATAAACGAAATCGCTTGCGAAAGCAATCTCGCCAAATTGTCAAGTTCGACATGGATATCCTTTGGCGTCAAAATCGCCTGCTTTTTTGAAAATTTGTCGGTTATCAGCATTGTTGGAACGCCGACTGAAATGCACGGAACGCCGAGCGAAAATTCGCTTATTTTTCGGCCTAAGTTGTTGACCGCGCTTGCCGGAGTCATGCCAGCATCATTTATTTGCACAGAATGAGTCAGTCTTGAAAACGAATTTGTGCCAAGCGAATCAAACACGACCACAGCGTCGACGTCGAGCCAAAGCGAAAGCATATGCACGGCGTCAAAAGAGTTGATGCCTGTGTTTATAAAAATGTTAGGTTCAAATTTAAATACGCGGCTTGCGCGTCTGAAAACATCAAGTTCGATTTGCGCAAGAACCTTATTGCCAAGCGCATCTGCCAAGATTTGCGGATTGCCGAGCCCCACTATTAAAATGCGCGACCTTTTGCCAAGATGATGCTTTTTAAAAAGCCACTTTAACCCCTTTTCGACTTCGCTTGAAACATAACTGATGCACTCATCTCCGACTTTGTGCAAAAGCGGGCAATTAAAAATCATATAACTGCCCTTGTCAAAGCCTGTAAGCTCTGCTTTTTCGTCAGTTTCTACATCAACTTTGCCTATAAGAAGCCCGTATTTTCCCGTCGAAGTTTGGCTGTAACCAAGTTCGCTTAAATCGGTTGAACATTCGTCAATTAAATCTATCATGCAATTATTTTGCGTCGATTGCAAAATTTTATTTATTTTCACTTGCAAATTCATTTTTATTATGCTATACTACCCTAGACACTTCAAAAGGAGAGAAACATGGCAAACATCAAATCAGCGAAGAAGAGAATTTTGGTGATTGAAAAAAAGCGTGCTAAGAATAAAGCAGTAAAATCTAAGATTTCAACTTATGCTAAAAAATTCCAAGCAGCAGTAGCATCAAAAGATATTGCTCTCAGTGAAAAGGCATACAGTGAAGTGACATCTGTTCTTGACTCAGCCGTTGCAGATGGAGTTATTCATGCAAATTGCGCTGCAAGAAAGAAATCAAGATTCGCTAAAGAACTTGACGCAATCAAATCAAACCAAAACTAAAATCGGGCTCCCCGATTTTTTTTCTTTCTATACAAAAATATCGAATAAGATAACAAAAAACGACCACATTTCGTGGCCGTTTTATTTATTAAATTTGAGGTGGAGTGTTTTTGTGTTCGTAGTATTTATCGACTGCGTCGCACGCCTTGTTGAGCGTGTATATTGTAGCAAGGTCACCATCGGCTATTATATCCTGGTCAAATGCTGCTGATATTAATTTATTTGGCAATGCTATACCATAAGCAAGAATTATTTTAAAAAGTGGAAGGTTAATCAATGAGCAGTCGCCTTGAACGTCTTGAATGACATGTTGGTCAAATCGGAATATAGGCGCCATTGGCTTGTTTGCAATGAAAAAAGTTTTCCAATGTGCTGTGCAAGTGCTTCCGTCTTTAAAAAGAACCGTGCTTGCGCCAAATTTATCTGGCATCGTTACATCAAGAACTTTGCTGACAAAGTCTTTATTTATTTTTACATCTTCATAAAGAAAGGTTTCTGCCATTGTTTTCTTATTTTCTTCCATTTCTCTCTCCTACTTTTTTATTTTATCATAATTTGCCTCTTTTGTCAACATTCAATAAAAAAAGAGGGCGTTTGTGCCCTCTTTTCTTTATTTTTCGTCTTTATCATGGCTAGAGTCAGAAACAGGCTTTGGGGATTCTTCTTTTGCCTGCTCTTGACTGATTTCTTCTTTTTGGGAAATCTCGGCTTGGATTTGGTCGGCCGCTTCGATTAACTTTTCTTCGCCTTGTTTTGACGCGTCATCTTTTACGATTTCTTCTTTCGAAGCATCTTCTTTTTCGTCGGTTTTGCTTTTATCAGATGGCATTGTAACAACGCCCACTGCGACAAGCACGCCAGCGATTGCCATGACTATATCGATTATGATTTTTTCTTCAACTTTTATGCTGAACGCT
This sequence comes from Eggerthellaceae bacterium, assembly GCA_963602685.1. Taxonomy (GTDB): domain Bacteria; phylum Bacillota; class Clostridia; order Christensenellales; family UBA1242; genus Caccovivens. The sequence continues at coordinate 78,051 of CAVCJG010000002.1, read as the reverse complement.
TTGCCTATTGCGCTGGCAACAAGTGCAAGTGAACCTGCAAGCGTCGTCCAAAAACTGTAAGATTTAATCATTTGTTTGAGTTTGGTCGTGAACTTCATCTTTTCTTCTCCTTTTAGGTGTAACAACGTCTTTTAAATATTCAACGTCTTCTTTGATTTGCTCAATCACACCAAGGTGCTCAGAAAGTTGTTCGATTGTCTTTTGATATTTTTCTTCACGTCGTTTGCTGTCTCTAAGTTGATAATAAAACAGATAAACAAACAATATGGCAAATATGCCGTTGCTGATTATCACGCTTATTATTTCTTGCCAGAGTTCCATTTTATCTTTCCTTCACCACCATTATCGCAAACTTGCAATAATTTCTTCATTTCTGCCCTTTCTCCTTTCATAGCCTGCCGCTTCAAAAACAACGAATAGTTTAGGTCTGTAATTTTCATTCAAAATGCTTAACCTTTATTTTTGGATAAGATATTTTTAAACTTGATGAAGAACTAAAAGACAAAGTGAAAACTTCGCCAAGCACTTTTGCTTTGCATTTGACCGGCTGTGACTGCCCATTTGACAGCGCAAGCGATTTTGTCCGGTCAAAAGAAGATATGCTCATATCTCCAACTGCGCCACTTTTGAAACCGATTTCAACAATCTCTTTTTCGTCAAGCGAGCCAAAATCGAGCGGCTTGCTTTGCCAGCATTTTGGAAGTTGCTCGCCAAAGAATTTGCCGTCGGTTGTAAGTTGGCCAATCAGCGATTTGCTGTTGCCGCGGAAAATGGCGCAAAGTTTTTGCACTTGTGGAGTTTTGATATCAAGCAAACTCACAATATCAATTCCGCGCGTGTATGAAAACTTTTGCGTTTTTAAATCAAGAACAACAAGCGCGTTGTTTTGATGGTTTGAAGTGTTTTCTTCGCCTATCGTTTTGCCGTCTGCAAAGTTGCATTTGCACGCCAAAAAGTATTTGTCGTCATAGCATTCTCCGCACGCTTTTGAGTTGGACTCGCAAATATATTCTGACTGCGCGGCAAGTTTTTTAACTTGTCCGCCTTCGAGAGAGAAAATTCCTTCGGAAGTCAGAAAATAAATGCTGTTGCCGCATTTTGCAATCGTGTTTGGATAGATGTATGCCGACGAATTGAATATGTGGCTGTAAGCAACTTTTGCATCAGTCGAATAAAGCGAAAGTTTAACGATTCCATATTCATAAAACAGATACAAATTGTCGTTGACTGATATGACCTTTTTCATGCCACCGCGCACATCGGGAATCACAACTTCTTCGGTGTTGTCGTCGTTCCAAATGTCGATTTTTGAACGGCTGTAAATAAGTTTGTTTGCCGCGCCAGTTGTCACTAAAAACAGATATGGGCCATGCCAGCAACCCGAAATAAACTTCGGAATGTTTTCAAAAACCTGCTTTCCGCTTCCGCCGTGGCCGATAGTTTGGTCGGTTTCGGAAGAGAAAAATATCATGTCATTGTCATCATTGATTCTAAAAGTCGCGCACGAAGGCGTGTAAGAATTCAGAGTTATGTTTGTCACATAAATCGTCTTTTTTGACAAGATGTTGATGTATTTTATTTGTCTGTTTTCGTTCATGTAATAAATGTAATATTTATCAACGTTTGCGGTGTTGTCAAACCACTTAAACTGCCATAATCCATAAATTTGGGTGGCGTTTAACGAAAAGGTTTGCTCGGGCGAAAGCGCCGATGTCGGAAGGGTCAATCTTTCAAAACCATAGCCGTCTTCGATGCCGTTTTCGGTCACTCTGACGTTGTAACTGAGTTGTTCGATTTCGTTGTAATCGTCGATTTGCGCGGTTTGGAGTTTTCCCGATCTTGTTGGAAGAGTTTTTCTGTTGAACATTTTCCCCTCCCTATGCGTGCCATCTTCTTCTTGGCAAAATCAATGCGCTTTTTTTGCGAACAAAACTTGTAAGCCCGTCTTTAAAGCGTTTTTCAAATATCAACGCTTCGTCGGACTTGTCTTGCAAAAAGAGATATTCACGCGCAATTCCATAAGCAAGCAATCTTTCCGGGAAAAGCACGCTGACTTCGGCGCCGTAAGCAAGGGCGCTTGGAATTGTTTGATAAGTGATTGTCGCTTTCTGTGCCGACAACGAAATGTGGTCGGCTGAGAGCGAATATTTTATGTCACTTCCGTTTTCGTCTTGAACTGAAATAATCCCACAAATTGGCTTTGCAAGCAAGCCAAATGAGATTTGCCCGTTTGTCACATCAAGCGTTTCTGTATGCAAAATTGGAAGATATTCAGTGACGATTTCTTCATATGCAAGGTTGGCGCAGCAAAGCAATTTATTCAACTGTTTTGATGATTCGTCGTCAACCTCTTGCGCTCCGATTTTGGATTTAAGTTGCTCTAAATCTAAAAAATCACAACTGAGTTTGATTGCGTCATTTAATTTCATTTTTCACCTCTTTTATTTGCTCTAACGCGTTGTTTCTCATCTTGTTTTCAAGGCGAGCGTTATCTTCGTCCATCTTCCTTATAAGTTCATCTGCGTTTTCGCGGCGCGTTTTGCGCGCTAAAAAAATTGTGCGCTCGTCAAGTTGATCGTATGGAATTGTAAGCGCATATGTCGAAAAAAGTTGGCGTGACGAATGCAATTCAAAAACGTTACGCTTTTTGGAATAGACTATAAAGTAACTCTCATCAACCTCTTTTATTCGTGATGAAATGTAATATGGGTCGTTTTCGAGCAAAATTTGGTTTTTCATTTTTTCTCCTAAAAATTAAGAGGCATCAATGTGCCTCTTAAATCTTATTCTCCGTCGCTTCCGCTTGGATCTTGTGTGTCTGTTGTTGTTGAGCTGCTTGCGCAGTTGCATTCACAGGTAACATTTGCGGTAAGGTTTAATGGATTTGTGATTGTTGATTTGATGCCTGAAATCTTTGCTTGTCCATTTGGTCTGTCGCAGATAAGTTCAGCATACTTAACAAGAGTTGCAGAGTATGTTGGATAGCTTGCGTTTTGTTTAAGAATGTGACCGCTGTCACCTTCAATCCATTGCCAGTCGCAAAGTTCGTGCATTGTAAAGTCGTTTGTGTTTAACAAATACATTGTGTCTTCGTCAACAAATCTGTCGGCAAACATTGGAATTCCATTGTAAGAAATTGCTTTGAAGCCTTCACCTAAATCAACGATTTCGATGTTTGATTTGTAAGCGTTCATGTATTGTTGATAAGCGCGTCTAACTTTGCTTGAGCAAGAAATGTAGTTTACTTTTGAATCTGCATTTTCATCAAGGAAGTCAATCGCTGTTTGAATCATATTGTCAGAAACTTCTTTTTCTTCGGTTGACTTGTATGGGTTAAGCCACAAATAGTCGGCTCTTGTAAGCCCATAAAGTGTTGTAGAGCCATTGAAAAGTGCTCCAATTCCTGTGATTTCGTTGTTGTATGAGCCTTGGACATACATTCCATAAGGTTTAGATTCCAAAACTCTGATGTTCATTTTGTCTACGCGGATTTTTTTGTTTACTCTGTCTACATATGTAACTCTGCATCTAGAATAATCTGCAAGTCCGGTTGTTTGGTTGACCATGTCAATAACCATTCCTTCAACAAGGTTGTTTACTTTGTCGCAGACGATATTTCCGCCGTCAGATTCTGTGTAAAGTGCAGTTCCCAACTTGCCTGTTCCGTCGCCATAAAGCATTCTGCCAAGGTTGAAAGAGCTTGCCTTCAAAAGGCCTTCCATTTCGTCTTGTAAAAGATTTACAAAAGCGCCCATGTTGTTTGCTGTGCTGCGCACTGCTTTGTCTGAAATTTCGATTTTACCATAAAGGTTTTTAAGTGTTGCTCTAAATTGAGCGTATTTATTTCCAAATGCCCCTGGAAGCATTGATGTTTCGCCACCAGCGCCTACGCCACCGTTAAGTCCATAAGGTGCCATTTTTACGATTTCTTTGCCCCAAACGTCTTTTGTTGTGCGTTTGATTTTTGCAAGAAGTGGGTTTGTTGAAACGTTAAGTTGGTTTGCAACAACTCCAAGATAAACGTCTTTAAGAGCATTTTCTACGTTTGTTAATGTAACCATTTTTTCCTCCTAAATTAACTAAACATTTCCTCAACCATTCTCTTTGCGTCTTTCAGCGACATTGGAGTGGCCGGCTTTTGACCGGTCACTTTTTCGCCTTTGTCGCCACTGATGAGATATGGTGGTTGATTTTGTTTAAGGTTTTGCATGTAAGTTTCTATTACATAATTTCTAAGTTCGTCGTCTTGAACGACATACTTTTTTACAATCGGATTGTCGAGTTTTGACCCGCCAGATGCAAGGTTTTCAACCATAACTCCGGCATAAATATTGTCAAAATCAACTCTCCCGCCTTCTGCCAAACTTTTTGCTTTAAGCTGGTCGGCATATGGCTTTGCATCGCTGTTTTTTGAAAGGAACGTGTTCAGTTCGTCTTCGACTTTTTGTTCGTTGACGGTTGCTGCTTCCGCTTTTTCTTTCTCAAGTTCGCTTAGTTGTTGGCTTTTTCTTGTAAATTCCGCTTCAAGCGCCTTATAGGCCTCTAAGAGCGCCTCCGCCGACTTAAACTTTCCAAAGCCTTTTTCTTGTGAGGAGCCTGTCAAACTAGCGGCACTCTTATCACTCGTCTCGTCTGAAACATTTGCCTGTTCTATGACTGGTTGTTCCTCTTTGATTTCTTCTTCCATAATTTTTCTCCTAAATTTTTATTGCTGCTCTTTAAGCATGCTTTTGTGTTTGTTTATATGTGCCAAAAAGATGCTTTCAAGTTCAGGACGAACTGCAAGTTTCTTTTCATAATCGCCATTAAGCATAAACGCGATATGACGGTCGATGTGAAGCGCATGGTCGTCGATTTGACTTGGTTCTACACTTTTGCCACCAAGCAACTTAACGTTTTCGCTGTCCGCTTTTTTGATGTGCAATTCGTTTGTGTCTTGCGCGTTTTCCCAGACGCCGAGTCCAAGAAGTTCAAGTGCTTTAACTTTCATCTTATCGCTCATTTCGTTGCCGTTGTCGTTAAGAAGTCCGGCATTTATAAGGTCAAACACCATTTGACGGCGTTGAGTTATGCTTTCGCCAAGTTCGGCTGTCGCTTCAAGTGAAATATCGTCACTTGAAATGTCGTTTGAATTGAAATAGAAAAGTTCAATTTCGCCGTTGTCACCCACTATTCTTGCAAGGCGTGGAATAAGCGCAAACTGCTTGTAAAGTCTAAGCACGTCCTGTGCAATTTTGCGAACACAACGTTTCATGTTTTCGGCTGTGTTGTTGAGTCTTAACTCGTCTTGTTCGAGCATGAGTTGAAGTGTCACACCTGAAACATTTGATGAAGCATAGTCATAGTCAAAATCTTTTACGCCGCTTATGCTTCTAAATTCGGCAAGCAACTTTTCTTCTTCGTCGCTAAAACTTGATGAAACATTGTCGCCCTCTAAAAATTCAGGCGCTGTTGAGCCTTGACGATAAACTAAAATCTTGCCTGGGCAAACTCCTTCATCTTCAAGGTTTTCGATGTCGACCGAGCCGTCTTCAACTTTAAGCACGCCCATTGTGAGTCGGTTCATAAATTCGTGCTTGCGATTTTTAACCGAGTTGAATGCGCGTTGAATTGGAATCAATCTGTCGATTACACTGACTCCCCAAAAAGAGCCAACTTGATTGAGCGAAGTTTGTTTAACAAATGGAAAATCGCGTTCGTAATCGCTGCCAAGTTTATAAGGCAGTTCGCCGTCGTAAACAAGATTGTCGCCGACAACTATTGTAAGTCTGCCGAAAGGATAATCTTCGGTTGGGCGCTCGTATCTTTCAAGCACAAGCACACTGTTTTGTTTGATGCCTTTGCTGATTTTTGGCGCTGCTGACGAATAGCCAAGTCCGCCAAATCCGACTGTTGTTGAATCAAGCGAATATATGCTTAAATTTTCGCCTTCTACTTGCAAGCCATAATCGCTGGCAACTTTTTTAGCGTCGACCGCACGTGCATGAATTATGCTTTGGCAACTGTCGAGAGTTTCGCAAGTAAACGAGTCGGGATAAATTTCGAATGGCGAGCAAACTGAGATGTCCACTTCACCACTGCGAACTGGTTTTCCGTCGGCATCTTGTGCGATTATTTGACCCGCATTCGGATTCCAAGTCACTTTGTAAAAACTTGTTCCGCAAATTTCGCTCCACTGCAACGCTTCGATGATTTTGTGGTTTAAATCAAGTTTGCTTGTTACACTTTCAATAATCTTTTTTGATACTTTTGCCGCGCTTATGTCTTTTTCGTCATTTGTTGCTGGCAAAACTGTTGTTTTTGGCTTTATTTTTCCTAATTTTGCAAGTCTAACATCAACAAGCGGCGAAATGTGGTTGAAAATTTCACGCTCTTGCCAGAAAAATTGTTTGTCAACTTCTTCAACGTTTCCGCCATAGCCGATGTCGCAAAATTGATTGCCCATATAAAAGTTCATGTTCATAAGCCACTGCGACTCAAATGGTTTGCGCGCCATTTGTCTTGCCGCAAAATCGTCTTTGACTTCTTTTACTATTTGTTCGTTTTTAATTGTCTTCTTCATATCTGTCCTTCCTTATCCTTGATCTTAATTTGAATGGCGAGTTGGTGGCTTTAGGAACTTGAATTTTGCCAATTTCTTCATACATGCCTTTTAAGCAATCTTTGCAAAATGCCAGTTCTCTGCGCAACACGCCCTTTGTGCTGAAACAATAATCAGCAAGGTTGTTGCAACCTAAAAAGTCACATTTCGTCATCCTCGTGCATTTCTCTATCTGCATCTTCTTCCTCCTCTTTTAATAATTGCAACAGGCGGCTGCGTTCTGCTCGCAACTGAGAATCTGTCATTTTTTCGACATCGAAATCATGGCTAAATTCTTCAAGCAGCAGTTTGAGCGCGGCAAGGTCGGGCGAGATGTGCTTTTTTGTAACTTTCTTCTTTGACAAAACAGGCTCGCCGTTTTCGTCAATGCTGTATTCGCACACTTGCTCACTTGAAACACCGCCAAGCGCCTTTTTTAAAAGCGCGTTTTTGATTTTTTCATGATCAATTTCGTCCAAAATCCTGCTCCTCCTTTGCAAATTCGGTTTCATTGTAAACGCAAAAAAGTTGGATTTCAAACATCAGTGCCACTTTTTAATCACACAATTTTTTTGCGGGAGTAGAATGATAATGTAGAGGCAATTTTATGGACGCAATGCTAGAATTTAAAAATGTAAACTTTTGTTATCAGACTGTAAAAGAGGAAATTCAGGCTTTGAAAGACCTTTCTTTTATGGTGGAAAACGAAGAGTTTGCCTCGATTGTAGGTCCAAGTGGTTGCGGGAAAACTACTATTTTGTCGTTGATTGCAGGTCTGCTTGAAAAAAGTTCTGGTGAAATTTTACTGGCAGACAAACCTATTCAAAAAAACGATGACCGAATTGGATATATGTTTCAAAAAGATCATCTTTTTGAATGGCGAACCATTTGGCAAAACGTCACACTCGGAATAGAACTTTCAAAACCTAAAAATGCTGACGAAAAGCGCGAGTTTGCAAAACAACTGCTAAAAAAATATGACCTCTACGACTTTATCTCTTCTAAACCCCGTTCACTGAGCGGAGGCATGCGCCAAAGAGTGGCACTTATTCGAACGCTTGTTATGGAGCCAAGTTTGCTGCTGCTTGACGAACCTTTTTCCGCACTTGACTTTCAAACAAGGTTAAAAGTTTGCGACGATGTTCACAGCATCATCAAAAGCGAGAAAAAAACTGCCATACTTGTGACGCATGACATTTCAGAAGCAATTTCGATGTCTGACAAAGTTATCGTTCTTTCATCGAGACCAGCCTCTGTCAAACATGTTCAAAAACTAAAACTAAATGGAGAAACTCCACTTGCAAGGCGTGAAGATCCAACTTTTGGAGCCCTTTTCGACCTTATTTGGAAAAAACTTACAAATGAAAAAGAAAATCACACCTAATGCTCACGCCCCTTACTCAAAAGCGCATAGCAAGTATTTAAAACGCCTTCGCAACGATAAAATATTTGTTTTGCTGTTTCAGATTGCTATTTTAGTTTTGTTTATCGGACTTTGGGAATTGTTGGCAGCGACAAAGGTCATCGACCCATTTTTCGTCAGCAGCCCATCAAGAATATGCAACATGTTTGCCGAACTTGTCGGCAGCGGGGTCATCTGGAAGCATATCGGAATAACTCTGCTGGAAACAATAGTCGGCTTTATAGTCGCCACCATAGGCGGCACACTGGTTGCAGTTTTATTGTGGTGGAACAAAAGGCTGAGACGCATTTTAGAGCCTTATATTGTGGTGTTAAACTCTCTTCCAAAAATCGCGCTTGGACCTATAATTATCCTTTGGGTCGGCGCAGGAATGAGTGCGATAATTGTTATGTGTGTGCTTATATGTATAATCCTGACCACAATAACTATGCTTAATGCTTTCAACTCATGCGATGCTGACAAAATTCAACTGATGAAATCTATGCACGCAAACAAATTCCAAATTTTTTGGAAACTAATTCTCCCCAATGCTACGGCTGAATTTATCTCAGTGCTCAAAATAAACGTGGGCATGAGTTGGGTCGGCACTATCATGGGCGAATATCTTTCCAGCAGCGCAGGACTGGGATATTTAATTGTGTATGGCAGCCAAATTTTCAAAATTGATTTGGTTATGACCAGCACTGTAATACTGTGCGTTCTTGCAGCGCTGATGTATATGGTGGTGTGTTTAATCGAAAAATGGCACAACCGCTAACCGGATTTTTGGGCAGAAAAAACAAGCCCGACAAAAACAAATATTCCCACAACGCTTGCTAAGGGATAAAGAAAACTCACGATTCTTCCGAAGCCAAAAATTGATGTCAGCGATGGCAAAACCACCGCGATAAATCCGCACCAAAATTTTGGGAAATGCAATTTTTCAAGGCTAAGTGAAGTCGCGACCACCAAAGAAAAAAGCGTGGTAACGCAACCCGAAAAAACTACAAACTTTATAAAATGCGAGCTTGCACCACTCGACAAAAAGACAAGGGGCATCTCTTGCGATATACTTGAAGGGTGTGACAAAAGCGCGTTATTCGTCAACATTAAAAATGCACAAAGTGTGAGGCTGGAAATTAAACTAGCCCACACTTTTTGCTTTTTAGTCATGTTGTCGCCAAGTTTTGCAAACACGATTCCACTTGTTGAAAAATTGAGCAAACAATACAAAATTGCAAAAAATAGCCCTAAAAATGCGTTTTGACTGCCAATTTTAAGTGTTGGAGGGCTAATTATCTTTGAAAGCACAACAAACATGCATATAATAAGCGCCGGCACTAAAAAGTTGTTTGCAAGCGCAAGCGACTTCATTCCCCGCTTTGCAATCACCAAACAACTTAGGCATAACCCTATTCCAAATGCGATTTTAAGATAGATGTTTTGCGGCAAAATGTTGATAGTTCCGGCAAACATTGACGAAGTAAAAATAAGCGAAATAATCACACACAGCGCCAGAAAAAACTTTGACGACGAAACCTTTTCAAACGCGTGCGAGCCGCGACTAAGAAAAAAATATATGATTGCAAAAAACAGTGCTCCCGTCATTGCAATCAAAAAATATGACACCGCGCCAAAGCGTGAAAAATAAACGGCAACTTCTTTTCCCGTTGCAAATCCCGAGCCAATGATTGTCCCGATAATAATCATAATCGCCGAAAAAGTTTTTTTCATTAAAACAAATATATTTTTGTTTTTAGCAGAACATACATATAAATGAAAAAACTTTTCCCATTTTATGTTTTTATCGTTTTAGTTGTGTGCGGCACGCTGTGCTGTTTTTTTCCATATCCTGTTGTTTCAAAGTATACAAACATCACTGCTGGCGATGTTTACAACATAAACAATTCGCACGAAGGCGAAAGCGAAATTTACTCGCCAAATGCGCCCGTAAGCGTGTCAAATTTAAACTGGTTTGAAAGCGTCAACACGATGTTCAAGACCTATCAAAAAACGCGTGTAATTGACATTCAAAGCGGCAAAACGTATTTCGTATATCGCAACGGCGGGCACAATCACGCCGACGTCGAGCCAATCGATGTCCAAAACACAGAAATTTTCAAGAGCCTTTACAACGGAACATGGAGTTGGGCGCGCCGACCTGTTTGGGTGGAACTTGGCGAAGGTAATTTTGTCGCCGCGTCGATAAACGGCTATCCTCACGGCAAAGGTTATATTTCCGGAAATGGAATGGATGGGCATACGTGCATACATTTTCTGCTCAGCAAAACTCACGGCACAAAACGCGTAGATGAGGCCCATCAAGAAGCGGTTGCGACTGCTTACTCGCGCCGAAATGAAATTTCAAAATATATTGCAACCTAACAAAAAAAGACCTCGAAGTCATCGCGATCTTATAAAGTTTTGTTTTGTTAGTTTTAAAATTTACTTTTCAGAGTTTTTTGCATACTCACTGATAAGTTTTTTAACCATGTTGAACTTTTCTGCGTCAAACACATATTTCCCACGAGGTTTTACAAAGTTGGTTGAACCTCGTTTTTCGTTTGAATAGCGTGGAATCAGTTGAATGTGATAATGGTTCATCGGTCCGTCGCTCATTGTGCAAAGATAAACTCTTTCACAACCATAAACCTGTTTTAAAATGTTCATGTAAGCCTTTGCAAACCTTATAATCTTTTCATTCAATTCATCTGGCGCTTCGCTCATGTCGTGATAGTGGGTCATTGTGCTGATTGCCATGTGCCCAGCAGCGCGTGGATTGAAAATGAAAAAGCATTCTATGTCGCGGTCTTGGTAGGTTCGAATATTGGTCGGATCTCCAAAATATTTGCCGCCGTGCGCCCTATCAAAACACGTTGGACATATCCCCATGTCTGTTAAGTCCTTTGGTGGCAAGCGCATAAGTTCTTCATCTGTCATTTTGCTCTCCTTAAATTTTTAAAATATGCTTGAGTGCGTATGGCACGCCGTCATCGTCTAAAGGTTTGGTTACATAAGTTGTCATATTTTTAATTGCGTCAGCAGAGTTTCCCATCGCTATCGAAATGTCGCAGGTTTCAAACATTCCGATGTCATTGAATGAGTCGCCAACTGCAACGGTTTTATATCCAGGATAGCATTTTTTGAAATATTCAATCGCAATGCCTTTGTTTTGACCTTTCTTTAAAATGTCGTAATAGTCCGGTGGCATCTTGATAAAGTCAAGTTCTTTAAATCTATCAATCACGTCTTGCGTTATCGCCCCTTCAACTGCAAGAAGTTGCATAATGTTGTTGTTTTTAAGGTCGTTTTCCATTTCAGCCCTGTCAACTTGCACAGCGTTAAATTTTCCGCCATATTTGCTGATGTCATAAGTGGTTTTGTCGCCATAGCAATCTTTGTACGTCCACTCTTTGCCAGTTGAAATCAAATATTCAATAAGCGGCTTAATGTATTCGTTGTTCATGTGCTCTGGATATTGATAAACAACCCTTTTCTGTTTGACATCATAAACTTCAGTTCCCATAAGGCAAACAATATAGTCAAACACTTCACTGCCTTGCAACGCGAGCGTATTTTTAAGTGACCTGCCCGTCGAAATAGCAACAATATGGCCTTTTTGTTTTGCCATTTTAATGCTGTCTAAAATTGTTTTTGCCACGTCATGATCCCCGCGGTGAGTCAGCGTTCCATCAACATCAAATAAAATTAAATACTTATCCATACATTATCCTTTGTTTTAGTTTTGGTGTTCCCGGCGGTAATCGAAACCACATCTAGAGCTTAGGAGGCTCTTGTTCTATCCGTTGAACTACGAGAACATATAAAATTTTTAAAATTTAAAACTAGATTTAAAACAAACCTATTGATAAATTTTTGATACTTTCAAAAATTTAATCAAGACTTACGAAAAAACAAGTAAATAAAGAACTGCATTTTTATTACATATTATTTCTATCTTACTAAGCTACGGCTACATAAAGAGTAAAACTTTGAGTTTTACTCTTTAATTAAATCGCAATTGTTCTTGCAAAATTTGTTTTTAACAAGTTGTGTAATGTCTGTTACTGCATTTTCTTGTGATATTAGATGATAACTTCCATTTTCAAACAAATATGCCTTGCCATACATAAGTTGCTGCACTCCATCATCATAAATATAGGCGCCATCAGAATAGGCTATAAATGGTCTTATTTTACTGTCTGGTATAGAAATCTCTTTAAATATGTTTTTGCCGTCAACGACATCATCTATGCATTGCTCGAAATGAGGAAGAATGCTTATTTTAGTCAATCCTAATCCTTTAAGATATCTTTTATAAGTTGGATCGACTGATTCTCCTTCAATCTCTGGCTGCGCATACACAACATCGGCCGAGTTCATCGAACCTGCACTTTGACCAATAATCAATGCTTTTGTGTTTTTTATTATTTCTTTCAAATTGATGTTTTGAAAAAATTTATTCTGTGTTGGAACGTGTCCCCCACATAAAAAGATTAAATCAGCATTTTCAATAATTTCTTTTGTTTTATCTTTTGTTCTTCCGTCTAAAACAACGTAATTTTTAAAAGGAAATGAAATCCTAAAAGAATCAAATGTTAGACTGGCATAAATATCTGTCGCATTGTAACCGAATTCAGAACTTGCGACAAAAACAAAATTGTCATGTTTTGGTGTTAACTTTTTAATGAGATTCATTATACCATTTTCATTACCAAAATTTTGTGCTATTTTTTTGCCATCATTATCTTTATGATAAAAATTTAAGCAGCTTGTTAAGATAAGATTCATGTGGTTCTCCTTTTATAGCTTAAGTTTTTTGTTGATTGTTAAGAAATGTGAATAGCTGCAATTAAATGCATATTCTTTGCTCATAAAAATAATAGCACAAGTTGGCCGCAAAATGCAATCGGTTGCATTGTTTTGTGCCCTTATTTTTTAAAAGAAAATGGCGATTGCGTTTTTTTGCGCATAAATTTTTAAAAAAAAGAGTTGACAAACACAATTTTATGGCATATTATAAAAATGTCAAAGGAGAGACAAAAATGTTTAGAATTTTAAATAGCAACAATTCAAACAACTCAAACACACGAAATCAGTGGGTTTCTTTTTGATGCTATTTAATTAAACCAAATCAATAAATCAGCACCTTCTTGAAACTCAGGAAGGTGCTTTTTTATATACCAAATTAAAAGGAGAATTTTACTATGAAAAAGAAAAATGCCGTAGCGGGCGAAGACAATAATAATTTTTTACATTTAAGGATTAAACGCAAAAGTTAAAAATCATGCTTTGTTTTTTATCCTTAAATGCACAGGCTTTCACACACAAAAAAAATAAAAATCAAAAAAATTTAAGGAGAAAAAACAATGAAAATTATAAAAGATAAATACGCAAAACTTAGCGTAATGGAAAAACAAAAATATATAAAACTTATTAAAGACAAATTTGAAAAGGAACTTGCAAAACGCCTTGATTTAACTCGCGTCTCTGCCCCACTTCTTGTGACACAAGAGTCGGGACTCCAAGATGATTTAAGCGGAGTTGAAAGAAAAGTTTGCTTTGACATTTTAAAAGACGGGAAAGAACTTGAAATTGTTCAATCTCTTGCAAAGTGGAAACGCTTTGCTTTGGCGAAATATCAAATTGCCACTCACAAAGGCATTTACACCGACATGACCGCAATCCGCCGTGACGACAAAATGGATGAAACACACTCCATTTATGTTGACCAATGGGATTGGGAAAAAGTTATTTTAAAGCGCGACCGCACGATTGCTTATTTGCAAAAAACAGTTAAAAAAATTGTTAAGGCTGTTTGCGACACAAGCAAATATTTGCAGGCAAAAGGCTTTAGCGGCGTTGACATTTGCGAAGATGTGAAATTCATAACCACACAAGAATTGCTGGATCTTTATCCTTCACTTACTCCAAAGCAACGCGAATATGAAATCGTCAAAAAATACAAAACAGTGTTTATCATGCAAATTGGTGACGTTCTTTCAGATGGTCAGCCACACGATTTGCGTGCGCCGGATTATGACGATTGGGCACTTGATGGCGACCTTATGTTTTATCACGAAGTGCTTGATATGGCGCTTGAAATTTCAAGCATGGGCATCCGAGTTGACAAAGATTCGCTGGTTAAACAAATCGAAAAATCTGGCAAGCAAGAGCGCATGAAATATGCTTATCACAAGATGATTTTAGAAGACAAACTTCCACTTACTATTGGTGGCGGAATCGGCCAAAGCAGACTTTGTCAGTTACTTTTAGGAAGAGCACACATAGGCGAAGTTCAAGCGTCTTATTGGGACGAAGCAACAGTTAAAGATTGCAAAGCACATGACGTTGAATTGCTATAATTTAACTTAAAACATTAAAAAAGCAGCATTTTTGCTGCTTTTTTTATTATTTTTCAATGTTTTAGTGTTAATTTTTAATTTTTCTTGTTACAAAAATAATAATCCATGCAACGGCAATATATCCAATCAAAAATAGAATATGCGGATAAATGCACGCCGCTCCGAGTTGTGGCAACTGACTTGCGATTGAGACAGAATGCGCAAAAGGCAGCAAATTCACAAACTCAGCAAAGCCGCCTTTGAATGATGAAAGAGGCATAAACACGCCGCCGAAAATTCCTGCAAGCGAAATGAAAATTGAAGTGATTGGACCGGTTTGTTTTTCGTTTTTGCAAAGGCTTCCGACCAATATTCCAAACGAAATATACATCACTGCCGATGGGATTAAATAGAAAATGCTGATAAGCAAATTGATGTCAAATGGAAAGCCGAAGATCAGCGCGATCGCATAAAACAATATCGTCTGAACAAATGTGACAGGCAGTGCCGAAACAAGAAAACTCAGCAAATATGTCACTGGTGAAATTGGCGAAATGTTGATGCGTTTGATAAACGAATTTGATTTGTCGCCAGTGATTTGTAGCGCGACAAAAAGTCCCGTAAACGCATAGCCAAAAACACAGATTCCCGCCGCATAGTTTTTGATTTCAAAATTTTCGGGCATGTATTCAACGTTCTTGAAAATAATTTGCATCATCACAAGCATTAAAACTGGAAAGGCTATGCAAAACACAAGACTGAGTGGATCGCGGAGCATTTCTTTTATGTTACGTTTCGAAAGAGCGAATAATTTTTTCATGCTTCCTCCTCCGTCAATTTTAAAAATGCTTCTTCTAAATTTTTGCTTTCGGTGCTTTTTAAAATTTCATCCAAACTTCCGCAAGTCTTGATTTTGCCTTTGCTCATAATTGCAATCGTGTCGGCGAGTTTTTCGACTTCGTCAAGATAATGCGTAGTTAGCACTATCGTCATGTTTGATTTTAACTTTTCAATTATTTCCCAAAGAACATTTCGCGCTTTTACATCCAGTCCAAGTGTTGGCTCGTCTAAAAACAAAATCTTAGGTTCCGATATGATTGCAAGCGCTATGCTCAGTCTTCTCTTTTGCCCACCGCTTAACTTTTTACACAATACATTTTGCTTTTCTTCAAGGTCAAATTCTTTTATGATTTGAGCGATTTTGCGCTCTTTATCTTGCAACGAATAAAGCGAAGCAATCAAATCTAAATTTTCTTTTACAGTCAAATTTTTGGCCACTGCCACTTCTTGCGGCGATATGTTTATGATTTTTCGAACGCTGCCAGTGTCTTTGATCAAATCTAAATCGTCAAACTTTGCTGTTCCTTGCGAAGGTTTTAACGATGTCGAAAGCATGCTTATAAGAGTCGTTTTCCCAGCACCGTTAAGTCCCAAAAGTGCAAAGCATTTTCCGTCTTCGATTTTTAGATTAACATTATCAACGGCTGTCAACTTCGAAAACTTTTTTGTTAAGTTTTGAATTTCAATCATACTTTTTACTTCCCTGCTTTAAATATTGCATCGGCAAACGCAAGATATTCATCATATTTTGCAATCGCAATTCCCTTTTCTTTGTCGCCAAACAAAATGAGAGTGTCGCCTTCTTTTATGTCAAACACCTCACGCGCTTGCTTTGGAATTACAATCTGCCCTTTGTCGCTAACTTTTGCTGTCCAAATATATTTTCCGTCTTTTCCTTCCATATTTCCTCCTTGGCATTTCGTCTTACTTTTCTTACTTTTCTTACTTTAATTATATTCTTTTTAACTTCGTTTGTCAAACGTTAAGCCTGTGGCTAAACAAAAAAACGCAATAAAAAAGGCCAAACAAAATCGTTTGACCCCTTATATTTTGCTGCGACTTTTTGCCACTAAATTTGCAATGTATCCTTATAGCATCCGCGCGCGCAAACAGTTTTTGTGTTCCCAGATTCGCTGTTGACGCCACGCACTTTAACGCAATCGTGTTGGCAGTTGATTTCTACTATGCAACCTTCAATGTCTAAATGCGATAGAAGATAGTCTGCAATTTCGTTTGTCAGCCTTTCTTGAAGTTGAAATTTGCGTGAGAAATTGTCAACGATTCTGAAAAATTTAGACAAGCCCAGCACCTTTGCCCCTTCTTTGTATTTAACTACGATTTTAGCCTTTCCATAAAATGGCAAGAAGTGGTGTTCGCATAAACTTCTAACTGGAATATCTTCAATCACCAGCGGTGTTGGCTGAAATTGCGCATCAAAAAACTTTAAATATTTGTCAGGATTTTGATAATAGCCACAAGTCAACTCATCAAAAAGCATATCGCAAATTCTGTCGCCAGAATTTCGAATGTCTGTTTCGCGATTAATCTCGTAATAGTCTGCTAGGTCAAAAACAAACTGCTTGAAATTTTTTCTTAACTCTTCTTCTCTCTTTAAATCTCTTTTCATGTCTGCTCCTTTTAACAACTTTAACACGCAAAAATCAATTTCTCATCTATTTTTTGTTTACATTAATTGTCCATCATTATTTCATGGCCCAATTTTTTGCGCAAATTCATTATAGCACATTCGGCAAAACTTTGTATTTATTTTTACATGAAAAAAAAGCCCACTAAGATTTTTCTTAATGAGCTCGCTGGCTTTTTAATTTGCAAAGGTTCTTAGCATGATTGCTTAGTGTTTTTTAAGCATTATAAGTGGAACCAACATTTCTTTTGTAAGTGAAGTGTGATGTCCCTTAAAACGCGTGCAATTTTTGCTATATAAAAACTGCTTGTTTGTGTAAGTGCCTATCGCAATGTAGTCTCCCAGCAAATAACCTTTATCCCCACTTTTACCAAAATAGCCTTTCTTGATAAGGTCGCTTGACTTAAACAAAATAAAATCCTTGCCGTATTTTGCTTTAAACTGTTTTGCAAAATCTTTTTTGCATTCGTCTTTAACTCTAAATGCCACAGCGCGCGCGTCAAGATAAGCCGGACAAACCAACATGTCGTTTAATACTTTGTCGCTGTAAAATTCTATGTAATCAGTTATGTCTATTTGTCCATGGTCTGCTGTGATTACAAACAAAGTATCTTGACTCTCATCATATAGTTTTTGGATTTGGTCGTTTATACTTTGAATATTGTTTTTTGCTTCAACACTCGAAACGCCATGCAAATGCATTATCTGATCTGGATTTTCATAATAAGCGTAGACAAATTGTTCTGTAGGACGATTAATAATTTCTTTTATCTTTGCACACAGCTGAAAATGGTCAGTAACATATGTGTTTTGTTCGGCGTTTTTTACCTTGCAATATGGCATAAAAATTGAGTTGATCTGATAGTCAGTGCGCGCCTTATCAAAGTAGTATTCAGTGTTGTCTGCTAGCGGCATTTTATATTCAACCTTTTCTGCGGTTTGCGAATCTTTTCCCATGTAAATGTCTAGGTTACGATGAATCTCAGAAAAGTTTAAGCTCCAACCCAACCAGCCATGTTGAAGCGGATATGTATTGGTTGCAAGTGATGTAGTTGCATTAGTTGTTGTTGACGGAAATGTCGAAACAAGCGTCTTCACAATCCCTTTTCTAAGAATTGCATTTTTTTCTAAATTGATTTTAATTGGATTTATTCCAAGCCCATCAAAAATTATAAAAACAACATTTTTGTAGTTTTTGTTAAGTTCTCTTTTAAGTACACGCAAAGTTGGGTTTGAATTTGGCGCGCCTAAAAATTCAGCCATTGTCGCCGAAATGTTAAGATTGCTCTTTTTAAAGTTGGGTTTAATAAATCTAACCATTCTGCAGTTCACCTTTTAAAATTTTTTATTGTTGTTTGACATCCAAAATCTATTGCTATTTATAGCCTTTTTGCAACAAACCATTGATAATATTCTTTGCCGACTTGTATGCATCGGAGTTAACTCCACGCCTGTCAGCGATATCTTGCAATCGTTCTTCAAAAGTTACATACTCACCCTTTTCGTTTGTGTGCATATCGGCAAAATTAAGCAAATCAAGTTCTTTTGAAGCATATTCGCAACTATCGTCGCCGTGAAACCTTATTTCATTGGCATATTTATACCCTTGCCTATCTAGGATTGCAAAACCGACTTGACTATGTTCAGCATGTTCCCCAAACTCATATCCAATATCGTGTAAAAGTCCAAGAGTAAACATTTCTTCAGCATATTCTTTGGATTTTTTGTTCTTTACACATTCTTCTTTCATAAGTCTTGCAACCGCAATAATATGTTTGTATCTATCTTCGCTTATCATAGATTTATTATAACAAATAAGCAAACAAGTTGTCAAAACATACAACCATGTTTTGTTTTAGCCGAAGCCGGGAGCGACTTGTTCGCGGTCTGGATCCGACAGGAAGGACTTGAAAAGTCCCACCTAAAAAATTTGCTCTGGTTTTAGAATAAAAAAAATAGTAACTGATGTTACTACTTCGGTCTATGGTGCTGGTGGGGCGACGCGTTAAGAAAACAAGCCGGTGCGCTTGTTTTTAGCCAGTGAGCAGCGCGAACGACAAGCCGGGAGCGACTTGCTCGCGGTCCGGGTCCGACAGGAAGGACTTGAAAAGTCCCACCTAAAAAATTTGCTCTGGTTTTTGAATAAAAAAAATAGTAACTGATGTTACTACTTCGGTTTGTGGTGCTGGTGGTGGGACTTGAACCCACACGAAGTTGCCCTCTCAGGATTTTAAGTCCTGTGCGTCTGCCATTCCGCCACACCAGCTTATTGCTGTTTAATTTGGAGGTACCACCCGGATTTGAACCGGGGAATGAAGGTTTTGCAGACCTTTGCCTTACCACTTGGCTATGGTACCAAATACGGAATGGAAGCCGCAACCTTTTGACCCCCAGCCTGCCTTTGTAATTCAAATATGGAGCGGAAGACGGGGTTCGAACCCGCGACCTTTGCCTTGGCAAGGCAACGCTCTACCAACTGAGCCACTCCCGCATATCGAAATAAGGCAAAATCTGTATGCCCAGTCACAAATATTTATTCGTTTTAAGCTTCTTTTGTGACTTTGCCTTATAACTATATCAAAATCTAATCAAAAAATCAACTATTTTTGCACATATTTTTTTAAAATATGCAATTCTAGTTTGTTGTTTCTGGCAACTTGTATTCTTCGCCTTCTTTTGCAAGGTTTACAGTGCCAGCACGGAGTTTTCCGCCGTTCATGGTCAGCATTTTAATAGCCTTGGCGCGAATCTTGCTGCAATTTCTGATTTCGCACACGTCGATATATTCACCCCTAACCTTTCTGGCTTTCAAAACCATGCCATTGAAGAGTGTGCAACGAACCTTGTCCGCTTCAAGGTTTTTAACGCTGATTGTTCCGCATCTTACCTTTTTAGCAAAAACGTAGGTTGCAACGATTGACTTGGCGCGAATTTTATCGGCTTCGATTTGGTCAACAATAAGGCATTTTGCTGAAATCTTGTTTGCCTTTAAGATGACCTTATTTTCGCTTTCCTTGCCGTCTTCACGGGCGTTTTTGGTGTCAAAAAGGTCGAATTTAATTTTAACATTGGCAAGCAAGCCAAGTTTTTTAAATTCGTAGATATATTTTGATCCTGGTTTTAAATATTTGTTTAAATCTGCTTGATTTCTAATAACTATTTTTACCATATTACTCTCCTATTCTGCTGCTGTGGCAAACCAGATATATTATTTGCATTTCATTTGAAAAATCTTTAACAACTTTCAGCATTCCATCAAGTGCTTTTTCGTCAAGATTTACAAAAGGATCGTCTAGTATTATAAATGGCGTTTGATGTTTAAATATGCTTTTTATCAGCGCAAATCTTTTGCAAATTTCAACCATATCTTGATTGCCCGTGCTTAAAAATTCTTTTTCTTTTAGGCCAGACTGAGTGTCGAGATTAACGTTTAAGTCGCTGTCTAGAACTATGTGTTTGTCGTCAGACAAGCGTGAAATGATTGAATTAAACTGCTGCTGCATAGGCTGAACATAACGCTTTGAAATGTTTTCTTGCCCTTGAATTAAGCATTCAATCACATAAGCGGTGATTTTTTGCTTTTCTTCAAGTTCTTCTTTTTGCGTTTTCAGCGATGCAAGGGTTGTTTCTTGATCGTCAAGCTTTTCTAAAAGTCTAACAACATCTTTTTCGATATGTTCAAGTTTTGTGTTGTCAACTGCCAGTTCTACTTGCAAATCTTTCTTGGCTTTCGCCTCTTCTAAAAGCGATTCAGTTTGAGCGGCAAGTTGTTGATATTTTTGTTGCAGTTCAATCTTTTTCTGCTCGATTTGTTTAAGTCGATTTTTTAGCGGAACAAGCACTGCGCCGAGTTTGTGTTTTGCTCTCAAAAGAAGGCCGATGCCAACGCCTGCTGCAATTGCTGCCGCCGCTGCAACAACAATTCCCGCAACAAGGCTGACTGCAAATGCCGCGATGAGAATTCCAACAATCATCAGTGCTGCGCTTAATGCTATGCCGACTATTGGCAAAAGTCTGCGTGCTTTTGCTCTTTTTATTGCTTTTGAAACCTTTAAGTCAATTTCGTTTTTCTCTTGTTCAAGATTGCTTATCAAAGAGCCAATTTTGCCCGGTTTTTCTGTTTCATATTCATTTGGAAGCTTGAAATTATCAATCTTTTCTTGCAATTTTGCGACGTCTGACTTTATCTCTTCGCGCTGTTCTTCCAAAGTTTTCAACTGCGCTTTATTGTCAGAGATTGCATCTTCAAGCGAAATTAAATCATATGTTTTTGGACAAGTTATTTTGTATTCACGTTCAAGACTTTTAAGTTTTTTAATCGCCTTTGATTGCATGTCAACGTCGCCGGAAATATCGTTTGCGCCTGTTAAATATGACCTTATTTCGTCGTTTATCTTTCCTTCAAGTTCGCCCTGTGGAAAGAATGTAGAAAGCGCAAATGTTTCGCGGCCAACCTTGAATATTTCTTCGCCCAGGTTTGATGAGTAATCTTTTGATGGCTTGTTGGTTTCAAGGTCGATAAGTTCGAATCTGTCACCTTCTGGAGTTGGCGCAAATGTGCGAAGCACTCTGTAAGTTTTGCCATTTACTTCAAAAATTACACTGCCGCCATAAACTCCGCCTTGCCAAGGCATATACTTGCTGCGTTCGGCGCAATAAGCCTTCAAATTGCCCTTTTTCTCCATGCCATAAAACATCGCTTTCAAAAAAGTTGCAAGCGTAGTTTTCCCCCAAGAGTTTTCGTGCTTAATAACGTTTAGTCCGTCAGTAAACACATGGTCGTAATTTGATAATTTGCCAAAATTTTCTATGTGAAGGCTGCAAAGTTTCATACTTCCACCTCCTCGCCGCGCAAAGCGCTTATGCCAAGTTTGATGCATTTTTCTTTTTCTTCGTCGGTCAAATCTTGACGGTCAAGCACCAATTTTATAAGTTCGGCTTTAAGCGAAAGCGTTTCATTTTTCAGACGCTCAATGTCAATTCTCAACTTGCTGTCATCGCGCATGTCAAAATAGAAATAATCGTCCGAAAATTTTTCGATTAAATATTGAATGTTTTTATAAATATCTTCGTCGTATTCGCCTTTCAAAAACACTCTGACAAGGTCGTTATGCGAACAATTTTTTAACGTGTTTTTGATTGCTGCTTCAATATCTTTGCTGTCTTGACAAGCTGAAATATCAACATATGCGTCCACAAAATTGCGTTTTGAAACAAAATCGCGGCGCTCCCATGAGATTTTTCCGTTTTCGATTGTCAAGATGACGCAGCCTTTTGGATAATTTCCAAAGCCATATTTGCCACCATTACCGGAATAAACCCACACGCCTCGCTCGTCGATTTTTCCGTCGCTGCGAGTGTGAATATGTCCAAGTGCCAAATAATCAATGTATTTGTTTTTTAATTCTTTAACTTCAAATGACAGACAGTCGTCATAACTTGTTGGTGAGAGATAGGCGTGCAACATTAAAATGTTGAGTCTGTTTTTATCAAAATCAATTTTATCAACGAAATCGCGTCGTGAAAATTTAAGCACGCTTGAGCCGCCAATCACCACTTCGCCAAGGTCATATTTTTCAAAATCAGTAGAAAAAATGATTAAATTGTCCGGTTTTTCATCTTCAAACAGCAATTTATGGTCATGATTGCCAAGACAATAGAAAAATTTAATGTCTGGATGTGCCGCAATTTGATTTGCAATTTCTTTGCGGAAAGAAACGCGCACACTGAGTCTGTCAAAAAGGTCGCCGCATAAAAGCACCGCGCTGACGTGCTCGCTTTCAGCTATTTCAAGAACCTGCGAAAAATAATCAAGCCCCTCTGATTTGAGCAACTTGTTTTTCTCGCTTCCCACTCTATTGTATCCGCCTTCAAGATGAAGGTCGGCAACATGTAAGATTTTCATAACTTGATTATATCACATTGATTGTTTTGTTGCAAAGAAAAAAGCGCGTTTAGGCGCTTTGTTTCAAATTATACCAATTAAAATTGATTTGTTTGTTGCATTTTAAAGTAAGTGTGCTTTGGTTTGACCCGCCTTGCTCTAAAAGCATAGGATTTGTTTTTTCAACGTCAAGATTTAAATTTACGTTGTCAAACTTGAAATCTTCAAGTTTAAAATCATCACCAGATTCATAATATTTGAATGTGATTTTGTATTTGCCCTTGTTTGGAACGTTAAGATTTGTCATTCCTGATTGGTTTTCAATCGTGATTGCTGAAAAGTTGTTTGGAAGGGTTATTTCAAGTCTGCCCTTTTGAGTTGAAATGTTGACGTTTGTTGCGTCAGTGTTGATCTCGGCTTGAATCTTGCCCGATTCGGTTTTTAATTGCCAATTTGTGAAGATTGTTTTTTTGATAACAATGTCACCTGCGCCAGTTTCGATAACTGCTTTGCCTTTAACGCTTCCAAGTTCAAAATAAGTGCTTTTTGCATCGGTTGCGTTAAAGTCTCCGTCAACTCTGTTGATTTTTACAACAGCCGCATTAAATTTGCCAACTGAATTTGCAAAACTAACATTGCCAATTATGTTTGAAACTTGAATGTATGCGTCAACGACTTTAAAGTTTACGTTTGCATTGATGTCGCTGATTGAAATTTTCCCGCGATTTGATGTGATTGAAATTGTGTTTGGACTTTCAAGTTTTGTCGCGCTGATGTCACCATTTGTGGTTTCGATAAACAACGCTTCATCTGCACGCAAACTTGGCAATCCAATGTTAATATCACCGCTTCTGGTTTTTAAATAGAAGTATGGATAATTGTTTGGCGCAAGTGTTGAGAAATTGATTGATCCTTTTGATGTTTCAATTTCCACCCCGCCAAGCAAAAGGCTGTGGCTGTGTCCTGCAACATATGTTCCGCCGATGTAAACATCTCCTGACGAAGTGTTTATTGACAGATGTTTGTTTGAAAGTGGATTTATTGTTTCATTTGAAATTTGGAAAACGATGCGAACGTCTTTTGAAAAATACAAGAAAGCTTGCTCTTCGGTTACTGAAATTTTAAGCACGCCATCTTCGATGACTGCGCTGTATTCAAAATTGTTGGCCTTTTTTGATGATACAAAGCCTTTTGAATTGTTTACGAAATAGATTCCGTTGCGTTCGAACTCATTGTTTTTTTGCACATAAACACTGGCAAAATTTGAGTTTATAACCACACTTGAAAAGTTTGGATCTTCAAAATTTATTTGAGTTTTTGCTTCGTCTGTTGTTGCGTCAACTCTGATCGCACTGTGGTTTGTAAAATATTGCAGCCCTAAAATGCTTGTCTTAGGCATAAACATCATAACGATAAACAGTATCGAAACGACTCCTAAAATTATCAATAAAAACAATCCAAAATAGAAGAAAAATCCTTTTTTTACTCCGTCCTTTGCCATATGTTCTCCTTATATTTTTATTATAGCAAATTATGCGCCTAAAAGCAAGTCAAATTTTGCAGGCATCTCGCCCCGTCTATTCAAGCACGGCTTTAATTCTTCTGATTCCTGCTGACGAACTTTCTTCTTTGACAATTCTAAACTTGCCAAGTTCGCTTGTGTTTTTAACGTGTGGACCGCCGCAAATTTGTTTGTCGACGTCACCGATGATATAAACTTTAACTTTTTCGCCATATTTTGAATCAAACACGCCATGAGCGCCAAACTTGCGTGCTTCTTCAAGTGTCATCTCTTTGCATGTGACATCAAGTCCGCGCGCGATTGTGTCATTGACAAATTTTTCAAGTTGTTTGATTTCTTCGTCGGTCATTTTATGGTCGAGATTAAAGTCAAATCTCATTCTTTCGTTTGTTATGTTTGAGCCCTTTTGAACAACGTCGTCACCAAACATCTTTTTTAAGCCTGCAAGCATAATGTGTGTTGCAGTGTGATAATGAGTTGTGATTTCTCCGCCATTTTCAAGTCCTCCTTTAAACTCGCCGGCAGCAGTTGAACGTGACTTTTCTTGGTGCTCTTTAAAGCGTTCTTTAAAGCCTTCTTCGTCAACTTCATAGCCCTTTTCTTCGGCAAGTTCTTTTGTCAGTTCAAGTGGAAATCCAAATGTGTCATAAAGTCTGAATGCTGCTTTGTCTGAAATAACATTTTCAACAACTTCGCCTTCTTTTGCAAATTGTTTGTGTCTTTCAATTCCGGCAACAACCTTTTCGAATTCTTTAAGTCCAAGTTGAAGCGCTTTGCTGAACTTGTCCATTTCTTTTTGAATTTCGTTTAAGATGTATTGTTCTTTTTCAAGTAACAATGGATATGCTTCGTCATAAACCTTTTCGATGAAAATCTTTGAGATTTCGATAAGTTCGTTTAAGTCAAGTCCAAGTTTGTTTGCATGGCGAATTGCTCTGCGCATTATGCGGCGCAAAATATATCCCGCCCCAACATTGCTTGGAACGATTCCGTTGCGGTCGCCAATAAGCATAACAGCTGTGCGCATATGGTCGGCGATGATACGAATTGATTTTGTTTGCTCTTCGTCTGCGTCATATTCAACACCAAGCGCGTTTGTAAGGTGCGAAATAACTTCGCTGTAAAGGTCAGTTTTATAAACATCTTTAAGTCCGTTTAAAAACATAAGCATGCGTTCGAATCCAAATCCTGTATCAACGTTTTTGTGAGTGAGTGGTCTATAGCCGTTTTCAAGTTTTTCATACTGCATATAAACATCGTTTCCGATTTCAACATAACGGCCACATGGGCAGTTTATATCACATGTGTCGCTGCATTTTTTGTCTGAAAGAGGATAAAACCATTCATTATCAGGGCCGCATGGTGTGTGAACTGTTCCGTCAAGTTCCCACCAGTTGTCGTCTTTGCCTTGATAGAAAATGTTTTCTTTTTTGATGCCGAGTTGTTGCAAATAGTTTGCGGTCTCTTCGTCTCTTGGAGCGCTTTCGTCGCCTGCAAAAACTGTTGAGCAGATTTTGTTTGGGTCAAGTCCAAAAACTTTTGTCAAAAGTTCAAAAGTCCATGCAGTTTTTTCTTTTTTGAAATAATCGCCAAGACTCCAGTTTCCCATCATTTCAAAAAATGTGCAGTGGCTTGCATCGCCTACTGATTCAATGTCGATTGTTCTAACGCAACCTTGAACGTTGCAAAGTCTTGTCCCCATTGGGTGTTTTTCGCCAAGAAGATATGGCATAAGTGGTTGCATTCCTGCAACGTTAAACATAACTCCTGTTGTTCCGTCACCAATAAGAGAAACAGCGCCAATATCGACGTGTCCGCGTTGTTTATAAAAATCTAACCATGTTTGACGAAGTTGTTTGCTTGTAATTTTCATTTTTTTCTCCTAAAAAACTATTTTCTTTAAGTAAAGCCCGTTTGGCGGCATAGTTTTGCCCGCCTTTGAGCGTTGCCCGCATTTAAGCGCCTCCGCCACATCATCAAGCGAAAGTTTGCCCCTGCCAACATCGATGATTGTTCCCACCAAAATGCGAACCATGTGTTGCATAAAGCCGTTGCCGGTGAATGTGAATTTCAGCACATTTTTGTTTTTTGTGAATTTTGATTGATAGATTGTGCGCTCGTAATTTTTAACTTGCGCTCCGCTTGCGCAAAAGCCTTTGAATGAATGCTCGCCTAAAAACATTTCGGCACACTTTTGCATTTTGTCATAATCAAGCGGCAAATCGCAAAAAGCATAATAATTGCGTTTGATTGGACTGAAACGTGAAAGCGAAACGAGATAGACATAAGTTTTTTTCTTTACGTCATATCGCGCACTGAAATTAGGCGCAACCTTTTTTGATGAAACGATTTTAACATCGTCATCAAGCAAATGATTTACAGCAAGCGCAATCTTTTCGGCAGGCATATCTTCGGCTAAGTCAAAGTGAGCAACTTGCGCCAGCGCGTGCACTCCTGCGTCTGTGCGACTGCTTCCGGTGACCAGCACTTCTCTTCCAAAAAAACTTGAAAGCGCTTTTTCAATTTCGCCTTGAACGGTGCGCTTGTTTTTTTGTCGTTGCCAGCCATAAAAATTGCTGCCGTCATATTCAATTTCAAGTTTCACTCTTTGCATAACGAAATTATACACTTTTATTGCATTTATACCAAACAATTTCGTTTGATTTTTTTATACTTTATTATATAATAACTCTATAATGACAGGAGCAAAAAATATGAAAACAACAGTTGATGCAACTTCAGCCGTCGGCAATGTCGCCTATTATTTAAGCGAGATTATTCCAATCTACCCAATCACGCCTTCTTCACCTATGGCAGAATACTCTTCAAAAAGTTCAGCCGCAGGAAAAACAAATATCTTTGGCGAAAAAGTAACTACAATCGAAATGCAGTCAGAAGCCGGCGTTGCGGGAACGTTGCACGGCGCGCTTTTAGGTGGCGCACTTAGTTGCACCTTTACTTCAAGCCAAGGTCTGCTTTTGATGATTCCAAATATGTATAAAATTGCTGGCGAATGTTTGCCTGCAGTTATTCATGTTGCGGCGCGCAGCGTTGCATCACACGCCCTTTCAATTTTCGGCGACCATTCAGACGTAATGAGCGTTAGAATGACCGGCTTTAATATGCTTTGCTCTTCATCTGTTCAAGAAGCCCAAGACATGGCTATGATTTCACACATGCTTGCGCACTCGTGCTCACTGCCAGTTTTGCACTTTTTTGACGGATTTAGAACAAGCCACGAATATCAAAAAATTGAAGCGCTCAGCGAAGAGCAAATGAAAGCGCTCTTCCCTTTAAAATGGCCTCCACAAAGCGCACTTACATCTCTTAAACCTCTTCAATTTGGAACAGCGCAAAATCCTGACGTGTTTTTCCAAAATCGCGAAGCAAGAGAACCACTTTATGACAACGTTTTATCAGCCATTGACGACTGCTTTAAAAAGTTTAAGCAAGTTACTGGCAGAAAATATTCAAAGTTTGACTATTTTGGCAACAAAAACGCCGAAAACATTGTTGTTATGATGGGCTCAGGCAGCGAAGCAATGCTTGAAATGACTCAGAAACACAAAAATTTGGGGCTTGTTAGAGTTCACCTTTATCGTCCATTCGACGAAGAAGCATTTAAGGCGGCAATTCCTAAATCGGCAAAGAAGATTATCGTGCTTGACCGCACGCGCGAAAGCGGAGCAAGAGAGCCACTTTATTTAGACGTTAAAAACGCGCTTGCTTCAAGTTCTTTGCAAATAATCGGCGGCGTTTATGGCATCGGCGGAAAAGAATTTTCTCCAACCGAGGCGGAGGCTGTGATTGCAAACTTTGAAACTATGATTGACGATTTTTCAGTCGGAATTGTCGACGACGTAAAAGGCAAAAGTCTGCCACTTATCCCTGTTTCATTGGGACTTCAACAAACAGAAATCAAAATTTTCGGGCTTGGCTCGGACGGCTCAGTTTCTGCAAGCAAAACTATCACCAAAATTTTGGGCTCTTCTGGCGACAGATACGTTCAGGGCTATTTTGAATATGACAGCAAAAAATCTGGAAGCATGACCGTTTCACACCTGCGCATTTCAGACAAGCCAATTCACAGCACATATCTATGCCACGAAGCCGACGTGATTATGATAAACAACTTTTCGTTTGTTCATCGCTATGACTGCCTTGACGGGCTTAAAAAAGGCGGAACTGTAATCTTTAACACAGTTTTTGAACCTGACGAATTGTCGCAAATTCTCCCTAACAAATATAAGCAAAAACTGATTGATTGCAAGGCTAAAATATATGTAATCAACGGCCACAAAATTGCAAATGAATGCTCGCTTAAAGAAAAAATCAACATCATCATGACAAGCGCGCTTTTCACGGCGACTTCGCTTTGTCCAGATTATGAAAACAAACTTTTTGAAGAAATTCATTCCAACTTTGCTCGCAAAGGCGAAAAAGTGGTTGAAAACAACATTCAAGCGGCAAAAATGGGCAAAAAATCGGTTAAAAATGTGCCACTTTCACTCATTTCAATTTCAGAAAACGACGTTAAAACAAAATTTGCTGAAAACTATAATGCAAAACCTGTTTCAGAGTTTTCTAAGGACGGCAGCGTGCAGACTGACACAGCCAAGTTTGAAAAACGCGGGATAGCCGAAAAAATTCCTGAATGGCAACCAAGCAAATGCTTGCAATGCGGACAATGCGTTCTGGCCTGCCCACATGGCGCAATAAAAGCAGTGCTTGTAAAAGAACAGCCAAAAGACGTGCCTTTTGTTAAAGCATATGGTGTTGACGGATATTACAGAATTCAAATTTCGCCAGAAGATTGCACGGGTTGCGGCTTGTGCCAAGAAATCTGCCCTGCACTTGGAAAAGCGCTGATATTAAAAGAAGCAAAAGAAGTGCTTGAAACAGAAAAATCAAATCTCGAAAAAGTTGAAAAACTTAAAAAACTCACCAAAACACCTTTCTCAAAATCAACCACAAAAGGTCTGCAATTTGAAAAGAATTATTTCTCGTTCCCTGGCGCTTGTGCTGGCTGCGGCGAAACACCTTACATCAAACTTGCATCAATGCTTTTTGGAAACAAAATGGTGATAGCAAACGCAACTGGCTGCTCAAGCATCTATGGCGGAAGTTATCCATCATGTCCTTTTGCAAAAGACGACAACGGCAGAGGTCCAGCTTGGGCAAACAGTCTGTTTGAAGACAACGCAGAATTCGGACTTGGCATCAAACTTGCAAAGCAAAAACAAAACTCATCCGAAAGCGTATGGATCATCGGCGGTGACGGCTGGGCATACGACATCGGATTTGGCGGACTTGACCACGTTTTGGCAAGTGGCGCAAATGTCAACATTTTAGTTTTGGACAACGAATGCTATGCAAACACTGGCGGGCAAGCATCAAAAGCCACCCCTGCTGGCGCAGCAGTAAAACTTGCTGACGGTGGAAAAGAGACCTGCAAGAAAAACCTTGGACTTATGGCAATGACTTATGGCAATGTTTATGTTGCATCCGTTGCACTTGGCGCTGACATGAACCAATGCATCAAGGCGTTTAGAGAAGCCGAAGCATACAACGGCCCAAGTTTAATCATTGCATATTGCACTTGCGTAAACCATGGCTTTGAAATGTCAAAATCATTAACCGAAATGCGCAAAGCTGTCGAAGCAGGATACGTTATGCTTTATAGATATCACCCAAAAGAAGGATTCACCCTCGACCGCGGTGAAATCAACAACAAATTCTTGCCTTTCCTGCTTGGCGAAAGAAGATATGCCTATCTAAACGAACGCGAAAGCGAAAGGGCGAAAAAATTGTTTAAAAAATCAAAAGAAAAAATAAACGAAAATTATATTTCTTACAAAAGTTTAGAGCGCACATCAGGCAAAAATAAAGGCGATTAACAATTTAATCGCCTTTTTTATTGATTTTTTTAATATTTTTAATCATTTTTGATTATTTTTTATTTATTTTATTATTTTTTGTTTTTAATTAAATAAATATTTTTTAATTTAATTTATTTTATTTTTAATTTTTTATTTATTTTTCATATATTTATTTAAGAATTTTTTAAGCTCCATTTCATAGGCCATTTCATCGATTGGATAACTCATCGCATGGTCCGCCCCTGGCGCAATATACACCTGTCGTTTGTCTTCACTTATCGCAGACGAGAGCTTGTAAACATTTTCGACTGGGACAAACTTGTCGCTGTCGCCATGGATAAACAAAACTGGAAGTTTGCACTTTTTAAGTTGCGCTGTTGCGTCAGCTTGTTTTAAATCAAACTTGTATGCGCTTTTTAAATACATGTTAAAAATATTTAAAATTGGCCACGCTGGCAAGTGTGCTTTTGACTTAAAAACATATTTAAATTCTTCATAGGCATTGGCATAGCCGCAATCTGAAATTATTGCTTTTACATTGTTTGGCAGGTTTTCGCCTGAAACCATGCACACCGTGCTGGCGCCCATTGAAAGCCCCATCAAAACGATTTGATAATTCGGATTTTTTTCAACCATCAAATCGATCCATTGCAACAAGTCTAACCTATCCAGCCAACCCATGCCCATCATCTTGCCTTCGCTGTTGCCGTGCGCGCGGTTTTCAACTGCTAAGATGTCATAATTTTTTTCTAAGAAATATTTGGCATATTTTTGCATTTCACGATAATCTGCGCCATAGCCATGAACGATGATTGCAAGTTTTTGATTGCCGCCACTAAAATAATGTCCAACAAGTTTTAACCCGTCTTTTTTTGTTATGAGCGTCAAGGTTTCAAACTCAAATTTATCCCACCAACAAAGGTCGATCTTATAGTTTTGAAGCGACTTGGCCATAGTTTTGTTGACGATGCGCTTGGCCGTGCTCTTTCGCGAAAGAGCGATTTTAAAGCAAACCGAGCCTATGATTAAATATGCTATCATGCAAAGCAGTATCAGCCCAACAATGCTTAATATCACTATTGATAAGATTTTCATTTGTTCTCCTTTATTCTACAATCGCCTTTATGCTTTCTCCGCTTTCGGCGTCTTGATAGGTCAGCCAATATCCAAAACTTTCAGGTCTGGTTTTGTCAAGTGGGAACCATACAGGAAAGCCAGACAAATTTTTTGGCGGTTGTTTTTGATAGATTCCAGGCACTCCATAGCAAACATATCTAACATTTTCGTCTTCGTCAAATATTAAGCCTAAAATATAGTAGTCGCCGTTGCCGTCAAACTCAACTCTCACCCACTTAGACGAAGGAATCGCGTTTTCAAGATATTCTTCTTTGGGCGAGTCTGAAAAGAGTTTGTCAATTTGAGTTGAAATTTCTTCAAAAAATTTAGGTTTTTGCTCTTGCTCTTCTTCTCCGAAAAAACATTTTTTATATTTGCAGTTTTCACATTTGCTTTCTTTTGGCGGATTTTCTTTTTCTGCCAGTGCGCTGAGCTTTGTATAAAGCTGCTCCACCTCTGCCACTTGGTCATTTTTAGCCATTTCGCTGTCGATTGCTGCGTCGATGTCATCTTGCAATGACTTATCATACTCGATGTGATTTTCATCAAGCACTTGCTCCGCTTCTTTTGCAGTTTTGGCATCAAGCGCTTCGTTTGAAATCACTTCAAGCAGTTTTTGCGCGCTAGGCTTTTCGTCGGTCGAACCAAACAAAATCGGCTCAGCATTCGCTCCGTTTATGTTTACAACGGCGCATGAAAATTCGTTGCCAATTTCAGGCTTTGTTTTAAACGAATAAAGCATGGTCGAAATGTGAACCAATCCGCATTTTATCACTTTTTGATTTGAATAAATGCCCAGGCTTAAAATCCCTTCGGGCTCGCGTCCAAAATTGTAAAGTCGCAATCTGCCCGTAATCAGTTCGCCGTCGTTTTCAAGAGTTAAAACTGCCTTTTCGTTGTCTGAATTTTCGCTTAAAAGAACAAGACTTTTTTTTGTAAACATATTTCACCTCGTATATATTTCTATTCTACTTTTCTAATGAAATATGCCCACATAAGAAAAATCTTGTTTTTTGTTGAATACTATCGCACTTTAAGTTTTTTGTTTATTTGCTTCAAAATTTGCTTTGTTGAGAAGCCTGCTTTTTGATAAAGGTCTTCACCTTTGCCACTGCCCATATAGTCGTTAAGTTCGATTCTTAAATCGCTTGGCGAAAGATATTTATACCAAATTGTGTCGTTTGACGCTTCGATTGCAACGTGCAATTTTGCATTTGGTTGCAAAACTTTGTCTTTGTAAGCAGATGATTGTTGCTCGAAAAGATCAAAGCAAGGCATGCTTACTACGCTTACGTCAAAAGTCTTTTCAAGTTCGGCTGC
Organism: Eggerthellaceae bacterium; assembly: GCA_963602685.1. Taxonomy (GTDB): domain Bacteria; phylum Bacillota; class Clostridia; order Christensenellales; family UBA1242; genus Caccovivens. The sequence continues at coordinate 45,519 of CAVCJG010000002.1, read as the reverse complement.
AACATTTAATGCAAGTGGAACTTCACTGCCCGATGCCATCAAAACAATTTCTGCTTGTTTTTTTGCTGGTTTTAAAACATAGCCGCCAAGCAGTGCTGATTTGATAGATGTAAGGCCCGTATTTTGAATTTTTTGTTTTGCTAAAACAAGCGAAAGTGGCTTGCGTTCGGTTAAATAAAATTTATAAGCCGCCAAAAGTTCGTTTGCGTCACATGGTCTAAACACATTCAAATTTGGAATGCTGCGAAGCATGCCAAGTTGTTCGATTGGTTGATGTGTTGGGCCGTCTTCGCCGATAATGACGCTGTCGTGTGTGAAAATGTCAAGCACAGGAAGCCCCATCATAGCGCGCAATCTAAGTGCTGGAAGCATATAGTTTGAAAATGACAAGAATGTTGAATCAAAAGGCAAAAAGTCTTCATAAAGGCTTATGCCGTTGCAAATTGCAGCCATTGCGTGTTCGCGAATACCAAAGTGAATGTTTCTGCCGCGTTTGTTGCCTGCGACAAAATCTCCGCCGCCGTGAATGTATGCTTTTGACGAAGGCGCAACGTCGCCTGTTCCGCCAATAACAAATTGAAGTTTTTCGGCGATGTCATTTAACACGATTTCGTTGATTTCGCGCATTGAAAGCGAAGCAAATTTTTCGTCTTCTGCAATTTTTTCGTAATCAATTCTTTTGTTATCGAAAAATGCAAGCAATTTTTTGTAAAGTTCAGGGTGTGTTGTTCCATAAACGGCAAGTTCTTGATTCCATTTGTCGTGATAGAGTTTGCCGTTGATTGTTGACTCCATGCAATATTCACGCACGTCGTTTGGGATGAAGAAGCTTTCTTTAACTTCAAGTTTCTTTTTGTATTCTTGCAATTCTTCGTTTGACATTGCATAGCCGTGAACAGCGCTTGTTCCCTCTTTGTTTGTTCCAATTCCGATAGTTGTGTGGAAAATAATCAATGTTGGTTTTTGATTGCGTTTTGCTTTTGCAATCGCGTTTGAGCAATCTGTCAAATTGTTGCCTTTTGGAACATTGATGACTTTAAAGCCCATCGCTTTAAATTTTTTCGCCATGTTTTCACGATTTGACAAGTTGATGCTGCCGTCCATAGTGACGTCGTTTGAATCATACAAAATAATCAAGCGTTTTAAGCTGTAAGTTCCGGCAAGCGAGCACGCTTCTTGCGCAACGCCTTCCATCAAATCGCCGTCGCCTGCAAGGCAGTATGTGTAATTGTTTATGATAGGAAATCCGATAGCATTAAACTTTTCTTCCATAATGCTTTCTGCCATAGCCATTCCCACTGCGTTTGCAACGCCTTCGCCCAAAGGTCCAGTTGTTGTTTCAACTGCATTTATAAGTCTAAATTCTGGATGTCCCGAAGTAATTGAGCCATATTTTCTGAAATTTTTAAGGTCTTCAATCGTAACTTCAAAGCCAAACATAGCAAGCAACGAATAATAAAGCGCACTGGCATGTCCAGCCGACAAAACAAAGCGGTCACGATTTAAGAAATCGGTGTCTGAAACATCAAATTTATAGTGGTCTTTAAAAAGTGCAAACAAAATGCTGCTTGCTCCAAGCGAAGCGCCCGTGTGTCCCGAGCCGGCATGAGAAATTGTCTCTGCTGTCAACGCTTTAAGATAATTTAACGATTTTTGAGCGATTTTTTTCATAATTTTGAGTTAATCTCCTTTATAACCTTTGAAAGGGCACTTTTGTTTGCTGAGTTTATGTCGACAATTATGTCGCATTTTGCTTTTAAAAAAGCACTATGTTCGTCGTATGCAATCGAATTGACCGTCTCTTTTGCAGACAGTTTTTTCTTTGGCAAGTTGAGATATATGCTTGGATGAATGTCTTTAAACAACTTGATGTTGTTTTTGTATAGGTCAAAATTTATAAATATCACGCTGTCTTCATATCTTGAAATATCTTTCATGACAGATTGTTCGCGCTTGGCAAAGTATTCGGCTCCGCACTTTTGCAGTATTGCCCCACTGTCAAAAAGGTCATATTCGATAATCTCTTTGCAGCAAGCAAAATGCAACCCCAAAAAATTTGCAAACTGCTGCGCAAGATTGCTGCCGACCACTTCGTCTAAACATGTTATTAAAATGCTTGTTCCAAGTTTTTCCATATTTTTATTTTAGCATAATTTAATTTAATACCAAATTATTTACGACTATTTTTTAATTTCTTTTTTGTCGAAGTATTTTCGCCTGAATTTGTTTCGTTTTGCGTTTTTGCTTTTTTGCGCCAAAAATCTGGGACGCCCCAACACAAAAGAAGTGCCGCTCCCAAAATTGAACAAATCAAAGCATAATCAATCATCTTGCCGCCGCCTGCGCTGCAAACAAGCTTTTCATCTTTGACGTCAAAAACTAAACTTCCACATTCCATAGTTGTGAAATATTGAACGTTGTAATTTTTAAGATTTGTCAGTGCTTCTTGCGTTGGATGACCGTAATTATTTTTGCCGACACTGATTGCGGCATATGTAGGTTTTGCCACGCTAAGCAATTTTTCGCCAGTCGAAGTCTTTGCTCCATGATGGCCGATTTTAATTACGTCGCATTTTAGCTGGGACGAAAATTTGTCTGCAAGTTTGTTTTCGACTTTAATTTCAGCATCGCCCATAAGCAAAAATTTCTTTCCGCCAAGGTCAGCCATGATAACTGCCGACGTATCATTGTTTTCAGTGTAAACAGCATCGGGATAAAGCAATTTGATTGAATAGTTTTCACCGGTTATGTTTATCGCGTCGCTGTTGTAAAACATATTTGCGCCTTCTTCGTTTTGATAAGCGACAATCACGTCATTATAGGTTGCTGTGTCGTGCGATGGATATTCGGCGGGAGTCGTTTCTGACGAAGATCTCATCATAGGACGATAAAAGTTTTTGATGTCAAAATTTTCAAAAACCGCCTTCCCTCCGCCAACATGATCGGAGTCTGCGTGAGTTAATAAGAAGTAGTCAATAGTTTCAACCTTTTGGTCGTTTAAATAATTTACAAGTTTGTCGCGTGATGTCTTTGGCCCGCAATCTACAAGCATATTTTTGCCGTCGTCAAGTTTAATCAAAGTCGAATCACCTTGACCTACGTCAATAAAATGCACTTCAAAATCAGCGTTTTCGATTGAAGTTTCGCCGCTCCAGTTGTAAACCTTTTTAGAAATTTCTTCTTTATACAAAATTGTCAGTGCGATAGCCGCAATTAGAAAAACACTGATAATTATTCTAACTATCAGTGACACTTTTGAAAAATGTGACAACTTTCGTTTAAGACTTTTTGCTGTTTTCATCTAAACTCTATCTCACTTTCAAATTTTTTCTTAAAAAATGGTTTTCCCCTTTTAAAAACGTTCATGATATCTGGCATGCAATCAATGGTCGCTTTATAGCCTTCATCAATCATCTCTTCAAAGCCCCTAGTTTTGGTTGATTTAAAGCGTTTTGTTTCCGGCGCGATAACAACGTCGGCGGCATAATAGCCCTTTACGGCGTTTGATTTCATCAAAATTCGAATTGCGCAAGTGACAACATCAAAAACCTTTGACGACTCAGTGCCATAGGTTCGAGATTTGTTGCAGTCAACGCAAACAACATAGTCGCATCCAAAATGCTTTGGAATATCTGACGGAATTGTGTTTTGCAGTCCGCCGTCGCAAAGCAGCATATCATCAAATTCGACAGGAATAAATATGCCGGGAACGCAGCACGAACCCGCCACCGCTTTTGCAAGATTCCCATGCGAAATGCAGATTTCTTTTGTAGATTTAATATCAACGGCAACCGCCGAGAAAGGCGTTGGCAAATCTTCGATGTTGATGTCGCCTAAAAAGTCTTTCATCACCTTTTCGATGCCGTCCGTTTTTGATGGCAAAAGCGGAATTTTGCTTGTGCGAATATCTTTGATTTTTATGTCTTTGGCGATGTTGTAAATTTCTTCCCAGGTCTTGCCTGCCGCATATGCCGCGCCAACCATGCTTCCAACGCTTGTGCCCGCAACATAGTCAAACTTTAAGCCATATTCTTCAAGTGCTTTTATCACGCCAATATGAGTGAAGCCGCGCGCTCCACCACCGCCAAATGCGATACCAATTTTTGGTCGTCGTTTAAACATAGACATATTATTTCCTTTTATTAAATTATGTTACACATACAAAATGTTGAAAACCAGCAAATAAAGCGCGTTTGTTTGCAACATTGCCCCAGATTTAACAGCATAGTCCATTTCTTCAAGCAGCGAACAAATCTTTTTAAGTTGCGCTTTTGAAAAACCTTTTGCAAGTTGTCGTGCTTTCATGATAGCAAACTCTTTTACGCCTAAAAGCCCGGCAAGTTCGGCGTTTGTAAGGTCAGAAATTGACGCATAAAACAGTCTTCTAAACTGATTTGAAATAAGCGCAAACACGCCTTGGTCTTTTTCCATAAGTTTAAGCAATCTTATCGCTTTGTCGCCATCTTTTTTTGAAAGGGCTTCGGTGAGTTCGAAAACCGAAAACTCAATATCTTTATTGACAAGTTTGTCGACGCTTTCTTTTGTTATGTTTTCACTGTCAAGGTCAAAGCAAACAAGTTTGTTGAGTTCGTTCATTATTCTGGTCAAATAGCCATTGCAACTTTCAATAAGTTCGTCCATTGCGTCGGCATCAATCTTTTTGCTTATTCTTGCAAGATATGCCGTGATGAGTTTTTTAACTAACTCTTTGTCCATTCGATTTGCATCGACAAGCACAAAATCTTTTTTCAAAAATTCAAAGTTTTTGTTGTAATCCAAGACTACAACAACAGTTGTTTTTGGAATGTGGAGCAGAATTTCGGTTGTGCGTTTTTTATCGCCTTCACTAAGTTTGCCGCCTTTAATGACAACCAAGCGTTTTTCATCAATTATTGGCAAAAGTTCGGTTGCAGCAAACAATTTGTCGGTCGAAAAACTCTCTTCGTCAAAAACATTAACGTTGAAATCGTCGAGAGTTATGCCACAGGCGTTTTTTATCATTAAAAAGGCTTTGTCGAAAAGATAATAGTCATCACCTTCAACGACATAAACTCTTGCAAGCCCTTCAGATAAACGCTTTTTTAATGTTTTCAATCTATGCTCCTAACTCTTTTGTTTGCTAAGTCAAAATTAAAACTTCCGCTGCTCAGCGAATAATCGCCACTGCTTAGGCTGTTGGCTAGAAAATAATCGCCAGTTACATCATAGTTTTTTGCATACACAAAATCATATTTGTCGCTGGACAAAACTTGTTCTATCCTAGAACAATTATAGCCTGATTTTGACAAATTTGTAAAGAGAATTTTATGCCCGTCAAACTCAAAAGTATAAATTCCGCTGTCAATGCTGTATTTAATCGAGCCGGCAAAGCCTTCGCTGTCTAACAAAACCTTAGCGCCATAATAGTCGCTTAGATAATCAACAGGGCTAATCACATAATCAACTTTGCTTTCGCCAATGGCGGAAAGATAATATTTTGTGTTGCTTCCATCAAAGCCAACAACCAGCACTTCACCCGACTCGGTTTTCAAAACAAGCGAAGTAGAAGCGCGATTTTCATAAATGCCAACGCTCGCGCTGTCCGAATAAAGATTTGGACGGATCATCATGTATGTGCCCATCATCAGAGTAATCGCCGCAACGATAATCCACTTCATGCGTGCGTTTGTCAAAACATAATAACTGAAAATCACAGTCGCCGCGAAAATCAAAGTTGTCACAATCGCGTCAAAAGGAATCAAATTTATTTTTGCGTTTGTGCCAGCAAAGAAGCGTGCGACATATTCAATCGCAGTAAATCCCCACTCGCCCACTTTCAAAATCGGAGCGATCGGAGGAATTATCAACGCGACAACCATAAGCACAACAAGCAGCGGAAACAGCACACTAAAGAAAGGAATGATCAATAAATTTGCAAACACGCTCAGCAAATTGAAAGTCGAAAAGAAACTTGCCAAGAATGGAAGCACTCCAATTTGCGCAGCAACTGAAACGGCCAACGTTCCAGCAACCGATCTTGGAAGAAACTTTCTAAACAATTCAGAAATTGGTCTTGCGATAAGCAATATCGCACCAACGCAAGCATAACTCATTTGAAAGCCGACGTCATAAGCCGTCAGCGGAGAAATGAGCAGCGTCAAAATTCCGGCGAGCGAAAGCGAATTCAGCCCGTCATATTCTCTTCCAAACACAAGCGACAAATTAAAACAAATTCCCATGATTGTTGCTCTTACAACCGACGGAGCAAATCCGCAGATATAACTGTAAAGCAGCAAAATAATCGTGATAACCGAAAAATTTACAAATCTGTTGACACGCAATTTCTTTAAAATCCAAGCAATCAAGCCTGACAAGAAAGTGATATGTAAACCTGAAACAGTAATCAAATGCACAATGCCGGCAGAGCGATAAACATCGTTGACGTCGCTGTCGATTTCATCTTTGCCACCAGTCAAAACAGCATAAGCGACGCCCGCTGTTTTCTCACTCATGTTTTCTAGCAGAACTTCCTTGATTTTGGCACGCGCACTTTCGTCCAAATGTGGATTGCCTTTTACAATCGTGAAAGTAGAAATGTCGGCATTCATTTTGTATGCAACCTTGTTGCGATAATAAGTAGAATAAAATTTGCCAACTTCAAACAACTTTACATGACTAAGATCGCCAGTGCAAACTATGCTGTCACCAACCGAAAAGTCACCTTCTTCTGCACCGCGAACATAAATTATTGCGCCACTTACCTTATCGCCATCCGCGACGATATTCTCAAGACGCAAATATGTATAATCGTCATTGCAATCAATTTCACAAACACGAGCGCTGATTGTTGCATCAGAATATTCCTTGCCCATAAAGTGCGAAAGCGAAGCAAAATACAAGCCATGCCCACCAAAACAGAATATGACAACAAGCAAAATAGGCACATACTTCTTCTTTGCTATGCAATATGCCGCAGTTGCAACAAGCACGATTGCAGTAAGCGCAATATAAACACCATCTCCGCTGTAAAGTTTTCTTGCAGAGACAATGCCAAACATTAGACTTAAAAATACGACCACTAAGGGTCGAAAATTTATTTTAATTTTTGCTCTCTCTTTTGCAAACATGCCACTCGCCTAAAAAATTAGTCTTTAACTCTTCCTATTAAATAATCTACTGATACATTAAAGAAATCAGCCAGAGCATTCAGCCAAAAAATATTGGGTTCAATTTGCCCCTTTTCCCAAAAACTAACCTGTCTTTGAGTTGCGCCAATTTCAGAAGCGAGAGCAGTTTGTGTAAGCCCCACTTCTTGTCTGAGTTCTTTTAGTCGTTCGTTAAAATTGATAGTTTCCATACAATGCAGTTTAGATTATTTTTAACTAATTTTAGCCGCTTAGACAATTTTTGTCTAATGTTTTTTACAATTTTCTACTTTCTTCGCATTTCGCTTGTGCATATAATCCGCCAAAATTCTCAATCTAAACTTGAATAAACGGCAAAAAAGAGGTGAATAACATGAGCGATAAAGAAAATTTTTGCAAGAATCTTATTCGCACAGTAAAAGAATTTGAAGAAAAATATGGCGATGTGGCGAATATTGCTTGCGATGCAACAATTAAGCCCAACCAGCATAAACTGCTAAAAAAGGAAGATTTTTTGCTGCCCGCTTCAGTCAGACGCGAACTAGCCGAACTTGAAATGGCAGATCTAATCGACCTTATGAGGAGCGATGGAAGAACTTAACGTTAGACGTGGAGAAATTTATATGGCTGATCTTAGCCCTGTTGTGGGAAGCGAACAGGGAGGCGTAAGGCCAGTTTTAATCATTCAAAACAACGTTGGAAATCGTTTTTCGCCAACCGTAATCGTCTCAGCCATCACAAGCCGCCTTGACAAAGCAAAGTTGCCAACGCACATTGAACTTCCATCAGAAAAATACCACCTGCCAAAAGACAGTGTGGCACTTTTAGAACAAATTCGAACACTCGACAAACGTCGTCTTCGCGAAAAAATCACAAGCCTTGAAGACAACAAAATGAAAGAAATCAACCGCGCAATTTTAATTTCGCTTGGTTTCGCCGAAAAAAGTTAATGATTTAAAGTAATTTTCAACCATTCTTCTATAGTCATGTCCCCTTCCCTGTGCGGTCTTTGTGGAATGACTTTTTCTATTTTTGAAACCATGTATTCGCCATTCTTTTCAAAAACTTCTATCTCGTCAAAAATCTGTGGCTTCCATGAAAAATATTTTTTATTTATTGTATAACATCGCCACGCCCCGTCAACAGCAACTACATAATCTTTTTCTATCCCCGTAATTCTCACTCTTTTTCTCCCACGTTTATTTTGTATATTACAATAATACACATTTGTAAACTGTATGTCAATACATTTGGGTTTTAAATAATTTACATTTGTATATTATTATGTTTGTATGAAGAATTATGTATTAGAAAGAATAGAGCAATTAAAAAATCAACGTGGCTGGTCAATTTACAAACTTGCAGAAGAAGCAGGCATGACTCAATCAACGCTTACAAATATGTTTGCAAGAGACAGTTTTCCATCAATAAGTTCGCTTGAACAAATATGCGATGCGTTTGGCATAACTTTGTCTGAATTTTTTGATGATGGCGGAAAAGAACTTTCAAGTGAAGAACATCTTTTGCTTGCCAATTTTAAAAAACTTTCAAAACGCGACAAAAGCATGATTCAAGATTTAATAGCAAGTATGCTTAAAAAATAACGACCGCCCTATAAGCGGTTATTTTTTATAAAATCTCTTGCTATTTTTTTATTTATTTGCTAGAATATAAAAGTCTCAATTAGCTCCCTTGGTCAAGCGGTTAAGACGCCACCCTCTCACGGTGGAATCAGGGGTTCGATTCCCCTAGGGAGTACCATACAATCAATAAAACCTGGCAACCGCCAGGCTTTTTTATATTATTAAAATTTGTCTTGTTGATTTTGCGCATCCCCCAACTGTTCAATCAATTTATAATATTCATCCCAATGTTCTTGGCGAATGGGCATTGGTTTATGCAACGAAAAATAAAGCACCATCGCGGGTTTTATTCCATGATAGTCGTCCATAATTTCAACATATTCAAGTTCGCCGCTTTTTATCAGCGATTTCGCTTTGGCATGATAATTAAAATACATATTTGTATTTTTTGCAAAATTACATCAAAAAAACCGCATTTAGCGGTTTATTTTTTTATTCTGATGCGTAATTGTCAAAATAACCTGTGATAAGCACGATTGGCGTTCCTTTATCACCGCTTCCACTGACAAGGTCAGAAAGCGAGCCCACAAGGTCGGTTATTCTTCTTGGTGTAGTTCCAAGCGATACATTTTGCTTTTTAAGATTGCCGTCTTTTTTGCGGATAAGTTCTTTCATTTTGTTTACCGCTTCTTCGCCGTTTAAGTTTGCGATTTGATTGTCGGCTACATATTTAAGTTTGATTTCGTTTGGAGTGCCAGTAAGTCCGTCGGTGTATGCTGGGCTTACAACAGGATCGGCAAGTTCCCAAATTCCACCAACAGGGTCTTTGAATGCGCCGTCCCCATAAACCATGCATTCAACGTGTGCGCCTGTTCTTTTCAAAAATTCGGCTTGCAATTTGTCTACAAAAGGTTGGCAATCGCGTGGGAACAATTTGATTTTCCCTTCACTTGACATATTCGAGCCAAGCACGCCAAATTGAGGATGATAGCCATGTTTTTTTGATTTTTTATTTAAGATTTCATCAAGGCAAATAACCTTTTTTGCTCCGTGCGCAAGCAAAAGTTTTTTGCTTCTAAAACGCGAATGAATGTCGGCGCAAATAACTTTGTTTGTATATTTCAAAATTTCGCATGGGTCGTTGCTTAAAATTACTTCGGCTTTATCCCCGCAAATGTCGAGATATGTTTTTATGTAGTCAATGCCTGTAAATGGGTGCTCTACACTGCCAACAAGTTGATAAAATTGTTTTGCCGAAAATGCTTGGCTGAAATTGTGAATGCCAAGTTCATAAAGTTTGTCGATTGAAACAAGTGGGTTGCCAACTTCGTCAAATGGATAAGAAAGTTGAATCACAAGTTTGTCAACGCCTTCAACAATTCCGCGCAAAATTTGAGAAAAACGATTGCGCGACAAAATCGGAAAAATAAGGCCGACTGTGCCTTTGCCCATCTGCTTTTTCACATCAGCGCATATATCGTCGATTGTAGCAAAGTTGCCTTGGCTTTTTGCCACGACCGCTTCGGTGACAGTAATGATATCTTTATCTTTTAAAACAATATTTTTTTCTTCGCAAGTTGCCATAACGCAATCAGCAACAATTTCTACAAGGTCGTCGCCAGGTCTGATGATTGGTGCACGCACGCCCATTGCCGTAGTAGTAACAGTTCGCATAACTTTCTCCCGTATATTTTACTATACAACAAAATCATCAATCTTTCCAAATAAAATTCCGCTCTTTCAGCATTTCGGGCAAATCTCCCGCCCCTAAAATCACTAAATTGCCATCTTTTATGCCTTGAAGTCGTGAGATTAAAGCATTTAAATCATAAAACAGCATAACTTTCTTGCCAGTTTTGGAAAGTTTTTGAACCAACTCAATTTCAACCTGTGTTTGCTCCTTTTCGCGAGCGGCGTAAGTTTTAAACAATATTATCTCGTCAAATTTTGAAAGTTGCTTAACGAAATCGTCCATAAAAGCGGCTGTGCGCGAATAGGTGTGCGGCTGAAAAAGAACCACGTTTTTGCCGCCCAATTTTTTGATTGAATTAAAGGCTTTTGAAATTTCTTTTGGATGGTGAGCATAGTCGACAAAGGTTTTACATCCCGACTGACTTTTCACGCGTTCAAAACGCTTTTCAAGACCGCAAAAATTTTCTAGTCCGAGTTTTATCATACACTTATTTATTCCAAGCATTTCGCAGGCGCGGATTGCAAACAACGCATTTTCAACATTATAAACGCCGCCGATTTTTAAATGAACTCTGCCCCATTTTTGGTCTCCACTTCGAACGTCAAAAACAACATTCCCGTGTTTGTCAAGGTGGACATTTTTGCTTTTATATTGATGAGAAATCAACGTTTGCTGGCTGCTATCTAAAAATTTTTTATACGACCTTTTTTCGTTTTTGAAAGTTTTAAAATAATCTAGATGTTCGGGCTCGATGTTTGTAACGACCGAAAAGTATGGCTGCAAAAACAAAAAGTTGTCGTGATATTCGCACGCTTCGGTGACGAAATATTCCTGCCCAGCAATATCAAAATTTTTGCCGTTTTCTTGCAATTTTGCGCCAAGGTGTAGAGTCGGCATTTTGCCCGCGACCTTTAAAATGTTGTAAATCATTGCCGTCGTAGTGGATTTGCCATGCGAACCCGCAACAGCGACAACCTTTTCATAATGCGAGGCTATTTCGCCCAGTTTTTCACCGCGAACAGTAATCTTTTTTCGGCAAATTAAGGCATAATTTAAAAGCGGAAAATCCATAGAAAAAGCAGATGAATAAACTATTTCATCTGCCCATAAAATGCTCTCAAAATTGGGCTGCAATTCAACTGTAATGCCCTCATTTTCAAGTTCAGCGCAAGGATGTTGGTCGTATCCTTTCACTTCGTTTCCTTCGCTTTTAAGCATAACTGCAATCGCAGACATGCTTATGCCACTAATCCCTATCAAAAAATATCTTTTCATAGAAATTTAATATGTATTTTTTGCTTTTTTAGTGACTAATCCTTTTTGTTTGGCTCTAAGCCCTGTTTTTGCGCGTTGAAACGAACATATTCAGCGATAAGTGCAATAAGTTCGCTGCTGGTTGGTTTGTAATTTAACATTTCTTCTGACATTCCAAATATTTTGCAAAGTGGCTTAAAGTTTGTTTTGCAAAATCCTATATCAGTTGAATGACGCATGCTTCTTTCAACAACTCCGCCATCAATGGCAAAAACTTCGCCAACCATTGGATACAATCTTTTTGTAACTTTTCTAAGTAAAGTAGGATCTTCAATAACTTTCAACGAACATTCTTGCAAGCATCTGAAACCTTGCAAGTTTGCAGGAATGCCCAGCTCTAATAGTATTTTTGTTACCTCTTCCCTAGCAAAGATATCAAAATCAGTCATTTCTCCCTCCTTTTCTAAAATCTTTGTTATTATACACCACTTTTTTACAAAAACCAAGCATTTTTGCACAATATTGTAAAAAAATATAAATAATTTTACAAAAATAAACATTCTAAAGGCTTTTAAGCATCTTTCGACACCACTATGGGGCATCAATGCGCGCCCCTTTCGCAGGGCTTCCGCCCCCGCAGACGGCTTGCCGGCCGCGGGCGGAGCCCCGCACTTTGTTTGCAAATTCGCAAATTTGCAAACAAAAAATCGGCTTGTTTTCAAGCCGATTGAAAGGGGCGCGCGCATTATGGATTATATGCGGATGGCCTTTCCTTTTCTATTTTTGCTTTAACTGTTTCAGTCGTTGTGTTTGTAACTTTTTGAGCAGGAATAAACTTCACATCATTTTCAGGAAGAGTCATGCCTTCTCCCAGTTCTTCCGTTCCTTCAACAATTATTCCGTCTTGTGGCCAATAATAGTCGTGTCTAAGTTCTTTTTCTTCGGTCACTTCGCCATCTTTAAGATATTGCACAAAACCTTTGCTTTCGTATCCTTCACGCGGATATCGAACACGATAATACTCACCTTTATAAACCACCTTATCAGAATATTCGCCATTTGTGTCCTGAATAATTTTATCTCCGCTGTGTGGCAAAACTTTAATAAATTCGGCACGAGTGCGAATCGATTGTCCTTCTTCAAAAGGCTGGCCATAAATTTCGGCATAAACATTTTCATCATCGTGATATGTTTTGATATAGATAGGTGCTTCCAGCGAATTTCTAAAAACGAGATCCGAATAACCTTCCGACACCATAGCGTCAAAAGAAAGTGGAACATAACTTGCTGGCAACGAATGATGATTTGATTCTAATATTTCAACGTCGGCAAGCACAAGAGCATTGTAAAGTGTTGTCGAAGCCTGGCACACTCCACCGCCCGAACCTTTAACATATGCGCCGTTTAAAATAATGTTTGCCTGCTTATATCCATTTTCGGCAGTTCGCGAACCAGTGACATTATTGAAACTAACTTCTTCGCCTGGCATAATCACTTTGCCGTTGAACGATTCAAGCGCTCTGGAAACATTGTTTTTTCTTGCTGCCGAAGAAGAAGCATAACTGGTTGAAAAACTTGAACGCTTTGTGATTGCGCTGAGCACTTCTTTTTCGTCAAGCTCGAAAGGCACTTCAAGCACAGGAATTTCGATTGTCGCTTCTTTTTCATTTGCCAGCGCTTCATCTATTAAATAATAAAGTTTGCCGCGATCAACAACTTTTGCAGGTTTGCCTTCGCTGAGCGTAAACATAGGTTCTGCATTTGGATCAAAAACTACATGTGGCTGCTGCCCCGTTGTTTCGATCGCTTGTGAAATTGTTTCGATTTTCTCTTCCAGCCCACCAAGCACGGTCTTGTAAGAAACCTGCACAGCAAGCCCATCTTTTTTCACTTTGTTTAAATCTTTTCGGCGCTTTAAAAAGTTGCCTTCATGCCCAATCTTTAACACTTCGGTCAAAACTGGTTCGACTTCGTTTGTCACCTCAAAATCGCTTCCCGAAAACGTCCATTTCATATCGTCATATGTAAGCGTTAGTTTGATGTCTGACCTTGCCGAAAGCAGCGAATATGACACTACATTTTCAGCCTGCGAGCGCGTCATGCCCGACACGTCAATTCCGTTGATTGTAGTTCCGTTTAAAAAGGTGTCGTTTGGAGAAAGCCCGTCCACAAAATAGAATTGGCAAAACACAAGCACCGCCACCGCAAGCAGCGCCGCCGACAGCCCCCAAATAAGACCTGCATGATTTTTTCTGGTTTTAACTTTTTCTTTTTTCATGCTCTTATTATGTGAAACTATTTAAAAAATAAACAAAAAAAGTGCAATCTCTTGCACTTAAAATTTGTGATAATGATGCTTTCCAATATCTTTTATAAGTTCGCCAGCGTCGTTTGGGCATCTTCCGTCAAAAACATCGCTGAGTGCTTCCATCAACACGCTTTCATACATTTTTTCAGGCATTGAAGGAAAATGTTTTTTCAAATCTTTTTCGCTGATTTTTAAATCACTTTTTCTAATAACCAATTTGTGCGAAATGATGTACTTATAAAAGAAATTGTATTTTTGGGCCAAAAATTTTGATTTTTTAGCCAAAATTTTGTAAATATCTTGAAAATTATCAAAATATTTAAAGAAATATTGTTTGTTGCGCATATGGTTTAACGCATCATAATATCCCGATATAACATTGATTATTTTTACAAATTGTTTTTTTGTAAATCCTGCATTTTCACAAAGATGAGAAAGATAATATGAAACGCTTGCAGGACTAACAGTGTCGACAATATCAATCAAAAATCCGATAAATTTGTCTTCGCATTTGCCAACCATTCTTGGTTTAATTGTTGTAAAGTCAAGCCCGATTCTCTTCCAAACTCCCAAACGATTGTAAAGTTTGATTGCCTTTACTGCACCCTTGTTTGTTGTGCGCGTAAGCAGTTTTGTAAGTTCTTCGGTTATCTTTGCTTTTGAAAGGTCGTTGATGTTTTGAATGTTGGCTTGCGCTGCTTTTAAAGTGTGTGATTCGATGTTAAATCCATACTCACCTGCAAGTCGCAACATTCTTAAAATACGCAATCCATCGTCTTTTAAAATGTCTTGGTTGATTGCGCGAATTCTTTTGTCTTGCAAGTCGCCAAACCCGTTGAACGGATCGATAATTTCGCCTGTTTTTAAGTTGTAATAAATTGCGTTGATTGTAAAGTCACGGCGGTTTGCGTCAACCTCCAATTCTTTTACAAACTCAACATGCTCAGGGCAATGTCCCTTAACATATTCTTCTTTTCTGAATGTGGCATAATCATAACTTTTGTCACCACAAACGATTTTGCAAGTTCCGAAACTTTTGTTTTTGTTTTTAAGCGAAAATTCGCTGCCTTCAAGTTTTTTTTCTAAATCTGCAAGAGTGTGTGCACTGCAAAGGTCTTCATCATCGCATTTTTTGCCGAGAAGAGCGTTGCGGACAAACCCTCCAACGATATAAACATCGCCACCTAAAAGTTTAGCGAGTTGTTTTGTTTTTCTGTTTGGTTCAATAGTAAACGCTTTCATGTTTCAATCGTATAATAATCCAAAGATTTTGTCAAGCAAATGCCAATTTATTTGACTTATTGTATGTATTTTTGTAATATAAATATACAAATGAAAAAGAATAAAAAAGATTTTGTTTTAGAAAGATACAACCCAAATATTTGTGACGGGCTTAGCGCTGAGCAGGTTGCTGAGCGTTCTATGCACGGGCTTATAAACGATTCAAAAGTTAGGTCAACCAAAACCTACACTGCAATAATACTCAAAAACACTTGCACATTTTTCAACCTTATTTGGCTTATTATCGCCGTAGCGCTGATTGCCGTTGGCTCATACAAAGATTTGTTGTTTTTAGTCGTTATTGTGCTTAACACTTCAATCGCTATCATACAAGAATGCCGCGCAAAATACACGGTGCAAAAACTGTCGCTGGTGGCGCTGCCACAAGTCAAAGTCATCCGCGAAGGCAAACAAATCGAACTTTCGGCAGACAAATTGCTGCTTGACGACATTGTGCTGATTTCAAACGGCGACCAAGTTCCATCTGACTGCATCATTATGGACGGCGTGGTTGAAGTCAACGAAAGTTTGCTGACCGGCGAAAGCCGACCTGTAAAAAAAGGCGTTGGCGAAATGCTTCTTTCGGGAAGTTTTCTTGTATCAGGCGCATGCTATGCAAAAGTAGAAAAAGTGGGCAAAGAAAATTACATTCAAACCATCGCTTCAAAGGCAAAAGAGTTTAAAGCCCCACATTCAAGTTTGTTTAAAGACATTACAAAACTTATCAGATATATTGGAATAGCGCTCATTCCCCTTGCAATTTTGACTGTTATAAAAGAATATTATCTTCTTCCAAACACAATCGAAGAAGCAGTCACAAACTCCGCTGGCGCGATAACAGGAATGATTCCAGCCGGAATGTTTCTGCTGATAACAATTTCACTTTCGGTTGGCGTTGTTAAACTTGGCAGAAAAAAGACACTCGTAAAAGATATTTATTCAATCGAAATGCTTTCGCGAAGCAACGTGCTTTGCCTTGACAAAACGGGAACAATCACCGACGGGACAATGAACGTTAAAGATGTGATTTACACATCAAAAAAGCGCAAAGCTACAGTCGACAAAATTGTTTCAAACATTTTAGGATCGCAAAGATCGCACAACGCGACATCAACTGCACTGCTAAAAAAATTCGGAGCAAAATCCGATATGAAACTCGAACAAAATCTCGAATTTTCTTCACAGCGAAAATTCTCTGCAACCACATTTAAAAACGGAAAAACATATTATCTTGGCGCACCTACATTTGTAAAAGCGCACTTGAGTGCCGAAAATCAGAAATTGCTTAACGAAGCAATGGAAAACGGCTATCGAGTGATTGCCCTCACCGAAACAAACTCGCCTTTCAATGAAGACGAAGGCGCAAAAGACGGCGAAACCTTGGCTTTGTTTGTGCTTGAAGACCACATCAGAGAAAACGCAATCGAAACGATTAGATGGTTTAAAGAAAACGAAGTTGAAATCAAAATCATTTCGGGCGACGATCCACTCACCGTTTCGAAAATTGCACAGCGCGTCGGCGTTGAAAACTATGACAAATACATCTCGCTTGAAGGCATGTCACTTGAAGAAGTCGAAAAAATCGCAGCCGATTTTACAGTCTTTGGAAGAGTGTCGCCAGAACAAAAATATGTAATCGTAAAAACACTTAAAAAGAACGGAAAGGTTGTCGCCATGACCGGCGACGGCGTAAACGATACACTTGCTTTAAAAGAAGCCGACTGCTCAATCGCTATGGCAGACGGAAGCGAAGTAGCCCGCAACATTTCAAATCTTGTGCTGCTTGATTCAAACTTCACTTCCCTTCCAAGTGTTGTAAAAGAAGGAAGACAGGTTGTCAACAACGTTCAAAACGCATCAGTCCTGTTTTTAATGAAAACGCTTTTCACTCTTGTTATGTGCACGCTGACAATTATGATGATCGTTCCATATCCTTGCGTGCCAAGACAACTGTTTTTGCTTGAACTGTTTGTAATCGGAATTCCATCATTCATCTTGACATTCCAGCCAAATACAGATCTAATCAAAGGTGAATTTATCCCGCAGGTTTTAAAGAAATCAATTCCACTTGCCTTTACACTTTTTGCATCTGTTTTCACCGTGATTATAATGAACTCAGAATATTTCAACTTGCTTAGCGCAACCGAATATGACACACTCATCACACTAGTTTTCACCTTTACTGGATTCTTAAATTTGGTATGGCTGTGCTTCCCACCAACAAAGTTAAAAGCCATAACAGTAATAATCTCGCTTGTATGCTTAGTAATCGCAACAACTGTCATGCCGGGATTCTTCACGATGACGGATTTTACAAACAATGTGCTGGTTTACTTCTTCTCAATTATGGGTTGTGTTGCGCTTATGCTTACGACTTACGCAATCATTACAAGAAAAATACCAATAAAATTCAAAAAGAAAAGCAAAGATGCTGAAAATAACGCGAAGAACGGGTCAAATTAACCCGTTCTTTTGTTTTGTGAGTAAGTTTTCATCTTCTTTACCTATCTCGAAAATTAAGCCGATTTTGCAGACAAATGTCAGTGCCAACAGTTGATAAAATTCTTTAATAATGCAAAGTTTTCCCAACCCGCTGTCAGCTTGCATCCAGCCCACAACAAGTCCATTTTCAGCCCGCCGTTTACCGGCCGTCAGCCTTTATCTAATCCGCCGTCAGCTTGCATCCAATCCGCCGTCAGCCGGCCATTAGTCTGCAGCCCACCAGCCGTCAGCCAGCCCAATGTCGGCACGCCAAGTTTTGTTTCAAGGCTACAAGCGCTCCCCTGCAAGCCGTCGCTTTTAATGACCGGCAAGCCGCATTGCACTACAAAAAAACACCCAATAGGGTGTTTTTTAATGTTTAAGTTAAACTATTTAAGCATATTTAATTAAAATGTTTTATAGTCTGCAATGTGCTCAAAAATGTCGTGAGTGTTTGCTTTTTGTGAAATGTGCAAAGCATATGTGTCAGACTTTGAACGATACTTAACTGGGATATAAATATTCAAAGTGTTAAGCCCATCAGTTTCTGAAATTGCAAAATAAACTGAAGTGTAAGTGAGTGTTTCATTTGACGCATAAATGCTATAATGAATCGAGCCATCTTGATTTTTTAATGTTTGTGGTTGATCATATTTAAATTCAACATAATAACCTTTTTGAAGTTCGTCACTCATAACTTTGCTTAAAAGCACGTTTTCTTTTTGGCCTTCAACTTTGTATGATCCAAGTCTGCCACTGAAAAGTGAAACAAGATAAGAAGCGTCATACATATCGTTGAATTTTTCCATAAATGAGTTGTATTGATCTCTATCTTTTTCAAATTCGCCATAACGAGCAGTTTGATCGTAAACTGCGATTCTATCTGGCGCGTCAATATTTGGTTTGAGATTTACTGGAACACAAGCCGCAATTATGATAAGAACAGCCAGCACTGCGGTCAAAACAAGTGCAACCAATGCGGTGATTCTTCCGGCCTTTTTCTTTCTCTTAACCATTTCATGGTCAAGCATAAGTTCTTCGTTTGCCATGATTATTCTCCTTTGTCTTCTGTTTCATTTTTTGTTGTTTTTCTTGATTTCTTTGGAGCAGTCTCTTCAGTTTTTTCACTGCGAGATGCGCGCACTCTTTTAGGCTTTTTGGTCTCTTCAACTTCTTGCGCTTTTTCTTCGCCATTCACTTGTGTCTTTTCTTCTGTTTTCACTTGTGCTTTTGCAGCTTTAACTGCAGGTTTTTGTGCGCTTTTTTTGCTCTCTTGAATAGCTTTTGATTGCTTTTCATATTCGGAAACAATCATTTCATATTCTTCTTTTGAAATAACTCCGTTTTCAAGCAATTTTTTGCCTTCTTCAACTTTGTTTTTGTAGTCTTCAAGTTTTTTGTTTGCTTGGCTTTTAGCAACGATTTTTGCTTCTTTTGCTTTTTCTGCTTTGTCGCGTTTGTTCATAAACTTAACAATTTCTTCGGTCTTTTTGCCGTCCATAATCATGTCGACTTCTTCTTTGTAAATTGTTTCTCTTTCAAGCAAAAGTTTAGCCATTTCTTCTAAGATTGGTCTGTTTTCAATGATGATTTTCTTTGCTCTTTCATAGTTTTCAGCCAAAATGCTTCTTACTTCGTCATCTGCTTCGGCTGCAAGTTTTTCAGAAAAATCATTTTTTGTTTGATAGTCTCTTCCAACAAAGATTGTTTCTTGTGAAGAAAGCGTCATAAAGCCCAAAGTTTTGCTCATACCCCAATCAAACACCATGTGATGAGCAACTTTTGTAGCGTGTTGAAGGTCGCTTGAAGCGCCTGTTGTGATTTCGCCAAACACAACTTCTTCGGCAATTCTGCCGCCCATGCTCATAGCGATATCGTCCATAAGTTTGTTGTAGCTTGCAAATGAATTGTCGTTTTCAGGACGCGACATTGTGTAGCCGCCAGCCATTCCACGAGGGATGATTGAAACTTCTTGAACGTCGTCACAGTTTGCAAGTTTCTTAGCCAATATTGCGTGGCCAGATTCGTGATAAGCAGTGATGAGTTTGTCTTTTTCGGTGACAAGTCTTGATTTCTTTTGAGGTCCCATCAAAACTTTGTTGATGCCTTCAGTGATGTCGGTCATAATGATTGTAGGTCTGTTTGCTCTTGCAGCCAAGATTGCTGCTTCGTTAAGCATATTTTCAATGTCAGCGCCAGTAAAGCCAGACGTGATTCTAGCAAGTGTTTTAAAGTCAACTGAATCGTCGATAGGTTTGTTTCTAGCATGAATCTTTAAGATTCCTTCTCTTCCCCTAACATCAGGAACATGAACATAGATTTGTCTGTCAAATCTGCCAGGTCTTAAAAGTGCTGGGTCCAAAACGTCGCTTCTGTTTGTAGCAGCAAGAACGATAATTCCTTCGTTTGGTTCAAAGCCGTCCATTTCAACAAGTAATTGGTTGAGTGTTTGTTCGCGTTCGTCGTTTCCGCCGCCAAGGCCTGCGCCACGTTGACGTCCGACAGCATCAATTTCGTCGATGAAAACGATGCAAGGTTTGTTTTTCTTTGCTTGTTCAAACAAATCTCTCACACGCGATGCGCCCACACCTACAAACATTTCAACAAAGTCTGAGCCCGAGATTGAAATGAAAGGAACGTTGCTTTCGCCGGCAACAGCACGGGCAAGCAAGGTTTTTCCTGTTCCTGGATTTCCCACCAGCAAAATGCCTTTTGGAATTCTTGCGCCAAGATCGGTGAATTTTTTAGGATTTTTTAAGAATTCAACGATTTCTTCAAGTTCTGCTTTTTCTTCGTCAGCGCCTGCGATGTCGTCAAATTTAACCTTTGTGTTGGCATATGCTTTCGCCCTTGTTTTGCCAAAACTCATAGCGCTTTTGTTTGAATTTGTCATCATGCGATAGAATGTGTAAACCATCACCCCACCAAACACAATAATCAAAAGCGTTGGCAAATAAGTCAAGAACCAGTTGTTGCTTGGCTTGTTTGTTGAATATGCAATTTTTACTTCTGGAGCAGCCGCTACTCTCGCATCAATTTTTGATATGACAGAAGCAATCTCTGCCGATGAGGAATATTCGAAATAATAGTCCGCATTTTGAGGGAAAGATTTTTCGTTTTGACTTCCAACAACGATGATATAGCCCACTCCATCTTTATAATAAAGTTCGCCCATCTGCAAATTTGCCGCGCCGCTGTCTTCGTCGGAATATGTTCCGGCAATAAGTTGGTCAACATCGCTGAGTTTAATTTGCTTGCCAGGATTTGTTGTGTCAACAAACATCAAACACACCAGCAAAACCACTACCAGCAAAAGAATGAGATAAGAAAACTTAAATCCACTTTTTTTCTCTTCCAAGTCAGTAACCTCCAATATATACGTGCTTATTCTATCATATAAATAAAATTTTTCCAACAAATTTAATACTAAACCTAAGGCGCGATTTAATTTTTGTTAGCGGATGTTGTCGTCATTATGCGCATGACGGCACATAGAATGCAATAAATATTTTATGCGACCGGCCCAGCATATTTTCAGATTATTTTAACTTGGATAGACATTTACAATCACTTTAAACACGATATTTTCCAAAAAGTCTTCCACGCTGTCTAAATTTGATACAAACTTTTTGGTTTGCGAGCGTTTTGCCTTGAAAAATTTGTCATAAAAGTTTAACACGTCCGATTTTTCTTGCTTTAAAACTTCAAGCGACTTAGTTATTTGATCTTTAACAAACCCCTCCGCCCTGCTTCTGACTTCTGGGCTGATATAATTTGATTCATAATGGTTTGAAAGGTCGTTTTTGTCGCCATTTATTTCACTTAGCGAAACAAAAACCCTTATGTTTGTCAAAAGCACAGGATAGCCGTCTTCAAACTCCGCCTTTTGTCTGATTTGTTTGCTTACAACCTTGTAAACAAGTTTCGCGTCTGAAAAGTTTTCATCATTAAAGTCATCTAAAACAATCAGTTGTTCGTTCGCTTTTGAATTGAACCAGTTAAGCCCATGCACGATTTGACTTGTAAGCAACTTTTGTTTTCTTCCGTTTTTCAAAATCATTTCGCTTCGGTCATTTATAAGTTCGTATTTTTCGCCTTCACTTGCCCCAGGAGTTTCCGACTGACCGCTTTCACCGCCAACGCCTTGGCTTGCAGCCGACGTTTCACTTCCTCCGCCCGTTTGTCCCGAGCCCGACGCTTCATCTGGAATTTCGTCAATAGCGATGCCGTTGACATCCCCGCTTGTAAGCGGCAAATAATTGATTGTCGAGCACTTGCTTGGCGAATAATATCCCTGCAAAAATGAATTGATAGTCGTATCGTTCCAATTTATATAATTTGAAGTGTAAAATCCGATTTCTTCAAGATTTATATCCGATTTTGCGTCTAGTTTTTGAATAAAGTCCAAAAAGGTTTTTGACTTTTGATTTGTTGCAACAAGCAAGCAACTTTGTGGCAAAGACGCAACTCTCACCAAATAGTCAAGCGACGGCGCAATATCTTCGCCTTCAAGCATTTTTTCGCTTACAATAGCCGTATTTGTGTGAAAAAGTGAGATTTTTTTGCCAATTTGCATACCCGCGGTCGAAAATGCTTCGCTAAGCGTCGCGCCAGTGCTTGTGAAGGTTTCATATTTTTCAAGATATGATTGGTTTGGATATGACAAAAACGCGAGCAACGTAACTTCGTATTGATCGTCTTCTTTGTCAATCCCAATAGCCGTAACAATAGAGTTTGTCACACTTTCAGGTGGCGAAGCAAGTGCAGCAGGAAAAAAGAAAAGTCCAATGAAGACAAGCGCCAAAAGTGACGGCGTCTTTTTTATAATCGTCCAAAAACGCTTCATGTCCCCTCCTTCCTTTTAGATGCTTTAAGAGCGCACACAAACAAAATGGTCGGCACAATAAAATGGATAAAAGGTGCTGCAAGTGAAAAAACATTTTCCGCTAAATAAATTACAGTGACATAATTTATCGCTGCCGAAATCATGATTGCGATAAAAACTAAATTGTAAAAAGTTACGATATAAACATCGGTGATTTTTGGAAAAACCTGCTTAAAACAAACCATAAGCATATAAGCGTAAATGCTGAGTTGCAAAAACGACAAAAACATATTGACGATAATCGCAACAATGTCAAGTCTGCCGAGATCCAAAAATCTATAAGAAAATGTGATTATGTCCGACAGCGCGTTGTTGTGAACAAAACTCGTCACTCCAAATATGCTGTAGAACATGAAAAACACCAAAAGCACAAGCAGGCAACTCAACCCTGAATAAATCAAAACTTTTTTGTTGAAGCCTTTTCGCAGTTCTATTTTGTCCATGATCACAAAAAGCACTAAAACATCGCCGCAACAGCAAGCCGTATGCCACGAAGAGTTTAAAACATTGCCAAATTTTTGCTCAAAGAAGATTGGAAAACTTCTAAAATTAAAGAACGACAAAAACAGGCAAAACAGCAAACTTGCCACAATGAAAGAAAACACAAATTCCGCTCCCCTTGCAAGTGGTCTCAGCCCACGCAAAGCCGAAGACGTCATCACAAACAAAAACGCAAACATGAAAAGATAGTAAGTCGCGTCCAAATACACTTGAATGTGCAAATACATAAATGTAACATTAAAAAGCAGCATCACCTTAAAGAAAAAGTAAACAATCAGCAAAACGTAAAAAAACTTAGCAAAAACGACGCCCAGTTTTTGTTTGATCAGTTCGTAAAAAGAAAGATTTGGATAGGCGTTTTTAACTTTTAAAAACATAAAAAGCAGCAACATTTCAAGCGCCAGCAAAATTAGAATAGCAAAAAAGCCGTCGGCTTTGCTGCGCTCATAAAGCAGCGATGGCAAAACCAACAATTTGTTTGCAAAAATAAGCAACGATGAAATGATTGCTGTTTGTCTGGTCGAAATCGTCGCTTTCATTTTTGCCTCGTCAAATTTTTGTTGCTAAACGATTTTGGCCTTGTTTTCATGTTGAATGTAGCGGTCATAATCATCGCATCTTTTAGGTCATTGTTCACTTTTGGCGAAAATGGAGCCAAGTATGGCGCGCCATATGAATCTATTGAACACAAATATATTATCAAATACAAAAACAGCCCAATAATTCCAAGCATGCCCATCGAGCCGCCCACAATCAAAAACAAATATTGCAAAATTGTGAGTTGATAGGCCTGTTCTGGAACAGTGTAAAGAGCAATTTTTGCAAGCGCAATAATGATAACGCCAGGCGGCGAAATCAATCCCGCCTTAACGCCGGTGTCACCCAAAATTAGCGCGCCGACGATGCTTGTTGCAAGCCCCAAATAGTTTGGCAAACGCAGCGAAACTTCATACAAAATCTGAAACAACAGCGCGATAAAAAGCATCTCCAAAAATGGCGTAAAAGGCAGACCTTTCGTCGAGTTGGTGATGGTGATTAAAAATTTGATTGGAATAACGTTTTGATGATGAACTCTCAGCGCAATATAAACACCGGGCACAACCACCGCGATCAGCATTCCGATCACGCGCACGATTCTTATAAATGAAGAGTAAATATGGTTGTTGTAATAGTCGTTTGACGACTGCAATTCTTCCAAAAACACGAATGGAACGGTCAAAACCATTGGCGAGCCGTCAACGATGATTGCGACTCTGCCTTCGAGCATTTTTGCTGCGACAATATCCGGTTTTTCAATGTTTCCGACCTGCTTAAAAAGCGAATCCGGGTGTTTTTCTAGATATTTTAATATGTAGTGAGAATCGACGACTCCGTCGACATCAATCTTTTTCAGGCGCGATTCAACTTCTTTGACCACATCTTTGCTTGCAACGCCTTTGATGAATGCAATAACAACTTTTGTGCCTGAATACTTGCCTACGCTCATTTGTTTAAGCACCAAATTTTTGTTGTAAAAGCGGCGGCGAATAAGCGTGATGTTGGTTTTTATATCTTCGGTAAATCCTTCACGCGGACCTTGTATGACCGACGAAGTAGGTGGCTCGGACGGCATGCGCGACGGAAATTTTTGTATATCCACCGCAGCAATTTGCTTTTCGCCTTCCAAAAAGATAACAACGCTTCCGTTAAGCACCTTTTGTGCTGCGTCTTTTTGGCTTATCTGTTCAACTTCGGCGGTCTTGATAATTTCGCTGGACAAAAGTTTTATCGAAATGTTTTGCGCGCTTGAAATTGGGTCACATATCCCCTTAACAAACAACGCTTCGTCAATCATGCTTTTAAGATAAACTAGCCCCACTTTTGTGGAGCCAACTTCCAACACTCTGCTTGCTACGTCGCTTGAAAAGTTTAGTTGACTTTTTAGCGCTTCGATTCGTTTTTCAACGCCTAAAAAAAGCATACTGACCATCCTTTGAAAGTAGTATGCTTTTAATAAGTTAAAAATATTCTTTATAAAATCACTATTAAATCACTCTAAGATCAATTGCTGCGCCACTAAAAAGATTGTATTCGTCAGCAAGTGGTTTTACAGAAAATGTTTGATCGTCGTTTGTGTAAATCAAGTTGATTGAAAATGTGATAACATATCTATCTGCCGATTTTGCTATTGTAAAATCAACAATGTTATATTCTACATTATTCAATAAATCGGTCAAAACTATTCCGTCAACGCTTTCCGGCGACATGATGCTAACGCGCTTTGTCACCTTGTCAACTGTTCCGCTTGTAAAAGCCTTCATTTGATGTGTAACGTTAAGGCTTACAACATTTGACTTTTCGCTTTCACGAAGTCCCGTTCTGTTTGAAACGCTAATCACAAAAACTTGTCTTTGTCCGCCCTTTATTTGGCTTAAATCAAAACTTGTTTGTGTGATTTTAATTTTTTCTAACACCGAGCCATCATAATAGCAAACATTATAAAAATCGGCACGTTCAACACTTTCCCAAGAAATGGTTTTTCCATCTTCTTCGCTTAGCGTAATCGTAGGGTTTGCAAGTCTAAGCATAGGCGTAAAACTTGTTGCCTTTCCGTAATCTCCGGCCAAAATTCCCGATGGATCAACATAGCAAACTTGAACATCATAAGTTGTTCCTAAATGCAATTTGTCGTCAAGCAAGGTTTGGGTTATTTCAAGCACGTTTGATTCGCTGCCAATCACAACGCTTTCGCCGTTTGCCGTAAATTTAAAGCGATATGTTCGCTGGTCTTCTTCAACTTTTGTTTTGACAAAAACTTGACGATCGTATGCCTGAATTTCAACTTCGCCTGCTTGTCCCGGCTTTGATAAAAACACGGCCAAAAGGCATGCCGTCAGTGCAAGGACAACACCCACGATTACAGGAATCAATATCGCCAAAAGTTTACGATTTTTTGAAGGTTTTTTTGAAGGCTTTTTTGAAGTATTTTCTGCCTTATTTGTATTTTTCTCTTTTTCTTTCACAACAATATTATACAACAAAGCAAAAAAGTTAACAAACGAATTTAATTTAAAAATTAATATTGACAAAATTATACTGCTGTGGTAAAATATACGTATAAATGGAGGCAAAAATGATTAATTTCAATTTTTTAACACCTTTCCAACTCACAACATTCGTTCTTGGAATCGTATTTTCAATTTTGACAATAGGCATGGTATTCTATACACTTAGACGTCCAAGCGGATATAGAAGCACAGTTTTAAAAGTAATCTTCACATTCATCTTACCTGGAGTTACATTGATGCTTTGGTTTGCATGCGTATTCGCAGCATACGGAATCTTCGAATCAAACGAACTTTACATTATGCTCTTATCACTCGGATGTGGTGCAGCAGTTTCAGGACTCACCTTCTTAGTAGCATGGCTTATCAACAGAAACTATGGCAAAACAACAGCTGAAGAAGAAGCCGACGAAGAAGCAAAAGCAATCGAAGAAGCAGAAAACGCTGAAGCAACAGAAACAACCGAAACAACTGAAGAAGTTAAACCAGTTGAAGAAACCGAAGTTCAATCAGACGAAACAACAAGCGACGAAGCAGTTGAAGAAACAACAGCTGAAGAAAACAACGAAGAAGTAAGCGCAGACGAAACTGAAAATGCTGAAGAAAACGCTGAAACAGAAGTTGCTCCAGAAGCTGAAGTTGAAGAAAACGTCGAAGAAACAGTTGAACCTGAAAACACAGAAGAATCAGTTGAAGAAACAGTTGAAGTTGAAGAAGTTGAAAACAATGATGAAAATAAAAATGACTAATAATTAGTCATTTTTTTATTGCCAAAATGCAACGATTATAAATCTAAATAAAACAAATATTGCAACATAACAATAATAATAAAACGAAAGATAAATAAAAAACGGCTGATTGTGGCCGTTTTTATTATGACTGTTATTCTTTTCTCTTCCCTTTTGCTGCGTCCGCTCTAAACTTTTGTTAGGCTTCTTCAGGTGGAGCAACATAGCTTAAATAAGGTTTTCTTAAATTAATTTCTTTATCCATTGCTGTGAAATCTTGTTGGAATCTTGTTTTTGAATAAATTGTAATTGCACCTTTAAGCCCTGGGCTTGTGAATTCTTCATCACGAATAATTCTTCTAAGTTTTCCAGTATGTTTGTTGATTACAAAAGTCAATTTATAATCTTGATAAGTTGCAATGCTAAGTTCTGAGTTGCTGCAATAGTAATATTTGAAGTTTTCTGGTAATTTGTTGATTTTGTATGAGACTGTTACATAGTTGTATGTCTTATCTTTTTTAGTATTGTAGTTTGTAACTTTAACTGTGTTGTAGCTTATTTCAAGTGGAAATTCCATGCAATAAATTGCAACAAATCTGCCTCTTCCCTTATCAACAGTAAATTCGTCTGCACCCCTTGTGCCTGATGTTAAATCATAGGTTTGAGCGGCACGATTGTAATTGCTTGTGTAAACATAGTTTACTTTGTTTGCTGAAACATCAACATTGACTGCACGATATTGGTTTTGAAGCAAGCCATATTGATCTACAAGCGCCTTAACAATAGGCGAAACTTCGTTGTCTTTGTAATAGAGATATGTTTCTTCAAGCCCGTTTTTCCCGCTTCTAAGCAGGTTTCCAGTTGCATATTGGTTAAGTGAAAGTGCAACTCCTTGGAACACGCCCCTGTTTGCTACTGTGTATGTGAAGGTTGATTGGCTGCCTTTGCCGTTGTTGTAAATGTTTACTGCATAGTTTATAAGGTCGATAGGATCTGTTGGAATAACTATTTCGCCACCGTTGTTGTCATCATCGTTGCTTGGGTCATCCCCTGGATCATCTGGCTCTTCCGGATCAATAGGATCAATCACTGCTGAGTCGTCCGGAACGTCAGCCGAAACAGAATCCGTGAAAAAGTTCATTCCGATGTAAACACCCGCCAGAATGACTAAAAACCATAAAAGTATCTGATACTTTATTCCTCTTTTGACTTTTTCTTTTTTCATACTTTCTTATATTATTCAAAATGCTTGTCCAACGTTACGATGTGACAAGCATTTATTTTTATTATTATATTCTTATAAATTATCTGCTAAAACCACGTTTTTGTTAACATTAGTAAATGATTGTTCGATGGTGATTGCCGATTGAAGTGGCATCGTTCCCAAAGCAGGCACATTGATTGCAGTAGCATTCAAAAGTTCGTTTCTTTTGATTTTTGAAATGTAACCTGTGTTTTTGTTGATTACAAATGAAATTTCAATCTTTTTGTAACTGATGTCTTTCATTTGATTTGTTGAAGTGTAAAACTTCAAGAAGTTTTCAGAGAGTGAAGCAAAATTGTTTATTGAAACTGTAATTGTGCGATAAGTTTTGCTTTTCTTTGAATCGTCTTTAATGATAATGCAGTTTTTCTTTGTAAGTTTGATTGGATAATCTTGAGTATACAAAACTTTAAATTCGTCGATCACGCTGTCGAGATCTTTTGTTTCGTTTCTATATGCTGCTGCTGCATTATAAGTTTTTGCTGTGTAACTGTAATCTTTTGTTTCGATAATGTTTACTTGACCGGTTGCTTGGTTGTCATAGAAACCTCTGAAGTATCTAGCAAGCATGCCGTCACCTGTTCCAGAATAGCTTGAATAGTAATAATCTTTTTGGATTCCCACCTTCTCGCCTTTTGAGTTTACACCGCGTGAAATAACACTTGTAAGGTTTTGAGTTGGATGAATTCCTTTAAGCGCATCTGACAATGGAGTGTTGACAATCGAAGAATTGAATGTGCTTTCATAACCTGTTCCATTGTTTAAAATGTCAAGGCCATAATTGATAAGTTCAATCGCGTCGCTTGGAAGGTCAACATCTTCGTCGCCGTCATCTTCGCCGCCGTTGTCAATAGGCAAGTCTGGATCTTCTGGATTTGTTGGATCATCAATAGGTTCTTCCTGCGCTGATCCGCCATTGTTTGTGTTTGAACTTGATTGAGTAAAAAAGAGACCCATGCCAATGTAACAACAAACAAGGGCAACGAGTCCTATAACTATTAAATTATATCTAATCTTTTTAAAACTCATAATTTAGTTCAATCAAAAACCCAAAAAGGGTGCGTTAAATATTCTATTTAACGACCCTAATATAACACAAATTATTACACGTGTCAACACAAATTGATAAAAATTCCATAAATTCTTTATTTATGCATATTCGCTATTTGACAATAATATTCACAATTCGACCTGGAACGACAATTTCTTTTACAATATTTTTGCCTTCCAAGAGTGGTTTCACGCGTTCATTTGCCTTTACGACTTTTAAGATTTCGTCATTTGCGGCGTTTGCAAGAATATTCATTCGTGTGATGATTTTGCTGTTTACTTGAACTGCAATTTCAACGCTTGAACGAACAAGTTTTGTTTCGTCGCAAACAGGATAAAGTTGGTTGTGAATTGAGTATTCTTCGCCAATATCTTGCCATAATTGTTCAGAAAAATGAGGTGCAGCAGGCGCAATAAGACGAACAACATCTTTTGCAACACTCTTTGCTAAAACGCCGTTTTTGCGCTCATTTTTGTCATATTTATACATGGCATTGACAAGTTCCATAAGTCTTGCAACTGCTGTGTTAAACGAAAAATCTTCAAAACCAGCGCGCATTTCTTTCACGCAATATGCTCGTGCATACTCTAAATCTTGCTCTTCACTGCCATTCAAATCAGCATTTTCGTCGCCAAGAGCGCACCACTTTTTAACAATTCTCTCAACTCTTTCCATGAAAGCGGTCATATGTTTAAGACCTTCGTCGTTCCATGGTCCGCCGTCGATATAGTTCATTGAGAACATCATTGTAAGTCTGAGTGCGTCACTGCCGAATTCGTTTACATATTCGTCGGCTGTTTTTCCGCCGTTACGCTTGCTCATCTTTTTGCCGTCGCTGCCAAGCACCATTCCTTGATGAACAAGGCGCTTGAAAGGTTCTTCAAAATTGATAAGCCCTAAATCATGCAAAAACATTGTAATAAATCTTGCATACATAAGGTGCGCAGTTGCGTGCTCTACCCCACCAACATAAGTGTCGATAGGTCCAACTTTGTTGGCTTTTTCTGATGAGAAAATCTCTTTATTGTTGCGAGGGTCGATATATCTAAGGTGATAGAAGCTTGAGCATACAAAAGCGTCAAGTGTGTCAGGATCACGTCTAGCAGGTGCTCCGCAATGTGGGCATTTGACGTTCATATAACTTTCAACCTTTCCAAGAGGTCCTTCACCTTCTGGCTTATAGTCGTGAATGCGAGGTAAAATTACTGGAAGGTCACTTTCTGGAACAGGAACAGTTCCGCAGTGTGGACAGTAAATGATAGGAATTGGGCATCCCCAATATCTTTGACGAGAAACTGACCAATCACGAAGTTTATAGTTGACTTTTCTGCGTCCCGCGCCCATTTTTTCAAGTTTTTCAGCAATTTTTTCTCTTGCCTCTTCACTTGTGAGTCCGTTAAATTCAGCCGAATTGATTAAACGGCCAGATTCTGTATATGGCAATTTTACTTGTTCGCCATTTTTGCCTTCAATTACTTGAACAACTTTAACACCATAAACTTTTGCGAAATCATAATCTCTTTCATCGTGAGCAGCAACGCCCATAACAATTCCAGTTGCATATGTTGCAATTACGTAATCGGCAACAAACAAAGGCACTTTTGCCCCCGTGAGTGGATTGATTACATATGTTCCAGTAAATACACCCGTTTTTTCATTGTTTGTGCTTGAACGAGCGATTTCGTCTTTTTTGGCTGCTTCTGCAACGTATTTATCAACTTCAGCCTTGCGATCAGGAGTTACAAACTTTGAAAGCATTGGATGTTCTGGCGCAATAACCAACCAGCTTACACCATAAATCGTGTCAACTCTAGATGTGAAGACTGTAAGTTTTTCTTTGCCGTCTTCTGTTTTAAAATCGACTTCGCAACCCACCGATTTGCCGATCCAATTCTTTTGAAGAATCTTGGTTTTTTGAGGCCAGTTGATTTTATCAAGTCCGCTTAAAAGACGCTCTGCATAGTCTGTGATTTTAAAGAACCATTGTTTCATGTTCTTTCTCACAACTTCTGCCCCGCAACGTTCACAAAGTCCGTCAACAACTTGTTCGTTTGCAATTACTGTGTTGCAAGATGGACACCAATTTACTGGCGCTTCTTTTTGATAAGCAAGGCCCTTTTTATAAAGTTGAACAAAAAGCCATTGCGTCCATTTATAATATTCCGGTTTGCAAGTTATTATTTCGTTTTCCCAGTTGAATGTTGCGCCAATGTTGCGAAGTTGCTCTTCCATAACATGAATATTGTGGAAAGTTGAATCTTCTGGATGTATTCCTGTTTTTAATGCAAAGTTTTCAGCAGGAAGACCAAAACTGTCAAATCCCATAGGTTGAAAAACATTATAACCTTGCATACGTTTAAATCTTCCAAAACTGTCCGACAAACCAAAGTTCCACCAGTGACCAAGGTGAAGATTTAAACCACTTGGATATGAAAACATTTCTAGCAAATAATATTTGTTGTCAAGTTTGGTTTCATCAAAACGATAAAGCCCATCTTTCTCCCACTTTTCATTCCATTTTTTCTCTATCTTTGCATAGTCCATGCCCTCATCTCCTTTAACCTGTTTATTTTAGCACTCAAACCCACCTTTTGTCAAATAAACGCGCGACATTTGCAAGCGGCAAGCGCTCTTGCCGCTTGACCCTTGCTTTGCGCAGGCGAAAGCAGGGCTGGCTCCGCGCCCTAGCGGCGCGCAGCCCAAATGTCGCGCCCCTTGTTGCTTCGTTTGAGTGAAAAGTTAAAAATAAATGGTTATTGATACAAATAAATGTAAAAAATAGTTGACAAAGCCGATAAAAACCAGTATAATAACAAAGTCTAAAATAAATCTTTCCATAGACAGCAAGTGCTTAGTCGTAAATGCAAACTGCATGCTTGCCGAGGAAAAAGGATGAATATGAGTTTATATCTCTTGCCCTTTTTCTTTGGCGCAAGAGATTTTTTTTAGAAAAACACAAAACAAAAATTTAAAAAGGAGGAAAGTAATGAGTGCTAATTTTGAAGCAAAGAAACTGGTAGTCGCAGAAATTAAAGAAAAGCTTTCAAAAGCAAAATCAGTAACATTTGTTGACTATCGTGGACTTACTGTTGAAGAAGACACTAAAATGCGTAAAGAGTTCAGAGAACACGGCGCAGAATACAAAGTGTATAAAAACAGACTTATGCTCCTTGCACTTAACGAACTCGGAATAACAGGTGCCGAAAAATACCTTGAAGGCACAAGTGCCGTTGTTTTTGGGTATGACGACGAAGTATCACAAGCAAAAATCGTATGTGATTACGCAGACAAAACCAAAAAACTTAGTATCAAATTTGGTTTACTTAATGGACAGAGCGTTGAAGGCAAGGAAATCGAAGCTCTTGCAAAACTTCCAAGCAAAGAAGTTCTTGTTGCAAAGCTTCTTGGAACACTTATGGCCCCTATCTCTGGGCTTGCTAGAGTTCTTAATGCCCCAACCCAGGGGCTTGCAATTGCTCTTAATGCAATTGCCACAAAGTAATCGGAAGATCCGATAAAAAATTTTAGGAGGAAAATAAAATGGCAGATATTAAAAATCTTGTTGAAGAAATCAAAACACTTACAATCGTTGAAGTAAGCGAACTTGTAAAAGCTCTTGAAGAAGAGTTTGGAGTAAGCGCTGCAGCTCCAGTTGCAGTTGCTGCTGCTCCAGTTGCTGGTGCTGCACCAGCTGCTGCTGCAGAAGAAAAAACAGAATTTAACGTAGCTTTGAAAGAAGTTGGAGCAAACAAAATTGCTGTAATCAAAGTAGTTAGAGAAATCACAGGTCTTGGACTTAGCGAAGCAAAAGCTCTCGTTGACAATGCACCAAGCGTAGTTAAAGAAAACGTTCCTACAGCTGAAGCAAAAGAAATGGAAGCTAAACTTAAAGAAGCTGGCGCAACTGTAGAACTTAAGTAATCAAATTGGCTTAAAAAATCTTTGTTTTGTGTTAAAAAAAACTTGTCGTTCCCGACAAGTTTTTTTGTTTTGTTTCGTAACCGACTCAAAAACGCTTTGAATTTTAAACAACAAAAAAACCTTGCAGCAAGTGCAAGGTTTTGTATTTATTAGGGTTATTCTTGTGTTCCTTCCCCTTCTTCTGTTTCAAATGTTGCAAGAGCATTTTCAACTTCAAGAAGGTCAGCTTTGATTTGTTCGTTTTGTGCTTTCAAAATGAAATACATTTTTTCAAGAACTGGGAATCTGTCTTTGTTTGATTCCATAACTTCGTGGCAGTGTTGAACTGAAAGTTTAAGTCCATCAAGAAGATCAAGTTCTTCAGCAAGTTTCTTTGCTTTTTCTTCGTCGATGTCTTCATAGTTGTTTACGCCATAAAGCATAACTTTTTGTTTAGCAACGATAGCTTCTTTTCTGCGAAGTTTCTTTTCGTCGTTTGCAAGAGTTTTGTTAACTTTTGCAAGTGGAATGTATTCTTTTTTGCAGGCTTTGAGTTCTTTTTCGTTGTCTTTGAGTCTAGCTTCAAGTTCAGCTTTTTGAGCTTCGTAGTCTTCTTTTGTTCCAGAAACAACAGTTTTTTCTTCTGCTTCTGTGTTTTGAAGTTGTGTTGCAAGAGCTTCATATCTTGCTCTTTCTTCTTCCAAAGCTTTCTTAGCTTGTTCAAGTTCAGCTTTGATTTGTTCTTTTTCTTCGTCAACTTCAACTGTTTCTTCAACAGTTTCTTCAACTTCTGGCTCAACGTCTTCTTCAGCTTCTTCAGCTTCTTCAGACTCTTCTTCTTCGGTTTGTTCTGGCTCTTCTTCGATTTGTTCTTGCATACGTTTTAAGATTTCAGCTTTTCTCTTTTCTAAAGCTGCTCTTGCTTCTGCAAGTTTTTCTTCTTCAGATTTTTCTTCTGGTTTTTCTTCAGCTTTTTCGTCAGCGTTGTATTCTTCAACAACTGGAGTTGCTTCTGCAACGACTGGTTCTTCTTTTGCGTCTTCAATTACTGCTTCAGCAAGTGGAGATTCTTCTTTAAGTTCAGCTTGATCTGCAGCAGGCATAGCTTCAACGTTTTTAGCAAACTTTTTAGCTGAGTCCTTTCTTTTAAGTTTAACTCTTTCTTCTTCCCCTTTAGGATTTACGATAGACATAAGAAGATCACCAAGGAAGAAAATCAAAAATCCGCCAGCGATAATGATTCCCAAGATAATCACAACATTAAGAATAACTGTACCCATAATTTTTACCTCTTTTTTGTAATTTTTTTATGTTTTCAAGGTTTTGACCTTGTAAAAACCAATTTGGTGGAGACGGCGGGAATTGAACCCGCGTCCGAAACAAGTTTAAAAAGCCTTTCTCCGTGTGCAGTTTGTGTTTGAATTTAAATTGAGAAGAGTCCACAAACAAATTTTCTCAATCGAACCTGTAAAATTTCAATTTTTAACTCAAGGTATTGCTAAAAATCGCTATCCACTTTTAGTTTGACGCTTTGGCTATCCAAAGTGGAAAGATATCCATAAGCGACTGTTAGGCAGCAGCCTTTACAGTTTGATAGTTATTATTTGCGTTTATTTTTTTGACCGGTTTTTAGGTTTCAAGTCATCAACCACACGCTTTATACTTTCCTCACTCACCCCGTCGAAACCTTATCGCCCCCGCTGCTTTAAATATCTGTCAACTTCTCGCGCTGTTGACTTGTCTTTCAAAGCGTCGCGTTTGTCAAAAAGCTGTTTGCCTTTTGCCAGTCCAATTTCAACCTTAACTTTACCTTTTAAAAAGTAAACTTTGGTTGCCATGATTGAAAACCCTTTTTCTTTAACTTTACGTTCAAGTTTTTCAATCTCGGCTTTATGGAGCAATAATTTTCTGTCGCGCCGTTCATCAGGTTTGAAGGCTGATGTTGAGTCATACAACTTAATATAAGCGTTTTTCAAAAAGATTTCACCGTTTTTTACAAACACGAAACTTTCATTCAAACTCATACCATTAAGTCTGAGTGACTTTACCTCACTTCCTTCCAGCACAATGCCGGCTTCGGTCAGATCTGAAATGAAATAATTGTGATAGGCTTTTTTGTTTGAAGCGATCAACTTTATTTCGTTATTCATTATATCACCTTTATTGAACGATTTCAAGACCCTTTTTTAATTTTTTTTAATTTTTTGTGCTTTTTTTGCTATTTTTCTGGCACAAAATCGACTTTTCTTGTAAATAAATTGACATTGACAAGTTTTACGCGCATCTTGTCGCCAATTCTAAATGCATGTTTTTGACCTTTAATTTCCATCGAACGCTCAAAGAACAAATACGCGTCTTGTGGCAGGTCTTCAATCTTCACAAGCCCTTCAACTGAGTTTTCAAGACCAACAAAAACGCCGTAATTTGTCACGCTTGTAATCGTCGCGTCAAACACTTCTCCGATGCGGTCTTTCATCAAATATGCTCTCCAAAGATCGTCAACTTCCCTTTCCGCTTTTTCGCTGTTGCGCTCTTGCAACGAGCTTTGATCAGCACTTTCCATGGTAAACTCGTCAAGCTCTTCTTTGCGCGATTTGGTCAGTTTTTTATGCAAAACTTCTTTAATAATTCTGTGAATTGTCAAGTCTGGATAGCGGCGAATTGGCGATGTGAAATGGCAATAATTTTCAAGAGCCAAGCCAAAATGCCCTAAGTTTTCATTTTTATATACCGCTTTTTGCATGCTGCGCAAAATAATTTTGTTCGCAGCTTCTTCATAGGTTTTGCCCTTAATTAAATCAAGCAAACTTTGAACATACTTTGGCGAAACCACTTTTGGCAGCGATGGACATGACACGCCAAGCCCCGCCAAGAACGACAAAACAGCCTTTGATTTTTCGATTGTAGGTTTTTCGTGAACACGATAAACAAAAGGAACGCCAGCAGTTGAAAAGTGTTTTGCGACTGTTTCGTTTGCAAGAACCATAAACTCTTCGATAAGTTTGTGCGCGTCGTTTCGGTCACGTTTTTTCACGTCAACCACATAGCCTTTGTCGTCAAAGACAAATTGTGGCTCAGGAATATCAAGATCAAGCGCTCCGCGCTTAACACGATTGTTTTCAAGCGTCTTAGCAAGTTCTGCCATCAGCATGATTTCTTTTTTCAAACCTTGCGCCTTCTTTGTGGTCGGTCTTCCCTCAATAACCGCAAAAACTTCTGTGTAGGTCAAGCGCGCCTTGCTTTTAATCACGCTTTCAACAATTTTGTGGTCTTTAACTTCCCCATCTTTTGTCACGTGCATAACGCATGAAAGAGTCAATCTCTCAACCCCTTCGTTGAGCGAGCAAATGCCATTTGACAAACCTACTGGAAGCATAGGTAAAACAGAAGTTGGAAAATATGTGCTTGTTGCGCGATCGTATGCAACCTCATCAAGCGGTGAACCAACTTTGACAAACTCGCCTACATCGGCGATGTGCACTCCAAGTTCATATCCGTCTGAAAGTTTTTTAATTGAAACCGCGTCGTCAAAGTCTTTGGCATCTTCCCCGTCAATCGTGAAAGTTGTGAGTTTTGTAAAATCTTCTCTGCCTTTTTTCTGCTTTGCCGAAACAGGTTTGTTGAGTTTGTTTGCAATTTCTTCTATTTCGTCATCAAATTCTTCATATAAATTATGACTGCGGATTATCGCTTTTTCAAGTACTTTAATATCGTTTTCGTTGCCCAAAATTTCAACAACTTCGCCAGAAATCTTGCCATTGTCGCGGCGAACAAGCCTTACAACAACCTTTTGATTGAGCATTGGTTTGATTGCCGTCTTTAAGATAGGGATTTTAAAAGAAATCTTTTGATTGTCTGGTTCTAAAAACAGATTTCGGCTGACTTTAACAACAGTCCCCACAATCTTTTTAACTGGTTTTACAACCTTGACAACTTCGCCCTCCTTGCCGCCTTCTTGCGCAAAAAGTTTGATTATAACATCGTCGCCGTCAATCGCTCCGTTTGTGCGGTTGCCAGGAATAAATATATCCTCCGCCTCGCCTATGTCACAAAAAGCGTAACCCTTGGCGCTTCCCATAAAGTGCCCTTTCACATATCCGTGTGAAGGTATTGTGATAAACTTTCCGTTTCTAACTTCAAAAATATCGCCAGAAGCAAGCAATTTTTTAAATTCAGTCTGAATTACTTCCTGTTTTTTGCCCAATGCTGTTGATAAAAATAAAAAAAGATTGTCTGGTTTTGAATAAACCAAACTATCTTTCGCAACTATTTCTTTAATTCTCTCTGTTAATGTCATGCTGTCTTGTTAAACAACTCTGTAACGAAATAAATGATTACACTAACCGCAATAATTGATGCGCAAACGATTGTGATAATCTTCAATTTTCCATCACGAGAGCCACCCTTGTTTTTTGTGTAATAACTTTCTTGAATTCCAGTGATTGGATCTCCGCCTTCTGAGCTGTTTGATTGAAGCAAGCAAGTGATGATGATAACGATAGCGCAGGCAATAATCAAAAAGAACAGAACATATCTCATTATTGGGAGAACTGTGGTAACAAAATCCGATTGGATTTCATCTGCGAGCATAGGTAAAAAATTCATGTAAAACTCCTTTATTTTTAATGCTTAATGCATATGTAGACTAACATAGTCGTGACTAATGCGAGAAATATGAATGAGAAAAATTTAAATTTAAACTTGCCACCAAGCAAGCCTTTAAGGAAACTTGTTCCATACATACACATAAGTGACACAAGAACAATCGTAACGATAGCAAACGTCATTGAATCCCAACCTCTGATCCAGTTGTCAAGGTCGGAGAAAACATTGCCAAGCATTGCAAATCCCATTCGTCTTCCTCCTCTAAAAATCATAAAGATTATAAACGAAATATGACCATTTGTCAACCATTATAAAAGCAAAAAAGGTCGTAATCCGGCATAAAACAAAAAACTCGCATGATTTTTGCGAGTTTTTAAAATAAACGACCAGCGTTTTTGATTATAATGTAGGCACAGATGGCTTATTATAGTTAAAAGTGTTTTGCTTATTGCGCATAGCATGAGCTTCTTCAACGGCCACAGCTTGACGAGACTTTTTCACAGCATTAACCTTATCTCTTTTAACATTAACATTGTTTGGATATCTAAAACTAGATTTTCCAGGTGTGTTTGAGCTTTGCATAATTTCCTCCCTTGTATAAAGATATTAAAACACATTCTTAAACGTAAGTCAATAGAGAAAATAAAAAAGAGTCAACATTTAGCGAAACAAAACATTATAAATAATTGACAATGCGCGAAAATATTGATATTATAAACAAGCAACGAGTAAATGCTGCTGTGGCTCAGTCGGTAGAGCGTCGCCTTGGTAAAACAAAAACAACACTTTTTAATCACTAAATTTCACCGCAAAAATCAATCAAAAAACAGCATCTGCTGGTGTGGCTCAGCGGTAGAGCACCACCTTGGTAAGGTGGGGGTCACGGGTCCGATTCCCGTCACCAGCTCCATTATTAAAACCCCTTGAAACCCTAGTAAAATAGGCACTTTCAAGGGTTTTTCTTTTGCAAAAAATTTTGCTTGATTTTAGGCTAAAAATACAATAGGGGTAGTAAACTGCTCCAAAAAGTGTAGTAAAATTGCATAAAAAAAGACCGAGAGTTCATTTTTTAAACTCTCGGTCTAATTCGCTCTATTACTCCCTAAAACTAGTGTAATAGGTGTCAACTAATGTAGTAAACTTTATAATTTTTTAAATACTGTTACCATTCTATCTTCGTAACCATTTTTATAATAAAACTTTTTTGCGTGTTCATTATAGGCAAACACATCAATTTGAACGAATTCGCAATCAATAGATTTAAAATAGTTTTCAATATGCTTTAATAATTGTGTTCCAATGCCATTCGCTCGGCAGTTTTTATCAACAATCAATTCTGCAATTATTCCTTTTTTAGGACAAGAATAATCTAATTTGTCCCTTTCGTCATATTCTTGAACAAAGCCTGAAACAAAACCTACAACTTTATTTCTATCTATTGCAACAAATGTTTTCCCTTGATTACCTTTGCAGTCATTAAGCATAAATTCAAAATATTTTTCTCGATAATCTTGCGAAATAATGTTAAGATTGTATTTGTCAATTTCAATAATATACTTTTGCAAATCTACAAGCAAATCTTTAATTTGTTCATAATATTTTTGTTCTAATTCCTGAATTTTCATATTATACATTTTCTCCATACCATTTCATTCCTGCACCAACGTCATCATTTGGTCTAGCAACAAACCCAAATTTTTCATAAAATTTTTCTTTGTTTTTGCTGGCATTAACATAAAGAAAAGTGTCATCATCTTCAATCGTTTTATACCATTCAATAATTTCTTTCAAAGTAATACTACCTAACCCAAGACCTTGATAATCTTTGTGGACAATAATATCATAAATAGTGAAATATGAACCATCTCCAACAACTCGTCCCATACCAACTATGCAGTTATAGACATACAAACTAACAGCAAAAACAGAGTTGCATTTATTCTCTTTAACTCGTTTAATAGTTCTTTCCCATCCAACACTATTGAAAAGACTTATAAACTCATTTACTTTGGAAAAGAGTATTTCACAACAACAGTTTTAATAAAATTTGGATTTCTTTTCTCATTATATACAACAATTTTTTTATCTTTTATAAACTTTTCCTCATAG
This sequence comes from Eggerthellaceae bacterium, assembly GCA_963602685.1. Lineage (GTDB taxonomy): Bacteria > Bacillota > Clostridia > Christensenellales > UBA1242 > Caccovivens. The sequence goes on along the minus strand of CAVCJG010000002.1, from coordinate 5,708 downwards.
GCATTATATCACATGAATATTGAATATACATACAAATTATCTTACATTTCAAAATCTTTTTTCTCGTTTTTTCTTATGTTCTTTGCGCTCTTCAAGAAGTTTTGTGAGAATTTTATCAAACTCGTCATCGTCCATATCTGCAACAAACTCATCTTTGCACAATTCGAAGGCTTTATTTTTCTGGCTTTTATTTATACTAGCAATTAATATGATTCGTGCTGTTCAGGCCAAAACATATCTTTGCTTAGACGTAAATATGTTGTGGATACGCCCTCTTCTCTATAGCGTTTCCCAATCTTTGCCAGTTTTGAAAAAATTCTTTAAAATTTTTTTATCCCTTCACTTTATTAACTACATATTTTTTCAAATCGTCAGGGTGTTTTTGAAAATTTTTATGTTAAATTTACTATAAAATAAAAATCGCCAATAGTTTTTGGCGATTTTTTTCTTCATCAGCGTGTTTTTCTTTTTTTTGTTTATCCTAAACTAGATAAAGAACGCATGATAATATCAATGTCCTTATTTTCTAGTTCATTTATAATATGTAAATAAGTTTTTTGTGTGGTAGTCATACTTGCATGTCCTAATCTTCTAGCAACACTTGCAATCGAAACCCCAGCGAATAGTAATAACGAAGCATGAGTGTGTCTTAACCCGTGTATTGTAATAATTGGAATATCTGCTTTTTCACAACATCTTCTCAAAGCATCATTCACTGTTGAATTGTAAACAGTACAATCAACAAAAACTGGCTTATCTTCTGGCTTGTCTTTTGTAAGCTCTGAAAATTGGACAACAGTTTGCCAATCCAACTGGATTTTTCTAACTGAAGAATTATTTTTAGTTGGACTAAATCCGCCTTTACCTTTATAATTCCAAGTTTTATTTATTGATAAAGTTTGATGAGAAAAATCAAAGTCTTTTGGGGTTACTGCCAATGCCTCTGAAAATCGCATTCCAGTTTTCGCAATTAACAATATTAGCCAATCCCAGTTTACACCAGACTTCAAATCTAAGTTGGCCAATAAATTATGCAATTCAAACTGACTTAGATATTTTATTTTCTTTTCGCGCGGAGTTTTACCTTTAATTATAACTTTTCTCGTAGGGTCTCTATCAATTAACCTTTCATCAACAGCGTCTAAAATTGCTCCTTTTAACAAGTGGTGAAAATCCATTGTCGTTTGCCTTTCATGAAATTCAGCATAACTATTTATTAGTTGTTGATATTCAATTCTTGTTATATCACAAATTTTCAAATTTGGGACTAATTTCTTAAGCCATTCTGATGCTAAAATGTATTTGTCCAAAGTTACTTTTCTAACTGCACCAGTTTTATACACTTGAATCCAGCGTTCGTAATATTTGTAAAATAGTTCATTATTTTTAGTGTTATTCAACATTTTTCTTTCCTCCTTACTCACGCTGATGAAGGGTGATAAGGTTATCTAAATTCTTAAAGAGACTACCAATTTTTTGTTGCTCATCAATTCTTGTTGGAATATCAACTTTTATTTCCATAACTTTGTTTTTTGAAATGTTATAACGAGAAATACCTTGTGCAAGTAAAATCATATTTTTTCTAAAACTTTCAGCTCTAAGCATATAAGCCAAATAATCAAGATTATATTCTTTATAATTATTTAATCTATAACCAAAACAAAAACTGTTAAGATATGTATTTTCAGTGTTTTCAAGCCATATTGAAGACATTCCAACTTCTTCCGGTGTTTCTGATGAGGTTGTAAAAAATATGTCTCCATAGACAACCTTATTTTGTCTATTATCAATTTCAACTTTTTCCATAGCATTGCAATTTGCAATAGGATTAGAAAATATATTCATATAAGTTACAAATTTAGCTTCTCCATGCCCAAAATCTTCTTTTGTTTTTCCAGACAAACCCGTATAAGTAGTTCCAATTTGTCCCAACTTACGCTGTTCCCAAGCAAGAGAAAAAGAGCCACTAAATTTGGCTCTTTTTCTAAAAATTGATTTCAATTTATTTTTCATCTGATATTTCTATGTCAAAACCGCCTTCAAAAATAAACTTTCTTAAATAATCATCAAGTTTTATCAATGCTTTAAATGGTGGTATAGAAATACCTTCTTTTTGCTCAAAGTATCTTTTTGCTTTAAGTTTATCTGCCGTGCTCTTTAATTCATCAAACTTTCCATAAGCATTTATATCTTGTGGGGTAACATTTGACTTCATAAATTTTCTCAACTTTGCCTCGTCCAATCCAAATATATAGGCAAACTTATGAATTTGGTCATTCTTTGCATTTATTTGATATTCTGTAATATAATCTCTAAAACTCTTGTTTTCATCTGGTTTTATATTTCCACTTTGGATATCCCTGATAAATTGATAAGCATATTTTTGTTCTTCTTGAGATAAACTTGCGAATGTTTTATGAAGTTCATTTAGCGCTTCTTCTGCCTTGTCCGTATTGAGTTCTTTTAAATATTTTTTGAACTTTGAGTTCATATAATTTGTGTCAATATCTTCAGTACTTATTTCTGTTAAATAACCTTCAACATCATAAGGAACATCTTCAAAACCACCCATAGATCCAACTGGGGATAATAGTTCTTTATAACGCAATGCTAATATCAAATATTTATTCTCATCAAATTCAAGTTTTATATTGTCATATTCAAGTTTTGACCATACAAATCCTTGAATTTTCGCAGCTTCAAGATGCTTATTAAGGTCTTTAAACAGTGATGCAAATTTTGCACGGGCTTCTGTTTCATCTGGCAACTTGCTAAAATTTTCAACCCCTGATGAAGTAAACACTGTAATAATATCATCATAAATATCATTCATTGTCTTTAAATTTTCAGGCAATTTATCAACAAATAACCCAAGAGGTTTGTCGCCAGAATACAATTTAACAGCTTCTTCAATATATTGTTTCATAAGATATGGGCGTCTATAATACTTGATAATACCAAAAGGTTTTAACACTTTATCAAATAATCTATTTGTTCTTGAAAATGCTTGTATGATGCTTTCATAACGCATAATTTTATCAAGATATAAAGTGTTTATCCATTTTGAGTCAAAGCCAGTAAGCATTTGGTCAACGACAATTAAAATGTCAAGTTGTTTTTCTGGTGAATTTTCTATGCCACGATAATATTTTTTATGAGCCAATCTTAGTTGTATGTCTTTTTTGTATTTTTGGTAAGTCGGAATTGTAAATGTTTGATTATACATTTTATTATAATCATCAAGCATTTCTATAACTGCATCTTCTTTGAAAATCGCACCGTCAGAATTATCAACATTTTGGTCAAACAACGCTGCAATTTTTAATTTTGTTCCGGTTGCTTTAAACAGTCTATAATAATCAATAGCTTCAGGTATGCTACTTGTTGCAAATAGGGCGTGGAACAGTCCATTATTGCTCAATGTTGTAAAACTTTCAAGGATATCTTTAACGACTTCATTTTTATGTGTATCTGTCAAATATTGACTCTTTGGAATATATGATTCAAGCCCTAAAACCTGTTTGTTATTAACAACACGATTTTCCATTGGAAGTCTCATAAAGTAATAATAAATTTTACTTTTTTCTGGACCTGAAAGAGCTTCTTCTTCGGTTTGTGCTTTTGCTTTTTCTAATGCTATTTTTTTACGCAAATCTCTTTCTTTAAATGTGTTGACCATATATGGGTCAAACCCTAACACATTACCATCTCTAATACCATCTGCTATACTATATCTATGAAGTTCACCACCAAATACATCTGAGGTTGTATTCATTTTCTTTTGATTTTCTTTATGTATTGGAGTTCCTGTAAAACCAAAGAAAATTGCGAGAGGAAAAGTCTTTTTAATTGTGCTCAACATTTCTCCAAATGTATCTCTATGACATTCATCAATGATAAACACAAGTCTTTTAGAGTTTATAATTTTTATATCATGATCGTTAACAGCACCATCTTCTTTAATTCTACTCATCTTTTGAATCGAAGTTACAATAAGAGTATCATCTGCATCATCACTTTTAAGGCGAGTAATTAAAACACCAGTATTTTTGGTAGATTGAACACTTTCATTATCTGATGCAAATCCACGATATTCAAGCAAACTTTGAGTTCCTAATTCAATTCTATCCATCAAAAATACTACTTTGTCAGCATCTTTTGAATTTGCAATAAGTTGAGCAGATTTAAAACTTGTTAAGGTTTTACCAGAACCGGTTGTATGCCAAACATATCCACCATAAATATTTTTCTCACCCCATTTCGTTTTTGCAACTTTATCTGAAATGGCTGATGCTGCATAGTATTGATAACTTCTCATAACTTTCAATATTCCATCTGTATCATCTGCAACAGTATAAAATCCAATAAGTTGATGTGCCATAGGGATAGAAATTAGGTGTTCTGCAATAGATTTCCAATCATTCATATGTTCATTATTAAAATCTGCCCAATGGAAATAAAAATCTTTATTAAAATTGCCTTCTGGACCCGGATTCGCGAAATAAACAGTTTCTTTTGGAGTCATAGCAACAAATACTTGCACAAGAGAAAATAATCCCGTAAATACGCCTTCATGTGCGTACTTTTCAATCTGATTTGTTGCTTGGTTTATTGAAAATTTTTTTAACTCCACATGAATAACTGGCATACCGTTGATTAAAAGCATAAAATCTCCACGCCTATCATTAAGCATTGCAGATTTTGCTTTAAATCTTGGTTGTTCAGCTATTTGATACCTACTTTGTCCAGCAGCGATTTCTTGTCTGTCATAAATTTTCAAATGAACTTCTTTCCCTAAATGGGCAACATCATCTGGATTATCTCTTTTTATTACAACTTCTTTTCCATTTATAAATCCATTTAATTTCAAAGGAGTTTTTAAAACATTAATCTGATCTAAAATTTGTTGCATTTCAGTTCTGGTTAAAGGATAGTCATTTAATTTATCAATATCTCTATTGTTTTCATACAAAATGGAAGCCCAGTTGTTTATAAGGTCTTCTTCAGTCTTGTATTTGAGCACATTTTTCTCCCAACCTTTGTCAAAAAGTAGAGTGATTAGTGCCTTTTCAAAATCCAATTCATTATTAAAATTCATTGTTTCTCCTTTGTGGCATAAAAGCCGATTTTTAATGGTTTTTGATATGTTTTCAAGCATTTTTTGCTTACGCTGATGAAGGGTGATAAGGTTGTCTAAATTCTCAAAAAGACGACCTATTTTTTGTTGTTCATATAATGATGGAACTATTGTATCAATTTTTATAAAATCTGATTCATGAATTTTCCATTGACCATATATTACACCTTGTCTCCATCTCACCATTTCATTAATAAAATTTTTTCTTGTAAACAATTTTCCTAAAAATTCAGAGTCAGATATAACAGTCGGCTCAAAAATGCTATAAACTGGCGAGATTGTAGCCTTTCCATAGTGATTTAGCCCTATTGAACCAGTCTCAAGATTATTGGAACTATATATAAAATCACCATATTCGGTTTTCTTGTATTTCTTATTATGCTCATCTAAAACTAAAAATTCTCTGTTAAATCTATCTCCCTTTGCAGCCACACCTTCATTTGCAACAAATGCCATAAGCGGATATTCTTTTGATTTTGGGCTTTGTTGATTTCTTTCAACAACTAAATCATTAACCTTACGCTGTTCCCAAGCTTCAGTGAAACCTTTGAATCTAATACGGGGTTTTTTG
>CAVCJG010000001.1:112388-204505 GCA_963602685.1 Eggerthellaceae bacterium | reverse complement strand
AAAAGCCAAAAAGAAATTAAAAACTTATTTGAAATAAAAAAATAATTAAATAAAAAAATTTTAAAAAATATAATAAAAAAACCGAAATAATTTCGGCTTTTTTAATGACAATTATTGAAAATAAATTATTCTGCGGCAATGCTCGCAAACAAGCACTCCATCTTCTTTAAGCTTGTTTATTGCTGACGCTGAAAGTTCCATACGGCATCTGCCACAAGTGTTGCCTTCAAGTTTTACAAGCACTGGGAATATGCGGTCGTTGCGTTTTGCAAGATAGGTTTGCATAAGTTTTGGTTCAACCGACTTTTGCATTGTTTCAAGATGCTTTTTGAGTTCGGCAATCTTTGGTTCGAGTTCGGCTGCCTTTTTGTCATAGGCTGCTTTATATTTTTGATACTCTTCTTTTGCCACATTATAGTTTTTGATTGTGTGGTTGAATTCTGCCAAGATTGCATTGATGCTTTCAGCAAGTTTTGTAAGGCGCTTGTCAAGCACTGCAAGATTTTGAGCGACCTTGTCTTTTAAAAGCAAGTTTTCTTCAAGTTGTTCTTTACTGAGTAACTCAACGTTGAGCGAAAGAAGTTGCTCCCCTTTCTTTTGATTGATAGATAAGTTTTTGTTGACTTCTTCCATCTCTTTAAGAACGAGATTTGCTTGTTCTTCAAGTTGGCTTGATTTTAATTGTGACGCTTTTGCTGTTTGATTTAACTTAACACATTTTTGTTTGTTTTCATCGCCAGCAAGTTGACTTTCAAGGTCAAACAATTTTTTGTCTTCTGCTTGATAAGCAAGGATGTTTTTTAAGTCCATTTTCTGCTCCTTTTAATTAGTCCATAAAGTCTTGAAGTTTTTTGCTTCTGTTTGGATTTTTGAGTTTTCTAAGCGCTTTGGCTTCGATTTGACGAATTCTTTCACGAGTTACATGGAATTCTTTGCCGACTTCTTCAAGCGTTTTTGCTCTGCCGTCTTTAAGGCCATAACGTTGACGAATTACTTCTTGTTCTCTTGGTGTAAGCGTGTCGATTACTGCGATAAGTTGTTCGCGCAAGAGCGATTGAGTTGCCACTTCAAGTGGTGATTTTACTGTTTCGTCGACGATTATATCTGTAAGTTTGCTGTCTTCTTCTTCACCGATTGGAGTTTCAAGTGAAACAGGGTCTAAGCCGATTTTTTGAATTTCGATTACCTTTGATTCTGGAATGCCCATCTCTTGAGCAATTTCTTCGGTTGATGGTTCGCGGCAAAGTTTTTGTGTGAGTTGACGGATTACACGTTGCGCTTTGTTGATTGTTTCAACCATGTGAACAGGAATACGGATTGTTCGTGATTGATCGGCGATTGCACGTGTGATTGATTGGCGAATCCACCATGTAGCATATGTTGAAAATTTAAAGCCTTTTGAATAATCAAATCTTTCAACAGCTTTCAAAAGTCCAAGGTTGCCTTCTTGAATAAGGTCCAAAAACGAAAGGCTTGAAGCGCGTGATGCCCATTTTTTGGCTACGCTGACAACAAGACGAAGGTTGGCTTCGCAAAACTTTGCTTTTGCATATTCGTCCCCTTGCATAATGCGTTGAGCAAGGTCTTTTTCTTCTTCTGATGAAAGAAGTGGAACTTTTCCAATGTCTTTTAAATAGATTTTAACTGGATCGTCTACGCCATATTCTGGGATAAGGTCTGAAAAATCTTCTTTTCCAAGGTCTTCATCGTCATTGGCGCGGATAACTTTTATGCCTAATCCTTCAAGTTTTTCGATAAATTCATGTATGTCGTCTGGCAATACATCGTATTTTAATATTCTGTAATAAATGTCATCTTCATTGACTGAGCCTTTTTTTTGCGCAACGTCAATGATCTTTTTAAATTCTGCTTCTACTTTTTTGTCAAGCATAAAAATCCTCCAAATTTTTCTCTCTTATCTTTTTGTCAACTTCTTGCGCCGACACGAGATAAGTTCTTCTTTCGTTTAAATCTTGGCTAAGTTTGTATTTAGTCATGATTTCGTCTTTAATCTGCTTGTATTTTTCTTCAGCAAGCGACCAAACACATTCATTGAAATAAACTTCATCACTGCCCTTTACTTCGCCAAAGTCAAAATAGACGATATCTTGCCAGAAAGGTTCGTTTTCGACATCTACAATGTCAAAAAGTGACGATACTTTTGAAACCGAACCAATTATGTCAATTTCGTTTGCTCTTGAATCAATCAATTTCTTGTAATCAAGACGCTTGTCCACAAAAGGTTTTTTGTGCAAAATCGACGCTAAGATAAAGTTTTCTGCACGTTTATTTCCATTTATTCGAGTTGGTAAAACCTTTTCTTCCTTTTTTTCAAAAGTTGGCATTATATTCATGCCAAGATTGCGCCTTAACATGTCTATCGGCATGTTTGTAAGGTCTCGAATTTTTGGCAAATATGCTTCTTGCTCGGGTTGAGAAAATGTTTTAAGTTTTTCAAGCACGCATTTTACAAAATTTGCCTTTCCGTCTGGTTTTGACAAGTCGTTTTTGGCTTTGAACGAATCGATGTAATAATCCATTATAGGCTTTGCGCTGTCGATGATTTTTTGCATCTTTTCTTTGCCGTTTTCACTTTTTAACACTTCGTCTGGGTCTTGTCCATTTGGCATAACCGCGATTTTGGTGTTCATGTCGGCGTTGCGCATAATATCGATTGTGCGGAGCGTCGCTTTTTCGCCCGCTTCATCACCGTCAAAGCACAAAATCACATTGTTGCACAACTTTTTAAGTTCTCTTGCATGGTCGGCTGTAAACGCCGTTCCAAGGCCAGCAACTGTGTTTTTAAAGCCGCCACGGTGCATTGAAATAACATCAATTTGCCCTTCGACTATAATTATATTTTCAAGCCCTTTTTCTTGTTTTAAACGCTTTAAAAGGTGGATTCCGAAAACCGTTTTTCCCTTTTGGAACACTGGAGTTTCGGCTGTGTTTTTATACTTAGCAAAATCCGTTTTTTGAAGTGCGCGCGCTGAGAATGCCACGCATTCGCCGAATGAGTTGAAAATTGGAAACACAAGACGTTCTGCCATCGCGTCATAAATACGATTGCCGTCTTTTGTTTGAGCAACTCCCGCTGCAAGCAACTGCTGTTTTGAGAATCCTTGCGAAAGCAGATAATTTATCATTTCGTTCCAGTCAAACGAATAACCTATTGCAAAATCGTCGAGTTCGTGACGTGTAAAACCACGAGTTTTTATGTAATCTTGCGCAGGTTTTGCTTCGGGTTTGTAAAGATTTTCATGATAATGCTTGTATGCGGCGTCTAACACCTTCAAAATCGAATCTTTCTCTTTCTTTCGTTTAATTATGCTGTCGTCTGCGACAAGCTCAGGAAGCGGCATTTTTGCGTTTTCTGCAAGGCGCGTAATCGCTTCGTGAAAGTCGCAACTTTCTATTTTTTGGACAAAACTTATAAGGTCGCCGCCTTCTTTGCAGCCAAAGCAATGAAAGAGCCCTTCATATGGATCCACGCAAAAAGAAGGGGTCTTTTCGTGGTGGAATGGACAACATCCCCAAAACTTACTTCCCCTTTGTTCTAATTGCACATATTTGGACACAACACTTACGATATCGTTTTTTCGCTTTAGTTCATCCAGCCATTCAGGCGTGAAACCTCTGTTATTTGCCAATTATCCCTCAAATACTCTTAAAATGTCTATACACTTTATATATACTCTAATAAAATCTAGAATCCTTTATTTTTCTTGATTTTTTAAAGATTTTTTATCGCTTCGGTCGCTGCAACCGCTCCACCCGCCACTGCTGTGACAATTTGTTTGAGTTTTATAGTCGCAACATCTCCGCACGCATACACGTTTTCTTGCGATGTGTGCATGCCTTCGTCAACTTCAATAAAGCCAAGTTTGTCAAGTTTAAGCGTGCCTTCAAGCATGTGCGTGTCAGGCTTTCTGCCGATTGTAACAAATATGCCGTCAACTGGAACTTCAAGGCTGCCCGATTCGGTTGCGACTGTCATTGATGTGACTTTTTCGTCGCCGTTTATGCTTTTAACGTTTGCCGAATACATAAAACTTGTTTTGTTGAGTCTTTTAAAAATTTCAGGCGTGTATGCTTTTAGTTTAAGTTGTGGATATTTTGAAACTATCACAACTTCGCTTGCAAGTGGTTGCAAATATAACGCCGACGCAACAGCGCTGTCGCCCGACCCTATAACGGCGACCTTTTTGCCTTTAAAAAAGTTGCCGTCGCAGGTTGCGCAATAACTTACGCCACTGCCGATATATTTCTTTTCGCCGTCAACGTTGAGTTCTCTGCTCATCGAGCCGAGTGCAAGAATCACCGCACGCGCTTCGTATGATCCTTTTTTGCACACAACCCTCTTGATTTGTCCGCTCACGTCAAGCGAAAGCATGTTGTCATGAACAAACTCAGCGCCCAGTTTCTTTGCCTGTGAATGCAATGTTGTGGCAAGTTCTGGCCCTTGAATGCTTAAAAAGCCTGGATAGTTTTCGATTTCGCCAATAACTGCGACTTGCCCGCCATAAAGCGCGCGCTCAACAACAAGCACGTTTTTGTTTGCTCTTCTTGCGTAAATTGCAGCGGTAAGCCCAGCGGGCCCGCCACCAACGATAACAATGTCGTAAATCATAAATACCTCGCAATATTTATTTACTAATAAACAAAAAATAGACCACGAATGGCCTATTTTTATTTTACTAGTTTGAAAGCATACTTGCCAAAATGCAGTCCTATGCGCTGAAAAGCCAACTGCATGCAAAGCAAGGCGCGTTTGCAAATATATTTGAAATGCCAAAGATATTTGAAAACTTATCTCTTGCTGAATTGTGGCGCTTTTCTAGCCTTTTTAAGACCATATTTCTTTCTTTCTTTCATTCTTGGGTCTCTTGTTAAGAAACCAGCGGCTTTAAGTTCTGCTTTGTAAGTTTCGTTTGCTTTAACAAGTGCACGAGCAATGCCGTGGCAGATTGCACCAGCTTGTCCAGAAATTCCACCGCCATCACATTTGATTCTGATGTCGAATTTTTCTCTTGTTCCTGTAAGTTCAAGTGGTTGAAGAGCAACCAAAAGAAGTGTATCGCGTTGGAGATATTCGCCAATTTCACGGTCGTTTACTGTGATTTTGCCTTTACCTGCTTGCATTCTAACTCTTGCGATAGAGCTTTTTCTTCTTCCTGTAGCAATAAATTCGCCACTTGGCTTTTTAACAGTTTTCTTTTCTTCAGCCATTATTCTCTAACTCCTTTTACAGTAATTTGTTCAGGTTTTTGTGCTTCGTGATTGTGATTTGCATCTTTGAAGATGTGAAGTCTTGTGAATTGTTTTCTTCCAAGAGTTGTTTTAGGAAGCATACCCTTAACTGCTTTTTCAAGAGCCTTTGGTGAATTTTCAGCCATAAGTTTGTCATAGCCTACTTCTTTTAATCCGCCAATATAGCCTGTGTGCCAAATAAGTTTTTTCTTTTCAATTTTCTTGCCTGTAAGAACCATCTTGTCGCTGTTGATTACGATTACGAAATCGCCAGTGTCAACATGAGGTGTATAAATTGGTTTATTTTTTCCCGTCAAAATGTCGGCAACTTGTGAAGCAAGTCTTCCAAGTGGAAGGTTTGTTGCATCAATAAGATACCATTTTCTTTCAACTTCTGACGCTTTTGCCATGTAAGTTTTCATGTAAAATTAATCCTCCGAAATTTTTGCAAATGTTTGCGGCAAGTTCGTTCTTTATGGGGCTAATACAAAGAAAAAATCGCTCGCATTTTTTGCGACTTTTATATTTTATATATAAAGCACAATTTTGTCAAGCGATTTATCTTAAATTTATTTAATTTTTAATATAGATTTCACTGTATTAAGCCTAGTTATGCTGTTGTGCAGCCATATTTGCTTCCCTTTAAGGTTGAAGCAATGCCTGTTGTTGTTCCGTATTGGCTTACGTGATAGATTCCAAGTGGAACTGGCAATCCATCATGAATTGATGAAACCATACCAAACTTGCCATCCATTCCGCTGCTTGTTGCAGTGATTCGATTAACCTGCGTTCCACCATTATTGATAAGTGAATATGAGTCGTTGCAGATGCCTGATGAAGATTCGTCATCTCTTAATGAGACTAACTTACTTGTTGCTGTTGTGACTTTAATTCTTGCGCCGCAATATTTAATAGTTGCACCATCTCCATCTACACCAATAAATGCGCCAACCTTGTTTGTTGATCCAGAAGAAATTTCGCAATCAGCAAATGATGAAGTTATCGTCACGACTGCTTCTGCACTCCCCAGTATCCCGCCTATGCTGCAAGCGTTATTACTATTTTTGTTTATTAAATTTCCGGTATTAACAAAATATTCAATTGTTAAATTTCCTTCCGTACAGCTTGTTGCTCCACCTACTCTGCCAAGACCATCAACAACACCGGTATTTACGCAATTTGAAAGCACAACACTACTCATCGCATAACCCGCAATGCCACCAGCATCATAGTCTGAATTAACATAGCCGTTGTTAACACAGCCTGTTATTGTCATGTCTTCTGCATAACCGACAATTCCGCCAACTTGGTCGCCGCCACTAATATTACCTATGTTTACGCAATCAATAATCCGCGATCCACTATCAGCATTTCCGACTATTCCACCAGCATTACTACTAGCGCCGCTATCTACTTTAGCATTGTTTTCACATTCTCTAATTTCACTGTCTCCAGTAATGTATCCGGCTATTCCGCCTACTTCGCCATATATTGTGGCTTGAATAGATCCTGAAACTCTGCAATTTTTGAAATATGTATCAATACTGTAGCCCACTATTCCGCCGGCATATTGTCCCACTTTTATGTTGCAGTTATAAACATTAACATTATCCATTTGTGCGCCGTCAGCATATCCAAATAATCCAATTTTACTGTTTGAATTATAAATATTCGAATTTGCAATTTCAAAAGTTAGATTATTTATATCAAACGTTTTACCATCAAAAGTTCCACCAAAAACTTGGCCTTCAATGCCAATAGGTTGCCAGTAGTGTACTGAAAGGTCGATGTCGGCAGTTTGCTTGTATTGATAATTTGCCCATTTGCCGTTGTCGATATTGTAATTTACAAGATATGCAAGGCGTGCAAGTTTTGCGGCTGAATCAATCTTGTAATAACCGTCCGCTTGATCAATTACTGGGTCGTCATCTGACATATATTTAACCCAACTCTCTACCCAATGCGCGTAGATTGTAGTGTTTGTTGGTCCCATTTTTGTAGTGCTGTTCACTTCGTTTCCACCACTTGCCGCGGTAAACCATCCCGCAAAAATATATCCTTGTCGTGTTGGCTCTGGAAGCGTTCCATATGCAACATCATAATTAAGACTTATATATGGTGACGTTCCGTTTGCCTTCCAACCTGTTGGAAGAGTGCTTGGCGCAGTTCCGCCGTTGCAGTTGGCAGTAAGTGTAGAATTATTGATTGTCCAATGAGCATAAATCGTTTTGTTTCCAGCACCCATCTTTGTGCTTGCACTGACTTGTGTTCCACCCGTCTTTGCGGTGTACCAACCATCAAAGCCATATCCTGTTCTTGATGGAGTTGGAAGAGTTCCATATGCGGTGTCATACGCAACTGATTTAGTTGCTGTTGCGCCTGAGCCCGTCCAACCGGTTGTTGCTGGGATTGACCCTGAATTTGCATTTGCGGTAAGTGTGTAATTATTGATAATCCACAGCGCTTTTAGAGTGATATCTTCATCCTTAAAGTAATAATAATTGGTAGACCCGAGCGCATCGTCGTTATGGAACGAGGCGGTTGGCTTTAAATTAGACAAAGTAGGATCTGTTTTCAGCCACAAACGTGTAACTTGTTTTTCGGCAAGTGATGGTCCAGGGATTCCTCCGTTCCATTCGCTATATGATCCAAGCGCATAGTACCAGTTTGAGTGTCCTATTGTTCCGTCAATAAAGGTTGCCCCACTGTTTGATTTTGCGATACCTTGGAACGCTGATGAATTTGTATTTGTATCCCATGAAATTGAAACCGCCTGATATCCACTCACGGCTTCAGAAGTCGTTGCTGGGTTTGATGTTTGCTTCCATTGGTTATAGCCAGAAAGATGCGAATATTGCAGCAAGAATTCATAAGAAGTTAAGTTATAGCGAGCAAGATTTGCAAACTGGCTGTTAAAGTAAAAGTCATTTTTTGTTTTCGATTCAAGGCCATCGCTCGACGCGAACAACTGCGATCCCGCATCATTGAAATGATAAAGTATTTGTGCCCATGTCGCGCCGTTGATTTCTTTCGTTGCCACCCAACCGGCAAATGTGTAACCAGTTCTACCTGGGTTTGAAATCGGTTTTGTTGTGTAATAGTTTTGAGTAAATGTAGAAACTGTCGATTTGCTGTCATAAATTCCACCATTTGGATCAATATTAAGCTTATACTTAACAATTTCCCACCTTGCCATCAAAGTGCCCGCAGATGATCCATAAGTGTATGAAATACTAGAAAATGCAGTTGCTAATGTAGATTTTTGATAAATAACAATATCGCGCATATCAAAATCAACTTTATAAGTAGATCCGTTTGAACCAGTTGCAATCACACTGTTCATATAAATTTCAAACAAAGGATTTGTTGTAAGTGTTGAACCGGCGCGCACATATTCAGCATTCATGACTTGTTCAAGTTGCACGCTGACCCAGTCTCCTGTCGCCGCAGAAATAACACGCATTGGACTCGTCCAGTCATTACCAACCGATGAATGTCTGAGTTCAATTCTATCACCACTTGTGATAGAATTTACCCTTATTTTTAGAGTTAAAACATATGTTTGACCCGCAGTAAATGAATAATTTGGAAATCCCATGCTTGGCCAACTGTTGCTAGTTGGGCGATCTCCCTGCATTACATAATTATAATAAGGACCATTACCATCGGTTTTTAAAGTAGCAGCATTATAACCCCATGATGCTTTTTGTTCAGATAATGTCCCTCCACCCGTAAGAGAGTAGCCATTAAAAGCATAACCCGTCTTAACAGGTTTCCCGATATAAATCGTTGAATCACAAGCCCCATTGATCACTTTGTTTGTCTTGTTGTTTTCATACAATCCCCCATCTGGTTTGATTGTAAGATCATATTTATTCGCTGTCCACTGCGCGTAAAGCGTTTGGTCGGCAGTAACAGCCACCTTTGTATTAGCCGTAATTTGGGTGCCACCAGTTGCGGAAGTAAACCAGCCATTAAAGGTGTAACCGGCACGTGAAATTGTGGCTAATTCACCATAAAGGTTGTCATATGTAATTGTTTTAGATGTTGGGCTAGGTGTTCCGCCACCATTGCCATCAAAAGTCAAAGTAAATTTCTTTGCCGTCCATTGCGCCGTTGACGCTGAGTTGTATGCCGGGAAAGTGAAAGATGCTGGCTTTGATACTGCACCACTGTTTGAAATTGCTACATAATCAATAGTTCCTTTAAAGTAATTCCCCACAGGAGAAGTTGCGTTTGCCCCCGCTTCCGCGCCGATAAAGATTCCATTTGATGCGTTATATCCAATTTTACCAGACGTAAATTTAGCTGATACGCCGTAAGGTTTTCCATCGATATAGATGGTTGCATATTGACCATCAAAAGTTCCCACAAAGGTATGATAACCGGACGAAAGTTCCGACCATTTTATCCCCGACATAGCAGATTTATATCCCACACCGCTGTCATAACATGCAAACTGGACATATTCGCCGTTTGGTTCAAAGTTCCAGCCACCGCCTTCTGTGCATGAGACGAGCCGCATATTACCTGTCTTAAATTCAGCCCAATTATCCATGCTTGCTCTGACGGCAACCGAAATGCCATCGGTATACATTGCTGAACGGCCAATGGCAACATATGTAGATGAACCATTGAATGTTGTCGCAGAACTCAAATAATTTTGACCAGTGTGCCATCCGTCAAAGTTATAACCCGTTCTTGTTGGAGTTAAATATGTATAAGATGTTCCGTAATTTTGTGTAATTGATGTGAGACCTGTTGAATTGTTGTATGTACCTTTAACCGGATCTACTTTAAGGTTGTACTTATTTGCAGTCCAATGAGCGTAAAGGGTCGCATTTGACGCACATTTCCACTTTTTGTTGGCATCAGTATAGCCACTGACGCTTGCAACAAACGATCCATCAGCATTGGCAACTTTTGTTGCACCACTTGTATACCAACCAGCAAAGGTGTAGCCCGTACGAGTTGGCTTCGGCATCGTGCCTGGCGAAGCGTCAAAAGTTACACTTTTTGTCGCCTTTGATCCTGTTCCGCTCCAACCAGATGTTGAAGGAATCGAACCACCATTTGCATTTGCTGTAATAGTATATGCATTTGCTGTCCACTTTGCATATGCTGTGCGTGGATACAAGTCTCCAGAGTCTCGATTTAATTTCCAATTTCCATTTTCATCAACTATTTGTGTCGTGCCTGATTCAGTTGTTGCAAACCCTTTCCAAGTATAACCAGTACGTGTAGGCTTTAATGTAACCGTTTGCTCAGGTAAAACCGGCTCTATTTTTTGTGTTTGCGCTCCGCCAGTATATATCGAAGATGAAATAGTTGATGATCCTCCAGGAGTATAAGTATAACTTGATGTAACACTGCTGCCTGTATTACTGTAACAATAGTAATACAAATAACTTCTATAAAGCGAGGTCGCTGAATTGCCATTGTATGATGCGCCATCGTTTACAGTGCCTTTGTTTAAGTTTATTGGCAATCTTATATCAAAATAAAAATTGACATGAAAGTTGGTATCGCTGTGATATTTTTCTGCATTAAGTTCTATATAATTTCCACCCATGCTGTTAACATTATAGGCGTGTCCTTCTATTGTAGCTGTGCAACCAGTGATATTTGTTCCCAGCCCTTGACTATTCGACCTAAATTCAAATCTTTTCGCTAATTGACCAGCAGCCGCAAGAACCTGATACTGTGGACGCTGACTTTTTGGGTCTGAAATATTTGAATATCTTCGAACGTCCACTCCATCTTTATTATTATTCGATGAATACATAGGATTTCCACTATAACCTGATGTTACACGATATTCAAATTTAATTCCACGCTCGTTGCTCCCGTAAGAATAAAAATGAACATAAATATTACAAATCGCAGCGTTTACTTCGTCGACCTGTTCTTCCATTTCTGCAGGAGGAGTCGCAATTTCACCGCATAAAAAGACTATGCCGCCTGTCATCATCATAAGCGACAAGAAAACGATAAAAAGAATTTTAATTATGTGAGATTTTGTTTTTATCATTTTTTCCCTTTATTTATTCTACACATTTTCGACAAAATTACCTAATGTTTTTCGACAAAATTTGATTGGTTTTATTTAATTAAATATTTAAATATTTATTTTTTAAGTTTTTGTGGATATCTTTATAATTTAATTCTAGTGAAAAAAAAAAAACGTCAAGCGTTTTTGCATACATTCCGTCACAATTTGGGCAGTGCGCGGAATAATTTTTCGTTTTTTATTTTTGACAATGTGGAAAACGCGTCGTCGACGCGATAGCTGACTTCGTCAGCATGATGGCGCAAGAGAGTCACCTGCGGCGACAGGATGACACGCTGACGCGTGCATGATGGCACAACAAGTTGCGCGTATAGGTTAGTTTAAAATAAAAAAACACGCGATGCGTGTTTTTGAATGTCATTTTCTAACGATCCATTTTGTTTTCAGCATATTTTCCTGAGCGAATATCTGATTTGATTGTATATTCAACAGCTGGAACAAAAACTTTTATACGATTTGTCATGTAATCTTTTTGTGTTTCATTATATTGATTTTTAAGTCCTGCTTGCAACATTGCGATGTTTTCGTCAGTCGATGGCATACCGAATTTTTGGCAAAGTTCTTTAAGGTTTTGTTGGTCACCAAGAAGTGGTCTTAATGTTTGCAACTTTTCGCGCTTTTCGTTGAGAACATTTTTAATCCCCTGCATTTTTTCTTCATAAGCGTCGAATGTGCGAGATTCTTTATAGTTTTCTTCTGCGTCCCCTGCTTTTGTGCAGATGTTTTTGTGCATAGTTTCAATCAACTTTGAATAATCGCCGTCAAAATCGCAGCCTATTGAAACATCAATAAGCTGTGAAAAAGAAGTCAATTCTTTTGACTGAATTTTTGCATATGTCGATTTAAGATCGGGTTGAGTGCCGTTTAATTTTGATTTATAAATATGTAATAATAAGATTTTTTCTTCTTCGTTTAACTGGCCGTCTGTAGAGTCGATAAATCCCAGTTCTTCAAGTTGTTTAAGCATTTTTCCTCCAGTGGGTATGTCGTAAGTATATCACATCGTTTTGAATAAAGCAAACAAATTTATGCATAATTATGCAAAAAATTTATTTTTCTTCTTCATCCTTTTGGAGAAATGTCAGCATAATTGTGCCATAACGCTTTTCATCGATAACTTTGAATGGTTTATAGTCAAATTCGCCGCTTTTAAAATGCTCGCAAACTATGATCCCGTCGTCATTTAAAAGGTCAAATTTTGCTATTTGCTTTAAAACTGGCGTGTAAAGTTGGGACTGATATGGTGGGTCAAGCAAGATAAGGTCAAACCCTTCCCAATTTTTGCTGAGAAGTTTGCAGACATCGCCCGTGACAACCTTTGCTTGCAGCGAAAGATTTTTAAGGTTCTGTTTTGTCATTGCAGTGCTTTTGGGATTTTTGTCCACAAAGACAACTTCGCTTGCGCCACGCGATAAGGCTTCGATGCCCAGTGCGCCCGTTCCGCAAAACGCGTCAAGAACACGCTTGCCTTCAACAAAAAACTGCAACTTTGTAAAAAGCGCCTGCTTAACTTTATCCGTAGTTGGACGGATATGATCATATTTATTTTCAAGCAATCTTTTGCCCTTGCATGTGCCGCATATTACTCTCATGATTATATTTTAGCATTTGTTTGCAATTTTGTAAAAAGATTTTATTAAATTTGCAAAATATGCTATTCTTTTATTGTTATTACACTTTACAAAAGAGGGAATTTATGAAAAAGGATTACGCACGCTTTACGCTTAGACTTTCAAAGTCTATGCTTTATAAACTCGGGGTCATTTCGCAACATAACACCCGAACAAAAAACAAGGAAATAGAACATCTTTTAAATCGTCATATCGCCGAATATGAAAGACTTTATGGCGAGATTAGATAGGCTTTTGACTGTAAAACGCAGCCGAGATTTTTGCTGTGTAAAAAAGCGAGAAATCAATGCTTTAATGAAAAAGTTTTAAGCACATATATTTTTTCAACGCAATGCGATTTTAAATCATTATCCAACAAAAAAAAGCCGCGGAATGCGACTTTTTTTAATTATTTTTGGTGGATCGCCAGGGGCTCGAACCCTGGACCTATTGATTAAGAGTCTTGACTAAAAAAGTCTATATGCCTTTAAAATAAAAGAGTTTTTGATTTTTTGACCCAATTTTTGACCCAAGATTTTGAAAAAACTTTCACAAATTAATAAAGAAACCTAGCAAACGCTAGGCTTTTTTTACGTTAACACAAATGGTAATAATAATACCATCCTAATCTTCAAAAAACTCAGAATCAAGTGTTGTAATCAACCAACATTTCTCTTCAAATAATAAATCCTTTATATCTAAATCAGTCCATTGAACTTCATATTCCCATGCTATACGATCCAATATTGAGTCAACTAATGTCAATAATTGAGTTTTCGTCAAAACCTGTAAATTACTGGCAGCAAATGGAGTTTCCCAAATTTTTTTAGCAATTATCTTTTTTCCTTCCATAACTACTCTCCCTTTAAGTTATAATTCAACCATCATATTGCCTTTATGTTCAATTTTGAAAGTCCAATCTTGCAAATCTAGACACAAACACTGCGATTTGTTATTTACATCTCTATATACAATTTGCATTTCAGCAATAAGTTTGTCACAAGCCATAGTTTTATATTTATAAACTAGTCCCATACGAATACATTTATTTAATGTTGTTGCAACATAATCATCCAAAGAACGATTAATACTAAATCTGTGCTTATAAACCACCACACCATAATCAAAAACAAATTCTTTTTTTGCCATACTCACTCTACTTTTATACAACCAAGCGATATCAAAATCGCTCTATTAACTTTCGTCATGTCTTCATCGGACAGCTTGCCTACCAATTCGCGCAAACGCGATTTATCTAAAGTCCTTATCTGTTCAAGCAAACAAATAGAAGATTTAACCAAAGACTTCGGCAGAGCAACATGAACAGGCAATAAGCGCTTAGATAAACGGCTAGTAATGGCTGAGACGATTACTGTTGGGCTAAAACGATTAGCAACGTTGTTTTGTATAATTAAAACCGGACGTAAACCACCCTGTTCACTCCCTACAACAGGACTAAGATCAGCCATATAAATTTCTCCACGATTAACTTGATAAATCATAATCACTCCTTGTTTATTAATCTATATTAAAAAGTAAATAATTGATTTTTAAATGCACTATATACACTCTTATTTTTCAATATGCTGCACGCCCAAAGAATCAAATCTAATAACATGATTAATCCTTCTTAAAAATGCTTCATAAATTTCAGGATCACTCGCCTGGACATCTAAATACTGTTTATCCAGCGAAATATCAGAAGCTAAATAAACAGTAACATAACGAGCTACACAATCCTTATATTGGCACGGTGACACCAACGGATAACCATCTAAAAAACATAACATATCAGATATATCGATTTGAGATGCAAAATCATCAAAGAAAATAATCTTTTCCCCACGATAGGCATAAAACGCAGATTGATCATAGCGACTAACAAAATACACATCAGTAAGATCACATTTGTCTAAAACAAAACGCGTTTTACCAGAACACGCAGGGCCATAAATATAAGTAACATTTAACCTTCTAAAATTATTTTTTGGGAATTGCAAAGCAACATTTTGTTGTCTACATTTAAATTGTTTAATCATAATCACTCCTTGTTTATTAATCTATATCAAAAGGCAAATCATCCATTTTTAATTGATCTATATACGCACTTGTTTTCTCCAAATGCTGCATGCCAAAACGATCAAATCTAATAACATGATTAATCCTTCTTAATAACGCTTTAAAAGTCTCCGGCTCATTCTCTTGAACATTCAAATATTGTTTGTCCAACGAAATATTTGAAGCCAAATAAACTGTCAAATAGCGCGCCACACGATCCTTGTTACGACACGGCAACTCTAGCGGATAACCATCTAAGTAACTTAACATGTCAGATATTTTAAACTGCGAACGAAATTCATCAAAAAAAATAATCTTTTGACCACGATAAGCATCAAATGCGCGCTGGTCATAGAACTTAACACGATATACGTTAGCCATGCCGTATTTATCTAAAACGAAACGCGTTTTGCCAGAACCCGCAGGCCCGTATATGTAAGTAACATCCAACTTTCTAAAATTATTAGCTTCTTGTTGCAACGCAACCATCTGTTCGCGATCTTTCAACTGCCGTGAATATTGCAACGATTGAGTCGGGAATATCTTAGAAATAACTTCAAAAGAAACACCTTCGTCTATTAATTGTATTGCCTTAGCAAGATCAGATCGTTGCCGTTCTTCGACAAAATCACCAATTTCATATGGCCCACTAATTCTTGTTTCGACTTTAGAACAATAAGCTTGACATCTACGCGCCGTCGAAATCATAGGTTTAAAGTGTGCACCATGGGGGACATATGTCGATTTTAATTTACTAAAATATTGTGGATTTTTAAAATTCAAAAAAAATTGAAAATGCTGAATCTTACTTACTTCACCTAACTCACGCTGAAATATGGCATATTGCAATATTTCATCGTTATAAAGTTTTTTAAAATGCTCTAAAAATTGTTCATCAGTCATTGATGGATTATTCCACGTCCCAACCCAACAACGATTACGAGAATTGCGACTTTCTGCTTTTTGTTCGTCTTCATCAACTTCTAATATTTCAAAGTTCTTTATTTCTTCTTCCAAAAAGTCTGCCATACTTACATCCTTTTCCAAAAAATATTAATATCTAAGGGCATCACAATGGAACGCAGAGCCTTAAAAGGTAATACTATACTTTTAAGGCTCTGCGAATATTTTTCGTGAATGCCTGTCTATGCCAGCCGTGGCCTGCAGCTACGCTGCGGCGGCCACAAATGCACTAAAAGTGGCAATAATGACAATCTAGCCATTATCAATAATCAACTCCATACTGTCGCGCTGCGATTAATGTAATCATGCCATTATACGGCAATTATCAAGGGGAAATTATTTCCCCTTAATAAACCCCTACTAATTACTCAATCAACCCTGTATTACCGGTATCTTCCAACATTGGATTATCGGGAACGTTTATTTCCTTTTCCCCATCAGCCCTAATCTGACTAAACATACCATTGCCTGCTTCGGAAAGTTTAGGCAATTCAATATAAACAGGAGTTTTTTGATTAATTATCTTTAAACCGACTTTATAATCACGCATTAAAGTCCTTTGAGAAATACGTAAATAACGTTTCGGCAACACAGATATATTTTTCGACAAATCCTTAAAAATTGAAGAAGTATCTTTAATCAATTTCGCCTTCAATTTCAAACGCAACATCGATGCTGTATTTACTAATAAATCTTC
This sequence comes from Eggerthellaceae bacterium, assembly GCA_963602685.1. Lineage (GTDB taxonomy): Bacteria > Bacillota > Clostridia > Christensenellales > UBA1242 > Caccovivens. The sequence goes on along the minus strand of CAVCJG010000001.1, from coordinate 187,857 downwards.
TTCTTCACGCACTTGCTTCGCCTCCTAAAACATATCGTCATCTTCATCGGTTAAGTCATTGTCAATATTAACCTTAACCTTGTTACTTTTGCCAAAAGATACAAAAAAGCCTTCTTCTGGTAATAGGCCAAAATTGGCACATAAATTCTCAACATCATCAACAGTATTAATAGCGGGGAAATGTTCGATCAAATAATCCTGGAATTGCCTACCCATTAAAGCAAGATAACGGCAATAGTCTGTATCGAAATTCTCGTAATAACATTTGTCAACGACTAAAACATAATCTTCACAATTTTGCTTTTTCCCAGAAGCTTCAAAGACTTCAACATCTCGATTATTACGCCACTCCGTAACATGAAACTTATGTCCAATCACCACACCATCGCCGTTTTTAATTTCTTCAACATTATCATTGAGATAGATAAATCTATTTGTAATGCGGCGAAAAATCGTGCAAATGTCACCAAAATATTGGGTGTCTAACACAAAATCAAATTTACTTTGCCGACTTGTTTTAATAAATCCTTTAAAACCATCGCGAAAGCGATTATACAAATAAGCATTAAAAACATTGTAAGCTTCGGAAATGCAAAATAACGAATAAGGCGGGTATAAATCAGTTTGAAAAAACGGATCAAATAAACCAAGTCTAAACGGATTACATCGATAAACTTTACGATCAGGAATGAATGTCCCGCTACAATTAATATCAAAATTCGCAAAGCACAAGTGTTCATAATTTTTGGTGAAATTGTAACCTAATTCGTTATAAGTATCAACAAGATCATAGCTCTTCCAACAATCTTGCAATCCATGCAACATTTTACCAACAGCGATTGTCGTTAATAACAATGTTTTACCTGATCCTTCAAGGCCAGAAATAATAATTTTGCCAATGCGTTTATCGTAATCGATAAAATCCTTAAATTTTACAGATCTCACAACATACTCCACTATGTAACAAAGAAAAAAATTTTTCTTTGTTTTATAAACTATTTTGTAACTTGAGTTTTTTCAGCTTTTTGCTTTTCTTTAAATAACTCATAATAAAGGTTAATAATTTCTAGATCTTCGCGATCTTTTATAAAAAGTCTATATTTGCGGCCATTTGAAAGTTCATAAAGCACACAGATATATTTACCGGTTTCTTCGTCAACGATACCGTCAATGCTGTCGCCAGTTTTAAACTCTTCAACAAGCTTACGACTTTTTACCAAACCTTCTATTTTCCCACACTTTTTATAAGCATCGAATAAGTCATACAACTTATTTGAATCTTTAAATTCAATTATTTCTCCATTAAAAAGTGTAACGATACAAACCTTTCTTTCGTTGTATCTTGTTGTAATTTTTTTCAAATTTATTGATTTAACCATATCGTTTAAATCAACTCTTAATAAATTTTTTGATGCCATCGTCATCACTCCTTTTTTATTTTTTATTAATATCAAAATATTGGCCACCTATCTTGATATCTGGTAGCGGGTAGTATTTAACGAGTCCCCGCCAACGCTCACAAAATAACATAACACTCAAATAATTTAAGCCACGTAATCAATGAATACAGGCATTTCAACTTTAGTCAAAATCGGATCGACAAACTCTAACTGATTGCCTGTTACGACAACGTCAATCGCTCTATCAACCGACTCAAAATCTAAATAAACATTGTAAATTCTACCGGTTTCAGTTTGAGTGATTTTGTTAATAACGTAATAATCAAACGCATTGTTATTGTCATTTGTAATTTCGTATTCGTTGTAACAAGTTATTTGGCCGTCCTTCTCTTGCCCGAAGGTGACTAATATAGTGTCTTCACCGATTAAGACAACCATTTTATTAAGCGTCAAAATGCCTTCTGTTCCGCCGTCTTCGTCGCATGCGTAAGCTTCAAGCCATTTCACGTCTTCTTGCACAATCGCGCTAGAATTGTCGATTGAAGCCCTGACGTCCTGTGCGACAAAGTGCCCCGCTGTGGCAAGTCCACCGGCAATAGCAACGCCGGCGAGTAAACCACTAATTACTTTTGTTGATTTTTTCATAACTCCCCCTTTTAAGCAACGTTAATTGTTGCAGTATAGCTATTGTTATCAGTTGTCCAAGTTGCTGCTATATAGCCGGCAAATAAATTGTTCATATCGAAATATTCAATATTTTCAACATTGAGTGAAGAAGAACAATTATTTAACACAGCTGTTAATTCATTATCTTTCAAAGAAATTGTAGCAGATGCGAAAGCACTTCTATATTGACACAACCCATTCCATGCATGTTGCGAAGACGTTGGAGCAGTAATGCCGTTAAAATCAACTGTAATATCAATTTTATTACCAGAAAAATCATATGTGCCTTTGCCAATAACACCGACAATAGCGCTGACGTCACAATATTTTTCAACACTTAATGATGCAACACAATCAGTGATAGTAACGTTACCAGACGCACAAGAATAACCGCCAATAATACCACCAACACTAGAACATTGATTTTCTTTTGAAGAACCAATATTGCCATTAAAAGAACATGATTTTATAGTCAAATTTGTAGACGCACTATCATTTAAAGGATAACCAGCAATTCCACCAACGTAACCGCCAGCAGCGATAATATTAGCATCACATACGTTAACATTTTCAACTGTAGCATTCCCTACTCTACCAACGACTGCACCAACACCCCCGGTAGAAGAAATGATTTTAATATTATAAAGTCTAAAATTTGACAAAACGGCTTTATCAACAAACCCAAACAACCCACGGGCTGACGATTCTTTATTGATTAACAAATTGTTCAACGAGCAATTTTGGCCGTCAAATATGCCCTTAAATTGATGTGCCAACGCATCACCTATTGTTGTAAAAGGCTTTACGTTATCAGAATCCAAATCTGAATTAAACGTCATATTTGCGCCCAACTTTACGGTAATTCCGCTAAATGTTTCACCGCCATTGACCAAATCCGAAAAACCAGCAAACTGCTCAGGCGTTCGAAGGACATAAACAGTCTTCTTGTTATCAGCATCAAACCACGAAGTATCGCTTTCGCCTGTCCAACAAGTTACGCTAACCGGCGGCTCAACAGGATCATCATTTTTTGCCAATGACTTAATAACATCAGTAACAACAAACGCGCCAGCTAACACTAATCCAATTATTGAAATAACGATAACAATACTAATAAATAAACTACGTAAATTATCTTTCATAACTACCCCCAATCAATAGTAATAGAAATAAGACGTCGATAATTGCCAATTTGACGAATATTTAACATACATTTGCACTAAATGAAAATGTGAAGTAGTATCATTATTATCGGCATTGCCAATGTCATCACAAGCCGGCTGTATTACCAATTTCTGCGTATCTGAATAAACAGCGTCATATATTTCATAATCACTATCTCGCTTCGTAACTGACAATATTTCAGTAACAACTTCAGTGCCGTCAGAAACTGAAATCAACTTAAATTGGTTTCCAACAAACTGTAGTTTTGCAAGATTGTCTTGTCTCATGAATGTCACACCTTCAAACTCTGGATAACAATCATTTAAAAACGTATAAGCAACCCAAACCGCGTCAAAACGTGTATTACCCACAGGGACATAATTAGAATTAATTAAAACTCCGTCAACAGACCAACCAACACATTTGTGCGTATCAGTTTTAGCCGGCAAATCAACTGTATAATCAGTAGGCGATTTAACGTTAACAACACGTGTAGCATACAATTCGTTGTTGTTATAGAACGTTAATATAAACGTTGTAGTTTCATATTGTGCATAAGCTGCAAGAAGCTGTTCTTTCGCTTGAATTGACTTTGTCAACTCAGCAATTTGCTCAGTCAAACGAGCAATCTCTGCATCATTAGCATCATTGCGTGATTTCTCAGCTTCAAGAAGCACCTTCAAGTTATTATTTGTTTGGCGCTGTTCTTCTAACGACTTAGTTAACTCAGCAATTTTTAATTCATAATCTTCACTGCCAACCGCTGAAGAATCCAACTCACTTCTCAACACATAATCGCCGTTTTTAATACGGCCAATGTCTTTAAAATAAGGACCATAAATAGACATTATGACTACAAACGCAACCGTTGCTGCAAAAAACAAGAAATACAATATTGTAAAAATAATTTTTTTCTTTGTCATTTTCTTCCCCCTTTTAACTTTCGTCCAGCACTTCAAACGGCAAGACAAAAATATCTTTAATCAACAACCCTATTTTCTGTAACAGCCACCAAATTGCTTTGGCCAAATATTTAATCACAAGCCATAAAAATTTTAAAATTTGTGGCAAAATTGGAATAATTAGTGGAAGCAACAACAGAAGGACAACAATAGCGATAATTATTTTTGCCAATCGAGAAAGTCGAACCGTTGTTGTAACCTTGTTGATAGGATCAGTCGACCCACTTTGCTTGTTGTCAATAACGCCTAAATCGTAAGTTACACCGGCAGTCTCAAACTTTAAACGAAGAATTGTGACATCACCTACCTGTGTTGAGAAATAATTCTCTTCTGATACCGATTTTTTAATCTCATAAGGCGATTCATAAAAACTTAACACCCACTGTTTTTGAGCAAGTCCCTTAAGTCCTTCACTCGTGATTACGCTTTCTTCCGTTACGTCAAAAATAATACCTTCATACACATTACGATAAATTACACTGTTTTTAAACTCGTCCATGGTTTGAATGCGATCCCAAGTGTAATAAGTTTTGCCATTGTCATAAGTGCCGGAATCATCATTCGTTAAATGCCTGTATGACTCCACAGGCTCACCATAATCCCAAGAGTCAACATATAAACTTGATAAATAATGTCGCAAATGAGCACTACGTGATTTAAAATAAACGTCTGCTTCCATTAACTGATCAATTTGTTTATTGGTAGAAAATGCAACAAAATGTCTGTCACAAGCACTCTCACCCCACAAATGCCACCAATTCCCGTCTTTATATCGAACATACCCTACAAACTTTTGTGTGACTTCTATATAATCAATATCGTTGCTGTTAACCTTTAAATTGTCGCTACTCCCGGTTATTGTAAACAAACGGCCAACAACAAATGGAACTTCCGTAATCGTCTGTCCTTCTTGCGATGGCGCGTTATCAACGCCTTCAATCCAAGCGCGATATATAGATGTGATTTCATAATAACGAGCATCAGATTGAGCAACAGCAAAATCAAGAACTTTATACTTAAACAAAGTGTTTGATTGACTAAGCAATTTTAATTTATAATTGACAAAATCTTTTGGTAAATCTTTTTGTATAGAAATATTGATTGAAGTTGCAATGTCAACAGAAGAAGGATTATAAACATAAACAAATAATTCATTGTCAACACTTTCAGCAAGAGTAATAACGCTTAAAGAATGATCATTATCAACAGCAGGATAATCGCTCTCTAAAAATGAATCATCTTTCCATAAGTCATCAATTACTGATGAATAAGTCGATTGTTCGTCAGCAACAACGAAAGAATCAATGCTACTGCCAAATGACAGGCCAAGCATAAATAATAGTATTGATAATGTAACAAAGAAAAATCTTTTCATTTTCAAACTCCAATCGACTTTTTATGTAACCGCTTATCGCGGTGTTTATTAAATTCGCATAAACGCTTTAACGATAGCTTCTGTTGCAGTTTTGCCTTCTTCCGCTTTATCTGGAGTAAATAAATTTACAACCCAGTCATGAAATTGTGGAAGACCAAAGTAAAGGCCAACGAACACAACAGCAAGGGCGAGCAAAATGCCTAACAACCAAAGAAAAACTTTCGCACCAGTTTTCATAATCGACATCCCCCTTTTATTAAAATTTTTTGACGATACGCAGGTGTTATTTGATACAAAAGCGCACGGTCATATGTTAAATATTCTTTCAATGCCGCCTTTAAATTGCGACTATCTCCATACGTGGCTGCATCAGCCAAACGATCAACACTCAAATCACGTGCCGATTTCAACGTCTCAGGCGAGTTGTTCCGAGCAATCATTTTCTGGAATGAAGTAAAAACTTTCATATTACTTACCTACCTTTTTTTCGATAGCTAAATAAGCTTTGGACTTGTTATTACGACGGCCATGCACATTATAAAAATGATCAACAATTTGCTCTTTGGCTGTTCTATTTAAATCTTTAACATCACCCTTATAAGCTGGCTTTTTCTTGTCACTTGCAGATAAAATCATGTTAGGCATATTCATATCAATTTTGCCGACAAAAGAAAACTTAGGATTAAGTTTTGGCTTATTATTCTTACCAACAACCCATGCATCATGTGCACTAATTAAACGAACACCTTTGTTATTAAGACTATAATTTACATTTGACATTTCTTTCTCCTTATGCTAATATGTAATTGCCTTTGAAGCGCCCACGAGGGCGAGCCACAGTTAGATAACGTGTGGACAGAGAGGAACATTTGGCAAATTTGGTGTAGACCTCTCACAAGTAGCCGAAAGGCTACTTTTTTTATTTAACTCGATTTACGATAATCCCTATTTACACGGTTAACCAATTTAACCCCAACTTTTTTTCGGACAGCGAGCTTATGGCTACCATCACGCTGAACTACATAAGATACACGCTTCCATGGCTTATCACTAGACGAAGCACGAAATCCTACATTTTTAGATAATGATTCAGTCTTTCGTTTGTGATTGCGTCGAGAAAGATTTCCAGAACGCGTTTTAACAGGCTTTACGCAAAAACGTTCATATTCATAATTTCCACTCTTGCGTAATGAAGGTTTAAAAATATCTGTTTTCATGATTCACACTCCTTATATATAAAAATCAAATTTTCTTTGATTGACACCCTTATTTTATCAAAGTTTTTTTGATTTGTCAAACAAAAATCAAAGTTTTTTTGATTTTTTAAAAAAAAATTAAAATTTATTGAAAAAAAGTAAAAAATATTATAAAGTCAAGTAAGAAATCAAAAAGGAGAACAAAAAATGAAACTAAAACAACTCATAAATCAAACAACGACACAAGCACAAGTCGCAAAAGATCTAAATCTCACACCACAAACTTTAAACAATTACATAAATGGAAAAACCGACCCGGATATTAAAACATTAATAAAGATTGCAGATTATTTTCACACAACTGTAGATCATATTATTGAACATGACGTTCCTTACCTATTAGACAAAAGCATGCTGTCAAATGAACAAAACAACGCCATAAATGAAATTCGCAAGCTGTCGAATGAAGACTGCTTAAGAGTTATTGCATACATAGCAGGCCTTCAACAGGGCAGACAAGATCAAGAATCAATTATCAAAAAATTTAGGAGTTAAAATATGATTGAAGAATATATAAAAACAAATTGACAAACTCAAACAATTAAATAAAGAACAAAATCTTGTCTTTGAACTGATTGAAATTTATGAAAAAGGAAAGAAAGAATATCAAAAGCCTTTCCTGGTCATAGATAATACAAATGTCAAAAATAAGGTCATTTCAAAAACTCCAACAAAAGGAGATAATGAAATGAAATTTATAAGAAAAAGAACAGATGGTAGATGGGAAGCAAGAAAAACAATAGAAGGAAAAACTTACTCTATCTACGCAAAAACCCAAAAAGAATGTAAAGAAAAATTAAAAAACTTTAAGCCAAAATCTAAAAATGCTATCAGAACAAAAACGATACCATCACTCAATGATTTCGCTAACATATGGTTAAATACGTACAAACAAAAAGAAGTTACAAAAGCAACTTATAAAATGTATGAAAATATACTAAAAAACCATATATCTAGTTTAAAAAAATCAATCGCATTTTACACAACTGAAAACTTGCAATTATTTTTAAACAATCTGAATCAAACAAGAACTAAAGAAATTGCCCTACTTACACTTAAACAAATATTTAAAAAGGCAAAAGAATTAAAAATAATTAAAGAAAACCCTACTGAATATTTAGTTAAAGGCAAGATCAATAAAAAAACAATTAAAGCTCATACAATCGAAGAACAAAAAATAATATTAGATAACCTACAAAACAGTAACATAGGAAAATATATTTTAGCATACCTATTAACAGGTGCTAGATTGAGCGAATTGCAAACAATAAAAAAAGAAAATATAAAAAACGGCTACCTATATATAGACGGCACAAAAAGAAAATCATCAAAAAGATGGGTAAAAATATCAGAAACTTATCAAAGCATGCTACAAAAAATGGAAGAACCACTCTTCCCTTACACAAGCAAAACAATAACACATAAATATAAAGAATTTTTAAATCAAATCAACATTGAAAGCCACATCCACAAGCTGAGACACACATTTAATACAAATTTGTATTATTTAGGCGCAACAGATATGGAAAGAAAAGAATTCATGGGGCATGCTTCAATAATTGTAACAAATGAAATATACACACATTTAGACCCAACAATAACAAAAAACGATATAATAAATCTTTATAAAGATTTATACCCAAAATTTTGACCCAATTTTTGACCCAAGATTAAAAAAAAATTTTGACTTTAATCAAAAATAATAGTATTTAAAAAACAAAAAAACCACAACAAATTGTGGTTTTGGTGGATCGCCAGGGGCTCGAACCCTGGACCTATTGATTAAGAGTCAATTGCTCTACCAACTGAGCTAGCGATCCATATCTTCCTTGCATTCGCAAGTATAACAAAAAATCTACACAAAAGTCAATAATTTATTGATATTTTCAAAAAATTTTTCTTTTTCATATTTTCTTGCTTTAATGCTTTAAACATGCTAAAATTTAACTATGAAATGCAATATTTGCCCGAGAAAGTGCAACATCGACCGATCAAAAGTTTGCGGATATTGTGGCGCAAAATCGCTTAAAGTCGCAAAGGTCATGCTTCATCAATGGGAAGAACCTGTTATCAGCGGAACAAATGGCAGCGGTGCCATATTTTTTTCGCATTGCAACATGAAATGCATTTTCTGCCAAAACTATCAAATCAGCCATCTCGGCAAGGGCAAAGAAATCAGCATCAACGACCTTGTACAGATTTTTAAAGATCTCGAACAAAAGGGCGCACACAACATAAACCTTGTCACCCCTACGCACTACACCACAGAAATTATTTCGGCGCTAAAAATTTACAAGCCTTCCATTCCCGTTGTTTGGAATAGTTCGGGGTTTGAAAGCGCCGAGACGATCGCAAAGTTAAAGGGGCTTGTTGATGTTTATCTGGTTGACCTTAAATACTGCTCGCCTGAACTTTCTGCCATCTATTCGTCAGCGCCAAATTATTTTGAAGAGGCGACCAAGGCGATAGAACAAATGCGAAAAAATCAGCCGATTGATGTAATTGAAAACGGACTTATGAAAAAAGGAATCATCATCAGGCACATGATTTTGCCTTCGCACGTAAAAGACAGTTTGGCAGTTTTGGACTGGACTGCCGCAAATCTCGGCACGGACACTTTTATCAGCCTTATGAATCAATACACGCCATGCTTTAAGGCCTGCGCTCCGGTTGATAGAAAACTCAGTCCGCTTGAATATAAAATCGTTGTTTCCCACGCGATTAAGCTTGGATTTAAAAACGGATTTGTTCAAGATAAGGAAAGCGCAACGACTCAATTCATCCCCGACTTTGATGAATGAAAAAATGTCGTTTTTTGACGCTAAAATATTTCGCTTTTTCAAAAATATATGTTATCATGTTTTAGAGAGGTAAATTATGATTATCACTTTTGTCACTGACGGATATTTCGAAGAAAACAACGGCACAAACGTTTCAGCTAGAAGATTTACAGAAATGCTTCGCAAGCGCGGACATACTGTAAGAGTTGTTACTATTGACAACGAAGGCAGAACAAAATTTGGCCTTCCAAAACGTTCGTTTGGAAAGTTCGCAGACAAAATCATTTCTTCAGAAGGGTTTACTTTTGCAGCACCTGACAAAGAAGTGCTTAAAGAAGCAATCATCGGAAGCGACATCGTTCATGTTTATATGCCATTCAAACTTGGCTGCACTGCTGTTAAACTTTGCCGTGAACTTAATGTGCCTTGCACTGCTGCATTCCACATCGACCCTTGCAACATCACATCAACAATTTATTTGCACCGTTTAAAGCCTCTTAACGACGCATTATATCAAAGCTTTTATCGCAACATTTACAGATATGTTAAACACATCCACTGCCCAAGCAAAATGATTGCTGACAGACTTGTAAAACAAGACTACAACAACTATTTGCACGTTATTTCAAACGGATTTTCTGACTATTTCACTATGGAAGAAGGCGAAAAACCAGTATTTTTGAATGATAAAATCATCGTTTCTTTCATCGGCAGATTCAGCCAAGAAAAACGCCACGATTTGATTATCAAAGCGGTAAATATGTCTAAATATAGAGACCAAATTCAACTTATTTTCGGCGGAAAAGGTCCTTTAAAGAAGAAGATTCAAAAAATGGCTACTTGCCTTCCAAACGCGCCAATTTTTGGATTTTACACAAAAGAACAACTTCACTCAATTCACAACTTCACCGACATTTACATCCACCCTGCTGACACCGAAATTGAAGGCATAAGCTGTATGGAAGCAATCGCGTGCGGAGTTGTGCCAATCGTATCAAAATCTCCACGTTCAGCAACTCCACAATTCACAATTTGCGAAGAGTCATTATTTAAAGCGGGCGATTATAAAGATTTGGCGAAAAAACTTGATTGGTGGATCGAACATCCGGAAGTTAGACAAGAATACAAACAACAATACGTTGAACATTCTAAAAACTTCCTTATCGAACGCAGCATCGACAAGATTGAAGAAATGTTTAAAGCGGCAATCGAAGATTGGGATCCAAAATACAACGGACGTGCTAAAAAGAGACACATCGAGCCAACAATCATTGATATTACAGACTAAAATAAAAACACCTTTTAAAGGTGTTTTTTTTATGCGTTTTTAGCGTCTGTTTTGCGCATTTTTACGCGCTTTTGTTTTGTTGCGATAATTTGTTCGGCTATTTTGTTTTGTCGTTAAAAAGCGTCAATTAAATGTTCTATTTCATCGCCGATAATGCTTAGCACATCAAAGCGGACTTCGCACCTATCAAGCAAATGTTTGCTTTTTAAATAGGCTTGGGCTGCGCGGCGGATTTTGTTTTGTTTATAAGGCGTAACTGCCTCATATGGCGCGCCGAATGCTGCTGAATCTCTGCCCTTCACTTCGACAAACACATATGTGTCATTTTCCTTTGCAATAATATCAATTTCGCCGCAAAAATTGGATACGTTTGTATCGACTATGCTAAAGCCGTGTTTTTTCAAATAATTCTGAGCCAAAATTTCATATTTTTGGCCTTTTGTTTTATTTTCTTTTTTCATTATTCTTCAATCATAAGTTTGCCAAGTTTGCCGCTTCTAAATTCACTGATAACCGCTTTCGCTGCACGAGAAATATCGAGTTCGCCGCCCGACAAAAGATAGGCACGGACGCGGCAGATTTCTTCGAGAGTTTTTGCGCCTTTAAAACGAGTTTCGATTGCCGATGGATACAATTTTTCAATTCGCGACAAAAGTTCGGTGGCGACTTCGACTTCGTCGAGAATTTCGTCTCGAATGCTGCCGATAAACGCCAAGGTTTTTGCGATTTCTTGGTTTGACAGGTTTGGATAAAGCGTTCCCGGTGTGTCGCAGATTTCAACGCCTGTTCCGATTTTAAACCACTGCTTGCCTTTTGTGACGCCTGGGCGGTCGCCGGTGACTGCTTTTGCTTTTTTGCAAAGGTTGTTTACAAGCGTGCTCTTCCCGCAATTAGGCACGCCTACAACTATTGCGCGCAAGGTTACGCCGATGCCTTTGCTTTCGAATTTTTTAACTTTTGCGCTGCACAAACTGCGGATTTTTGTGCATACATCTTTCGCTGAGCCACTTTGGGTGGAATTGAGCATAAGATAGTCAAATCCGTCGCCTTTAAACGTGTTTTTAATGCTTTCAAGTCGCGCAAAGTCGGTCAAATCAATTTTGTTGAGAATATATAAAATTGGCTTCCCATTGGTCAAGCGAGAAAGCTCGGGATTCAAGCAACTTTTTGGTGCGCGTGAATCCAAAACATAGACGACTGCATCCGCCTTGTTTAATTCGGCTCGCATTTCGTCGAGCGCTTTCTTCATATGTCCGGGAAACCAATTAATTTTCAAATTTTTCTCCTTTGAGAAGGTCAGGTCTAACCCTTTGCGTTTTTTTAAGCGATTCGGCATGGCGAAATTTTGCAATTTCTTGATGATTACCACTTAAAAGAACTTCGGGCACAGCCAACCCTTCAAATACTTGAGGTCTTGTGTATTGAGGATATTCAAGAAGTCCATTTGAAAAACTTTCTTCTTCTAAACTGCCCTCTTTAAGCACGCCAGGAACAAACCTTAACAGACTATCGACGATTGCCATGGTTGGAATTTCGCCGCCTGTCAAAACATAGTCGCCGATTGAAATTTCGTCGGCGTCAAAAAGTTCGATAAGTCGTTGGTCGATGCCTTCATAATGCCCACAGATAAAAATCAAGTGTTCATTTTGTGCGAGTTGTTGCGAAATTGCACTGTTGAACACCCTTCCGCTTGGTGAAGGATAAACCACTTTGCTTTTATCTGTAAGCACACTTTTAACTGCGTCGTAAACAGGCTGAACGCTCATCAGCATGCCTGCCCCTCCGCCAAAAGGTGTGTCGTCACATTTTTTATGTTTGTCGAGCGTGAAATCACGTATGTTTATGATGTTAATTTCAATCACTCCGTTTTTTTGCGCACGAGAAATTATACTCTCTTTAAAGGGCGCAAAACTTTCTGGAAAAAGCGTAAGAATGTCTATTTTCATATTCGGCTTTCCTCGTATGCTTTTCGATTTACAACCAATTTGTCTCCGTCAGTAATAAAAACTTCGGCGATGTAAGGAACTTCATATACGTGCCCGCCATCGTCGATTGAAAGTATTGCTGCCGAGCCATAATCTTCATAGTCAACAATTTGTCCGACTTGTTTTCCTTGCTGATCGTAAAGAACCATGCCAAGCAAATCGTCGACTAAAAAGTCTTCGGTTTTTTCGGATTCGATTTCGCTTTTCGGAAGATAGATTTCGCAATTTCTGAAGATTTCGGCGTTATTGCGGTCGTTTATGCCCAACAGTTTTAAATAAAGGTCACCATTGCGCACCTTTGCATATTGGACATCGCACTCATTCCCTTCAATAATCACCTTTTTCGCCTTTGTTACAGCCACAAGAACATCGGTGAATAGTTGACATTTTAATTCACCTTTGATGCCCTGTGGCTTTGAAACTTTAGCGATGAGTAAATTTTCCATTATTCTCCAAATTTAACGAAAGTTTTTCTTCTTTCTTTTCCGGCAAGAGATTTAACAATAGTGCGGATGCTTGATGCAACCTTTCCGTTTTTGCCTATAACTCTTCCCATATCTTCGTCTGCAACTGAAACTCTAACAACAGTTTCGTCGTCGTTTTCTTCGATTGTGACTTTAACTGCGTCTTTGTCTTCTACAAGGTTGCGAACGATGTATTCAACGAGTTCTTTCATGTCTTCTCCTTACTTCTTTTCGATTACGCCTGCTTTTACAAGAACAGATTTTGCTGTTTCCGTTGGAGTTGCGCCGTTTTTAAGCCATTTTGAAGCTTTTTCTGTGTCAACTTTAACTTCTGCAGGGTTTTTGAGTGGATCGTATGTTCCAAGAACTTCGATGAATTTTCCATCTCTTGGGCTTCTTGAATCAGCAACGACAACTCTGTAGAAAGGTGATTTTTTGTCACCAAGTCTTGTAAGTCTAATTTTAACTGCCATGTTTTCCTCCTTGTTAATTTTTGTGATTTCGCTTTGTGCGAACCTTTATACAAAATTGCTTTCGCAATCATGTAACGAATTAAAATCTCAGTCCTTTTTTGTTTTTCATTTGTTTCATCATCTCTTTGGACTGAGCGAATTGCCTTAACAGCTTGTTTACTTGCTGAACGCTTGTTCCGCTGCCTTTTGCAATTCTTTGTCTGCGCGACGCTTTGATGATGTCGGGATTTTGACGCTCTTCCGGCGTCATTGATTGGATGATATGTTTATTGATTTGCAACTCATTTTCGTCGATTTCAACGCCTTTGAGTTTGCTGCTGAGCCCAGGAATCATTGACAAGATGTCTTTAAGTGAGCCCATCTTTTTCATGCTTTCAATTTGCACAAGATAGTCATCAAGTGTAAATGAATTTTCACGGAATTTCTTTTCCATTGCCTTGGCTTCTTCTTCGGTCACGGCTTCTTGTGCCTTTTCGATAAGCGAAAGCACGTCGCCCATGCCTAAGATTCGGCTTGCAATTCTGTCGGGATAAAACGGTTCGATGTCGCCGATTTTTTCGCCCACACCGGTAAATTTGATTGGCTTGCCGGTGATTGCTTTGATTGAAAGTGCTGCCCCGCCGCGAGTGTCACCATCAAGTTTTGTAAGAATAAATCCGGTAACGTCAAGCGCGTTGTTGAATGATTCTGCAACATTTACAGCGTCTTGTCCAGTCATTGAATCAAGAGTGAGCAAGATTTCGGTTGGATGAACAGCAGATTTGATGTTTTTGAGTTCGTCCATCAACTCTTCGTTTATGTGCAATCTGCCCGCTGTGTCTAAGATAACAACATCAAAGCCCTGTTTTTTGGCGTATTCGATTGCTTCTTTTGCCGTTTTTACTGGGTTTTGAGTGCCGCGTTCAAACACTTCGACATTGGCTTGTTTGCCCACAACTTGAAGTTGCGATATTGCAGCCGGACGATAGATGTCGCACGCAACGAGCAAAGGTTTTTTGCCGCTTTTTTTAAGATGCGCGCCAAGTTTTGCGCACATTGTGGTTTTGCCTGCTCCCTGCAAGCCACACAACATTATAATTGTTGGTGGAGCGGAACTAATAGTCAATTTTTGTGAATTTGAACTCATAAGTTCGGTGAGTTCGTCTCTCACGATTTTGATAACCTGTTGAGCTGGAGTCAGACTTTTCATTACTTCGTCGCCGACTGCTTTTTCAGATACTTTTTTGATGAAATCTTTTGCCACCATATAGTTGACGTCGGCTTCAAGCAACGCAATTCGCACTTCGCGCATTGCCTCTTTAATTTCAAGTTCGGTAAGTCTGCCGCGCTTTGTCAACTTGGAAAATATGTGGTTGAATCTTTCGGATAATGATGAAAAAAGTGCCATTATTTCTCCCCGTTAAGTCTTTTTAAAAAACCAAGTTTGTTTTCATAACTTTTAAGTTTTTGTTCTGCTTTTGAAACTGCATCTTTGATTGCCTGTCTGGAAACGCCTTGATTTTCAGCGATTTCTGAAATCGTGAAATCATTTAAAATATACTCTTTCATCACGCTTTGCTGAGCGGGCGACAGCAGCGGTCCATACAGGTCAAAAAGTTGAGCCAAAAGCAAGTTGTTTTCTAAACTCATCTGTTTTTCTCCGTAAAGTAGTTTTGCTTTACATTTGCATTATAGCATAGACAAATTTTTATTGCAAGTATTATTTAAAGATTTTTTGTTAGATTTATTATAACCGAATTTGACACCGGATAAAAGTCGGGATTTAAAGTGACTTTTGTCCCCTGCAAATTGAGCACATTCTGTTTTAAAAGTTTTTCAAATTCAGGCTGAGAAGCAAGGTCAAAAGAGAGTTTTTTTAGGTTAAATCCATATTTGCACCTAAGTCCAAGCATAATGATTTCTTCGTCGCGCTCTTTTGGTGAAAGGTTTTCGCAGGTTTTCTTGCCGGCATAATAATCAGCGAAATTGCAAGCATTTGCTTGGCGAATAAACTTGCCATCAAACGAGTGCGCGCCGAGCCCAAAACCTAAATATTTTTCTCCCGTCCAATAGTGGCTGTTGTGCCTGCTTTCGCAGCCAGAATAAGCAAAATTGCTGATTTCATAGCGATTTAGACCGTTTTTTTGCAAAAATAACGTTAATTTTTGATAATCGTCGACGGTTTGGTCTTCATCTTTTAATTTTATTTCGCCGCTTTCTACTTTGCGTTTTAGCGGCGTGCCGTCTTCGATTTGAAGCATATATGCCGAGATGTGTTTTACTCCGCTTTCTATCAGTTTTTGAGCATCAGATGCGACATCGCCTTGCGGAATCGAAAGCAGCAAATCGGCCGAAATGTTTTCAAATCCCACTTCGCTAGCAAGGGCGATTGCTTGCAACGCCTGAGCCCTTGTGTGCCTTCTGCCGATAAGTGAAAGCGCGTCATCATCAAGACTTTGCACGCCAAAACTTATGCGATTGAATCCCGCCTTTTTATAGGCTTCCAACTTTTGTTTTGTGGTCGAGCAAGGATTGCATTCGATGGTTATTTCGGCGCCAGGAGTGACGTCAAATTTTTCTTTTAACAATTTTAAAATGTTGACTATAAACTCAGCATCAACTGATGAAGGTGTTCCCCCGCCAAAGTAAATTGAATCCACTTTTCCTTTCTCTGAGCTGGCGGCAATTTCTGCTTGCAAGTGGTCAAAATATTCACGCTTAATTTGATTTGACACAACAAAAGAAGCAAATGCACAATAAGCACATTTGCTGTCGCAAAACGGAATGTGAACGTATATTCCCATCATTGTTCGTCGTCCAATTTTAAGATTGACAAAAACGCTTCGGACGGAATTTCAACCGAGCCTATTTGACGCATACGCTTTTTGCCTTCTTTTTGCTTTTCAAGCAGTTTGCGCTTTCGGGTTACGTCACCGCCATAACACTTTGCAAGCACGTCTTTTCTGAGCGCGCTGATTGTTTCACGAGCGATGATTTTGTTGCCGATTGCTGCTTGAATAGGCACTTCAAAAAGTTGTCTTGGAATGATTTTTTTAAGTTTTTCGGTGATGGCTCTGCCGCGGACATAAGCGCTGTCTTCATGCACGATAAGAGAAAGCGCATCGCATTTTTCGCCATTTAAAAGTATGTCAAGTTTTACAAGTTTGCTTGGCGCGAATCCGTCCATTTCATAGTCAAAACTTGCATAGCCTTTCGTCGCCGATTTGAGTCTGTCAAAAAAGTCATAGATGATTTCGCCGAGTGGCAGCGAATATTCAAGGCGCACTCTGGTCGCATCAAGGTAAACCATGTTTTTGTAAACACCGCGCTTGTCTTGGCACAACTGCATGATTGCGCCAACGTATGCTGGCGGAGTGAATATGCTGGCGGCCACCATTGGTTCGAAAATCTTTTCAATTTCAACTGGCGAAGGCAGGTTTGCCGGATTTGAAATTTCTAGTTCGTCGCCGTTTGTTTTTATAACCTTGTATGACACGCTTGGCGCTGTCGTAATAATGTCGATATTAAACTCGCGTTCGATGCGTTCGGTGATGATTTCAAGGTGCAGAAGTCCCAAAAATCCGCATCTAAAGCCAAAACCAAGGGCTTGCGAAACTTCTGGCGAAAACTGCAAACTAGCATCGTTGATTTTAAGTTTTAAAAGAGCCTCTTTAAGTTCGTTATATTTTGAGCCGTCTACTGCGAAAACGCCGCAAAAAACGACAGGCTGAACAACTTTATAACCTGGCAAAGCGTGTGCTGTTGGCGCAAGTGTGTGCGTTATTGTATCGCCCACATGCACATCTGATAGGCTTTTGATTGAAGCGGCAAGATAGCCAACTTCGCCCGACTTTAAACTGCTGGTCGGCTGCATTTTAGGATTGAAAATACCCACTTCTGTGACTTCATATTTTCTTCCTGTTTGCATAAACAAAACTTCATCGCCGGCTTTCACTTCTCCGTCAAAAACACGGATAAGGCAGACTGCGCCTTTAAAATTGTCATAAACGCTGTCGAAAATCAGACATTTGAGCGGCGAATCTAAATCGATTTTTGGCGCAGGAATGTCGGTTACAATCTTTTCGAGAACTTTATCAATGTTAATTCCTTCTTTTGCAGAAATGCAAGGTGCATCTTCTGCTGGAAGGCCGACCACTTCTTCAATCTCTTTTTTTGCGTCTTCTACACGAGCCGAAGGAAGATCGATTTTGTTTATAACTGGCAATATTTCAAGGTTTGCATCAAGCGCAAGATAGGCGTTTGCAAGCGTTTGCGCTTCAACCCCTTGCGATGCGTCAACAATCAAAATTGCGCCTTCGCACGCGGCAAGAGAACGCGAAACTTCGTAAGTGAAGTCCACGTGCCCCGGAGTGTCAATAAGGTTTAAAACATAATCTTGACCATTGTATGAATAGTTCATTCTTGTTGGGGTAAGTTTTATTGTGATCCCCTTTTCGCGTTCGAGTTCCATGCTGTCTAAAAGTTGCGACTGCATATCCCTTTTTGCGACCGAGCCTGTTTGTTCCATCAAGCGGTCAGCCAGCGTGCTCTTTCCATGGTCAATATGTGCGATGATGCAAAAATTTCTGATGTTTTCCATGTGATAAGTATATCAAAATTCGCCAAAAAAACAATCATTTTTTAATTATCAAATCAAATTATTTGAAAAAATATTAAAAATGCTTTGTGAAAAATCACGACATGTTGTATACTTAGTGTGTAAAATAATCAATCTAAAGGATTTTTAAATATGACTGACATCTTTAAATCTTGGCTTGTTGAAACCCCTATCGCGCATCGTGGGCTTCATAATGCCGACTGCCCTGAAAATTCTATTTCTGCTTTTAAAAATGCAATCAAATCAGGATACGCTATTGAACTTGATGTTCAAATGCTTTCTGATGGCACTGTCGTTGTTTTCCACGACGAAAGCCTTTCAAGAATGACCGGCAACGACGGATATGTTAAATTTTTAACAAAACAAGATTTGCCTATGTTGAAACTTAAAGGCAGCAAAGAAAGCATCCCTACTCTTCAAGAAGCACTCGAAGCGATTGCCGGCGAAGCACCTGTGATTATCGAAGTTAAAAACAACGCAAAAGTTGGCGAGTTTGAACAAAAGATTATTGACATCTTGGCCGAATATAAAGGTCAAATTGCTATTGCATCATTTAATCCCCTTTCTCTTGGATATTTTAAACAACACGCCCCTCAAATTCTTAGAGGTCAACTTGCAGGTTATTTAAAAAATGTGAAAATGAAGTTTATGACCCGCTGGGGACTTAAACGTATGATTTTTGCAAAAAAGATTGCTGGCGCAGATTTTATTATGTATGAAGCAAAAACTCTTCCAAACAGATTTGTAAGAAAATACAAAAAGCTTCCACTTCTTGCTTGGACAGTAAAAAGCCAAGAAGAATATTTAAGAGTTGTAAAGTATTGCGACAACGTTATATTTGAAGGTTTTGACCCTAAAATTTAAAATTAAAAAAACAAAAAGAGAGTGAAATTCACTCTCTTTTTTAATGTTTATAATTGTGATTTTTACGCGGTTGTGCAGCCGTATTTACTTCCCGTTAAGGTTGAAGCAATGCCTGTGGTTGTTCCATATTGGCTTACATGGTAGATTCCAAGTGGAACTGGCAATCCATCATGAATTGATGAGATCATTCCAAACTTACCATCCATTCCGCTGCTTGTCGTGGCAATACGATTTATTTTATTTCCTCTAATAGTTAACAATGAATACCAATCGTTTGCCGTAACTGTTGCCGATGTTTTCTTATTCCCATAAACTGTTGTCGCAGGCAGATTCGATGTTGTAGTAATCCTAGCGCCACAATATTTTATCGTAACGTTGTATTCAGCATAGCCCAAAATTGATCCAAACGTAATTGTTTTATTTGAAGTAATTTTGAAATCAGCAAAACACGATTCTATCGTTGTAGCCGTGTAAGCATTTCCCAATATTCCACCAGCATATGTAGTCCTGTCTGTATCCGTAATAACAATATCCCCGGTGTTTAAACATTGAGAAATTGTTATATCATCTGAAGAAGAACTTTGTCCTACTATTCCGCCAACGTAAACTAAACCTGTTACAATGCCTAAATTGCTACACGAAACAATGTTCCCATATGAAATTTCGCCTGCGATACCACCAACCATATGATAAGTACAAGTAATATTGCCTTCATTTACACAATTTTCAATATTTCCTCCAAACGCTCTTCCAACAATTCCGCCCGCAAATTCGTATGCTGTAATATTTCCATAATTGATGCAATTTTCAATTGTCCCACTACCATCACCGACGATTCCTGCAACAGCATAGTAGTCTGAAGTGACCGAAGCATAGTTCACGCAATCTTTAATTGTTGAAGAACTTTCGCCAGTAATGCCCGCTGTAAAATTAGATATGCCCGATATTTTCCCAGTCACTTTACAATTTTCAATAGTGCCTGCTCTGGATTTACCCACTATACCGCCCGAGTATTCTCTGCATTTCATGTCAATATCATAGTTGTTTACATTTCGAATTTCAGCTGATTTTGTATAACCAAATAGCCCATAATAATCATATGAAGCATATCCGTTTACTCCGCAATATGTTTTCATGTTGTGGAAGTCGAACGTTGTGCCGTCGAAAATCCCTTTAAATTGATATGTTGCGTTACCGATTGGCTGCCAGTAGTGTGCTGAAAGGTCGATGTCGGCGGTTTGCTTGTATTTATAACTTGCCCATTTGCCGTTGTCCGCGTTACTATTTACAAGATATGCAAGACGTGCAAGTTTTGCAGCTGAGTCGATTTTGTAATAGCCGTCCGCTTGATCCAATACTGGGTTGTCGTCTGACATATATTTAACCCAGCTTTCAACCCAATGCGCGTAGATTTTTGTATCGCCCGCTCCAATTTTTGTCTTGTAGTTTACTTCACTGCCTGCGCTAGCTGCCGTCCACCAGCCAGCAAATATATATCCTTGTCTTGTTGGCACTGGAAGAATTCCATAATCAGCATCATAATTAAGTGTTATATATGGTGCAGTTCCATTTGCCGTCCAACCTGTTGGAAGCGTGCTTGGCGCTGTTCCGCCATTGCAGTCAGCCGTAAGAGTGTATGAATTTAATTCCCAATTAGCGTAAATTGTTACGTTTGCCGCTCCCATTTTTGTGGTTGCGCTGACTCCCATTCCGCCTGATGCCGATCTATACCAACCAGCAAAGCCATAGCCTGTTCTTGTTGGCACTGGAAGTGTGCCGTATGCAGTGTCATAAACGACTGACTTTGTTGCTGTTGCGCCTGTTCCGCTCCAGCCTGTGGTTTCCGGAATTGATCCGCCATTGGCGTTTGCTGTAAGTTTGTAAATGTTGGCAATCCAAAGTGCTTTAAGAGTTACTGATTCGTCTTTAAAGTAATATGTATTGTTTGAGCCTAAAGCGTCAGCATCTTTGAATGTTGCCGTTGGTTTAAAGTTTGAAAGCGAGCTGTCTGTTGCAAGATACAAAGTTACAATGTTTGTTTCGGCGCTGCTTGGTCCTGGAATTCCCCCGTTCCATTCATTATATGATCCGAGAGCATAGAACCAGTCTGAGTGCCCGATTGTTCCGTCAATAAAGGTGGCCCCACTGTTTGATCTCGCAATCCCTTGGAATGCGGTCGAATTCGTATTTGTATTCCACGAAATCGAAACCACTTCATATCCACTTACTGCTTCTGTTGTCGTTGCTGGATTTGATGTTTGCTTCCAGCGGTTGTATTCTCGCGCATACATTGAACTTCCCGCTTGCAATGTGTGATGATATTGAAGTAAGAACTCATAACTTGTCAAATTAAGTTTTGCAAGTGTTGCAAATTGACTGTTTTTAGTCGTTGTATTGACAACATTTGACGCCAAGTTATCGCCTGACGTAAACAGACTTGAGCCATAAACGGCATCATGATAGAGAATTTGCGCCCATGTCGTACTGAGATCGGTTTTTGTTGCAATCCAACCAGCAAAGGTATAGCCAGTTCTTGTTGGATCTGAAATTGTTGTTGTAGTTCCATAGTTTCCGCTTACGCTTGTTGCAGTCGTGCTTCCGCCATATGTTCCACCATTTGGATCGATGCTCACGCTATAATTTTTAACTTGCCATTTCGCTGTCAGCGTTCCTGCTCCAGCACCATAAGTGTAAACAATAGACGTAAATGCGGTTTTCCCTGTTCCTTTTTCATATATAACAATGTTTTTAATATCAAAATCAACCTTGTATGAGTCGCCGTTTGACCCTGTTGCCTTGGTTGAATTCATGTAGATTTCAAGTCGTGGAGATGATGTATAAGACGAGCCTGAACGCGTGTAGTTTTCGCCGATAGTTTGCTCCAGAGTTACATCAACCCAACCATTTGTCGCGCCACTAAAGCCGCGCATTGGGCATACCCAGTCGTTTGCGATTGACGAGTGACGAACCGCGAAACTATCAGTTGTTGAATTTACTCTAATTTTAAAGTTTAATACATACGTCTTCCCTGCTGTAAACGAATAGGTTGGATATTGGATGCTTGGCCAGCTGTCACTGCTTGGTCGCGTTCCTGAGAAAGTATAATTGTAATAGGCGCCGTTTGAATCGCTCTTTAATGTGGCAGAAGTAAAGCCCGATGATGCTTTTCGTTCGGAAAGCGTGCCCGAACCAGTATGCGTGTAGCCTTCAAACGTATAACCCGTTCGAAGTGGCATTCCAAAGTATGAAGTCGTGCCATAAGCAGCAGTATAAGTTCTGTCTGAGCTGCTTGATTCATAATATCCGTCATTAGGTGACAGAATCAAATCATAGTTGTTCACCGTCCAATGAGCATACAACACATGATCACTTGCGTTTGTAACTATCGTGTCGGCTGAAACTTTTGTTCCGCCTGTTTCAGCTGTAAACCAGCCGTCAAATGTATAACCCGTTCTTGTAGCGACAGGAAGAGCATTCCCGCTTGCTGCTTCATGATACTCAAAGGTTGAATTTGTAGGATTTGAGTTGAACGAGCCGGCGAAAACCGCAACTTGGAAGGTTGCAATCGCCTTTTTGCCAGCATCAACAGGAATGTAGGATCTAAAATTAAAATATGAACCATTAAGGTTTGCTTTTGTTGTAAATGTCTTGTAGTAAACGCCCGTGTTCGAAATATCAAACCAACAAGTTGACGTTGCCGTATCGCCTAACCCACTTGAGCCGATATCATAAGGTGAAGTAAAATTAATCTTTAATTGATTCCCACTATAAGCGGTCACCTTAATTACAACCGTGTAAGTTGTGTTTGGTTGCACCGTTGCGCCGTCATACGAAGACATGAAATTTGCATACTTGACACTTGTTCCAGACGAATTGTCGACATTGACACTGAATATATTTCCTGAATTTGTAAGCGCAAGCGAACCAAATATAGGGCGATAGATGTTTGTCTTGCCCGCATATGTCGCGCCATATGTCACATAATCTGTTGCATTGCCAGAAGTTATTGTCCCCCCATTTGGGTTAAATGTAACTTTGCTCGCAACAGGAAGCCATTGCGCATAATAAGTTTTGCTTGCTGTGCTTGTGTTATGTAAAGCAGAATATGAACCTAAAACATTACTAGAGAAGATTTGAATGTTTGAATATGATGCCGCATTATTTGCCGTCGCGCCACTAATGCCTGCATAAATAATTATTCGAATATCGTTTGACGCGGTTGCCGAACTTGGACAAGTAAGTGTATAAGAAACATTTGATCCAAAATTATTTGTCGCACTTGCTAAAGTTTTGCTTGTCGTAAAGTCATAAATTAATGTTGTAAATTGGCTTGCAGAGCCAGATGTTAGTTTTGCCGTTCCGATTGTTATTTCATATTTCGTACCCGGAACAACACCCGTCAACATTGGCAAATAATTGTAATTTGAAGTGCTTGTACTTAATGTAACATTCGTTGTTGTGTTTAAAAGTTCTTTCCAGCCTGCAAATGTGTAACCTTCTTTAGTCGGATTCGCCGCAGGATAATATCCTTGATATGGAACGGAATAAGATTGAGTC
Organism: Eggerthellaceae bacterium; assembly: GCA_963602685.1. Taxonomy (GTDB): domain Bacteria; phylum Bacillota; class Clostridia; order Christensenellales; family UBA1242; genus Caccovivens. The sequence continues at coordinate 164,026 of CAVCJG010000001.1, read as the reverse complement.
GCCGTTGATTGCGATTTTTCTGCAACCCAGAACTCTCGCACTTTCATCACTCCACCGCTTGCATAAGAAAAGTCGTTGTCAAACCGGAAATTGTAAGTTCCAGACGTGGAAACCGTAAATTCTTGCGTCGTCGTTTCACCAAACCGCTTGCTGTTTGCTTCGCTGTAGCCCAGACTTATTCCATAAAAGACTTGCAAAGGATTGCCAGTTACAGAAACTCCTGAATTATCAGTGCAAATCGCGTGCATAACATAAGTTTTGCCAGTTGACAAATAAACGGTTTGATTTCCTGTTGCATATGGGTCATTGCCTGCTGCTGTGTTTGTCATTGTATAAACGCCACTTGGAGCGTCATATTGAAGTGTCATATAGTTGGAATAACTTGTCGAAGCCGTCCAGCTGTCGCAAATTGTTGAAGGTGTTATAATATTTTTGTATGTAGTTCCACCACGAAGGTCAGTGCTTATTGAATAGCTATTTCTTGACCAATGGGCGTAAATTGTTGAAGGTATGCTTTCTTTCATGTCTGCCCAAGTAGGTTCAACTTTAGTTCCACCACTTGCTGCCGTATACCAACCATCAAAAGTGTATCCGGTTCTTGTTGCTGTTGGCATATTAAGATAGCCATTGACCATTGTCTTCGTCGATGTAGAACCTGCTGGCCAACCATTGCCACTTACCACTGAGCCGCCATTTGCATTTGCTGTTACATTTTTGCAAAATACAGAAAGAACAGGATATCCGTCATTTTCAATAATTGTGCTGTTTAATTTATAGTTATTATTCCCTGCATCTATATTTGTGCTAAACCAACTCCAGTCTTTTGCCTGTGTTTCCAAGTTTGATGGACGCGAAACTCCAGACAGAGTGCCACCTGAAGTAATAGCAGGCGGATCTGCAGACATATTCCATTGATTATAATCGACGATGGCTGTATGGAAAACTTTAGAACATGAAGGTGTTACTCCTGACTCTAAACAATTCCCACTTACACCAGCATACTTTGAAGTGTTTCTTTTTCCAACACTAAAAACGCTGGTTGCCGATGATAAACCATTAGCACCAAATATCCCGCCTTGAGGATAATTTGAGCTCGTTGACATACCACCAATATTATAAGAATATGAAGCCACCCCAAAAACTCCATATCCGATTAATCCACCAGTAGCTGATGAAGAAACTAAACCCGAACTAGCATTATAACAATTTTCTATACCACCAATATACGCATAGCCTATAATTCCGCCTGCGCCGTACTTTGCTCCGCCAATATATGTCCCACCAGCACTGAAACAATTTAGGACATTACAAGCATCATTAAGTGTCGTGCCGCTATCGTTAAACGAAAGTGCAGCCCCTAAAATGCTCCCCGCACCATAAATGCCATATATTCTTTCTGGGTTTAACACTCCAACGTTTTTGATTGTACAGCCTCTTCCCGATCCAAACAAGCCGCCTGTTGAACTTAGTAAAGAATTTTTAATTCCTTTAACAATATGCCCATCACCATCATATGTACCCTTAAAAGGAACCGTAGCATTTTTTAAGACAGTGTGATTATTTTCGGCTTCTTCATCAAATGAACTATTCCCTATCGGATACCATATATGTCCGCCAGTACTTAAATCAATATTCGCAGTTTGTTTATAATATTTTGAATTCCAAGCTGCAGTTGTGTCTTTATTGTTTATTAATTTCGCTAAGCGTGCAAGCTGCGCTGCCGTTTCAATGAGATAAGGGCTAGACTCTGTTCCGTTTCCGCCTGCAAAAGAATCAGCAGCATAATCTGTCCAATACGTGATTGCCGCTTCGGACGAGTCTTGCGAGTTGTCATTTACATTAAAGCAAGAAAGAAAGACGATTCCGAAAATAAAAAAAGAAAGGCTAAGCGCTACCAACAGATACATTAATTTGCTGTAACTGAGCTTACGTTTAATCAAACCTTCCTCCTTGAAAATATTAACAATAATATTTAATTATATATTTATTCCATAATTTATTTTAACCGATTTTATTAAAACTACCTAACGTTTTTCGACAAAAAAATAATTATTGATAAATTCGATGTTTTTTTCTTGAATTTTTTGTTTCTGTGGACAATATCTATAATAATTTTACCTGTAAAAAAAAAAAACGTCAAGCAATTTTGCATACAATCCGTCACAATTTTGGCGATGCGTGAAATAATTTTTTGTTTTTTTATTTGGACAATGTGGAAAAGTCAGTCGGCAGTCCGACTGACAGGGTCACTTGCAGTGACATGATGGCGCAACTAGTTGCGCATGATGGCTGGCTTCGCCAGTATGATGGCACGCTAGCGCGTGCATGATAGCACACTGCGTGTGCTTTGCGGTTGATTTTATATATGCGTGTGCATAAAGGTTGGTTTTTTATATGAGTGCGTTGCGGTGGTATTTCAATTTTATTATTTCAAATATGCGCATGGAGGCACGCGAGAGATTTGTGTTAATTTTTTAGAATAAATACATAATTTTTTCACACTTTAATTTTAAGGAGAAAAATTATGAAAATAGAAGATAAAATCACAACATTTAACACATCCAACCTTATGCCTACTGCAAAGGCTAATTGGTTTAATTTTATTCTTGCAAATATGCTTGCGATTGTGGTTGTCGCATTGGGGCTGTTTGCTCCCCTTTTGAGTTTCGCTCTCGCTTTTATCGCGATGGCTTATATGCAAGTGGGCGTTTATGGCTTTGTGTTACGCTCATTTAGGGGTCAAAAGCCGGACTTCGAAAGTTTGTTTTTGCCTTTTAAAAGCATTCTAAAAATTTTAATCATCAAAATCATTGCTTTGTGCGGAATGATTGTTTGGGGGCTGCTTTTGATTGTTCCCGGTGTCATTTATGGGCTAAACAACTCGTTTGCTGCTCTTGTATATTTTGACAACCCAGAACTGACCACAAAAGAGATTTTTGAAAAATCGAAAAAACTGACTTATGGCTATCGTTTCACAATATTGATCACAGTGCTTGGCATGATTGCGCTTGTTTGTTCGGGTGCGTCGATTGGCGTTGGAATTTACTTTATTTTCACGCTTTTCATGAAAGTCCCAACCTGGCTGAGCGTTATGCTGATTGCTCTGCCTGCTGTGATTGTGCTTGCGACACTGGCTTTGCCGCTGTTTGAATCATTTTTAGTGCAGATGTATGAAACTTCTAAAAATGCGCCTGAGAAAAGCGAAGAAAAACCTAAACCGACAAAAACTACCCCAAAAAAAGTTTCAAATTCAAAACAAATGTGATATACTCTTTTTATAAAAAGGAGTGCCAAAGGTGGAACAACAATATTTTGTTAAGAAAAAAGATGCCTATGATGGATTTACCAAACTCAGAAGCGTGCTTAACGACTGCTTAGAAAATCCTGAAAAATATAAAAAATCTTTCATTGATATGTTTACTGAAGTTGGTTCGCTTGCCATGGAAGGCAACTGCATCGCGCAGGACGTTATGAGTTATTATTACAAAAACGGCGTGCCTGGGGCTGTGCCAGAAAACTATGACCTTTATATGCAATGGGCTATTCTTGCTGCGGCAAACGGCAACGAATTTGCTATTGAAAAATTGCAATTCTTCTTGAACTATGCTTTTGACACCATTGCCGACAACCCTAACCTGCCTGACATTTTGGCTAGAAACGACATCGACGAAGAAAACTATGTTTTTGTTTTAGGAAACTTGCTTTGCGAAGGTTTGGTTGACGATTTGCAAATCACAACAAAAAAACTTGTAGACGCTCAAAACAAAGAAAGCAAATATGCGCCTGACAAACTTAGAGATTATCGCCGCGCGCTTGATCGTGCCCTGCCAAAAGTGCTGAATTTCTTAATGGTTTAAAGGTTTAATAGTTTAATAATCATTATATTTAATTATTTAACAATAAAAAATAGCAAAAAAGATTGGAGAAAAATCCAATCTTTTATTTTTTATCACTTTTGCGTTATTTTATTTTCCCCTGCCGCGTTTTTTTATTTTTGTTGATCGTCAAACTGCCATGACGAAGACACTTCGTATAAATCCGCCGACATTCTTAGCCGCTGAAAACAAAGCCCGACAAGGCTTTCATATTCTTGCGATTTTTGCGCGAGAAGAAACATTTTGATAAGCAGTTTATTTTCAAGACTGATGCAATTTAAAAAGCATTTGGTTTTGTTCCAAACTATTCTAAACCCGCGGTTATGCGTGTATGAAAACATATCGCGCAAGGTTTCAATTTGCTCTTCATTTAATTGATAAAACTTGTCGCTGCCCATAAACGTGCCGAGCGCTCGATAACTCGCCCGCAGTTTAAACAAAAGGTCAAAAACTTCGTCAACAAGCATTTTTTGCGCTTCGTTTTCAAGGCTTATAAACACAAATCCCTTATCTCGCAAAGACTGCATATACGCCTTTGCTAGATTTTCATATTCGTCTGGCGTTGGACAAGCAAAATCATTATATTCCACTTTACACCTCTCCGCTTTTTGTATGAAATTGCGGTGATAATGGTGCTTGGCAACAAAAAAAACGACCAGTTTTTGGCCGTTTTTTATTTAAATGATTAGAAGAAACTTGGTCTGCCAAGCACAATTTGGTTACGCTTGTCGATGTCGTAGAATACGTGTTCTTCATCAAGCGCTCTGCTTGTTTGAGATGCAACAAGTGGTGGATACTTTTCCATTTGTGGGATGTTGTGGAATTGTGGCAACATACAACGAATTGGATTGTATCTGAACACTTTGATGATTGCTGTTCCGAATGGCAAAGTGCTGAGTTCGTATGGGTCAACCAAAGGTTTAACCGAACGTTGTGTGCTGGTTGATTTTGAAGTTGACTCTTCGCCCTTGCCTTTGTTTTTGGTTTCAGATTCTTCTTTTGTGATAAGTTGAACTTCACCGCAGCTCTTTGAGAAAGCTTCACGCGTTGGCGTGTCTTCTGTTCCCAAGAAGATTTGAATGTTGAAGTTTCCTTTAAGGGTTTCGGCGACTTCTTTGCCGTATTTTGTGTCAAGCTGAGTAAATGATTGAACAACGATTTGGAAGAATATATTTCTTGAACGTGAAACGGTAACCATTGTTCCGAAGTCTTGAATTACTGGCAAGTTACCGAACTCATCAAGCATAAAGTAAACGTGGCGTGGAAGTTTTAAGCCTGGATATTTGTTTGCACAGTCGACAAGGCAACGGTAAAGTTGCGAAATGCAGATTGTTGCAAGTGAGTGACGTTCTTTTTTGTGATCAGGAATTTTAATGAAGAATGCGGTTGGTTTTTCAACGAAGCGGTTGAAATCGATGTCTGTTCCGCTGGTTGCATAGCAAATTCCCATATCTTGCATAAGCGCCGTGATTTTTGTTGAAAGCACGCTCAAGTATGACTTTGTGGTTGAAGCGGCTGAGTTGATTACGCCAGATGTGATTGACATAACTTCAGATGTTTTGCTTCTGCCAGTGCAATATCTTCGAACTGAGTTGAATGGATTGTCTGGGTCGGCATCTTTCTTTTGTGAAATTTTGTAAAGGTTGTAAAAGTTGAATTGATCCTGACGGAGTTGGTTTTCGCCAAGTCTTTTGTCGACTGTGTCTTCAAGCATGGCAAGCATAATTCCGTAAAGATAGTCCTGTGCCCCACTTTCCCACATTGTATCGTTTGTGCCTTGTGAGATTGGGCAAACTGATGCGGCGATTCCGCGAAGTTCAAACTTTGCGTCACCAATCATTTTTTGCTTTTTTGCTTCGATTTCTTTGTTTAAACTTTCTTCGTCTGGGAAAGCGACTCCGTCAAGTTCATACCAAACTGGGCCGTATTCAACACCTTCAAGTGTAGATTTGCCAGCCTGAGCAGGAGTGCAGCCAGAATATTTTTTAGCAGTTTTTCCAAGGTTCATTGCCTTTTGGAACATTTCATATGGTCTGTCCATTGGGTTCCAGCGTGCAGATGAATATGGGTTGTCAAGGTCATACATTTTAACTTCATAGCCTTCTTCCATAAGCGCTCTTGCGTGGTGTGCGTAAAGTTCGCCCTTTGGGTCGGCTATCACAAGCGATGGCTTTTCTGCTGTGTGTGCATAGATACGAATTGCAGGGTCAATAATCATCGAGGTTTTACCTGTTCCGGTTGTACCAATAATCAACGCGTGCATTTCATCTTTCATCGTGATTTCTAATTTTGAGCCATTTTGTTCGGTTTTAATAAACGAACCTGTTTTCTTAAGAGTTGGCAACGAAGACCATGTTTGGTTGATCAAAAATTTGTCGTTTAAAATTTGCTCTCTTGTCATAAAGCCTGAGTCGAAGTGCAACGAATATTCTGTTCCGCTGGCAGTTTTGCCGACTGACTTAGTTTTGTTTGCCCCTTTTGGCTTGAAATAGATTCCGCAAACAAAGCCGATTAAAACGCCCGTTGCAAGCAAAATCCAAACCATTTTGTCTGTGAGCAATGCTATATCCCAAATTTTGTCATTTTGTAAATATGCAACGCCAACACCTACGCCATAACCGATAACGGCGCAGATAATAGACCAAATGAGAATATTTTTTAGATATTTTTTCATATATCCCCCCGTATATGTATAATTGTAACATATTCACAAGAAAATATAAAACAAATTTACACACGTTAAATGATTGATTTGCAATTTTTTTTAAATAAATGTATAATTTGTTAGAAAAAAAATGCTCCCGTAGTGAAATGGATATCACATAAGTCTTCGGAACTTAGATTTCGGGTTCGAGCCCTGACGGGAGCACCATTTATTTTTTAACGCTTGTTTATTGCAGTCCGACCACAAATAATCAGCAAATCAACAAGAGAATATAGTTACGAAAGAAATGAAATAAGAATCAAAATAAAAAAACAGCGGCGGAAGAGTGCCACGCTGTTTTTTTTGTTTAAAATATGATAATTTAATGTTTTTTGCGTGTTTTTCGCTTCAAAACAATGACAATAATCAAAATTATTATCCCAACCGCTGGAATCACAAGCAAGTAACCATATTCAAGCGCATTAAATGTTTTGTCATGCGATGCAGGTTGATTTTCTAAAACTTTTACAATAATTTCTTTTGCAGATGTATTTCCGTCACTGTCGGTCACAGTAAACTTTACCACATACTCACCTGTTTTGTTTGCATCAAAGTTGCTTTCTATTTTTACATTTGTTGAATTTGATTGAATCACAAAATCTTCGTTGTCAGTGATTTCGATAAGTGAATACAAGTCCAGTTGCTCGCCCACTTTGATTTCCGTGTCGCTTGTTTTAACAGTGATGGTTGGTTTGCCTCCGCCTGTGATTTGCGATATGAAATTTGCATATGTTTCTTGGTCATCACTAGGCAAATATGAATACATGCTAAGCACTTTATTTTTAGTGGCAACTTTTAATCTTTTGTTTGCAAGCTCCGATTCTGTTAAAGTGTTTTGAGCATTGTTTAGCACTCTTTTAATCTCGTCGTTGGCGGCTTTAAACAACACTTCTTTTTCATCAAAATCGGCTTTGTTTAAAAGTTTAAGCCCGTTTTCTGTTATTTCATATTCGATGTTTTGCTCGGTTTGACTTACTGAATAAGCATCAATCTTTTGGTCGTTTTCTTTTAGATAGACGCCCACGAGTGTCGGTCTGTGCGTGAAGATGCAAATCTTTGATCCTACTTCAAAACTTGGCGTAGCGTTTTCGGGTGTTTTGCCCCAAAAATATTCAACGCCTTTAACTTCTACTGATTGGCTGACTTCGCCGTTTGGATCTTTTATTGTAACCGAAACATAAACGTTGTCCGGATTGTCGATCCATTCCTGCTTGCCTTGGTTTCCTAAGTCCGCCGCGCCATAGACGATGCTGCCCGACTTATAGCCGTCATTGAAAGTCAGCGAATAGCCAAGCGTGCCGTGTATGCCAAGGATTTTAATCACTGTAAGTGGCTTTGACAGGTCTTCATACACCATTTTAGAATAAGCGTATGAAATGTCATTATCGCCTTCTTGCAGTGTTGCCATGCAAAGCAAACTGTCATAGCCATAAACTATTGGCAATTTAATTTCATATGTGCCGGTGTCAAGGTTGTTAAAGATGACAGTGTCGGCGCTGATTTTTTGAACTTTGATTATATTTCCATTTTGAGTTAATGCAACATTTTTGCCTTTAACAAGGTTGAAATCATCAATTTGTATGTTTAATTTAACTTCGCTTTTAATGTTGTATTTGGCAAGAACTTCATCGCTTATTAAACCATACTTTAACTTCAAGTTTTCGCCAACGAAAACCTTTTCAAAACTCTCATCTGACAAAGTGTCGCTTGTGATGGAATAAGCCACTGCGTTTGAGTTTAATATTTCGCCTTTAACATCGTCAGAAAGTGACATCGTCCATGCTGTGAGATATGGAATAATGTTTGCGTTGTATTCTTCTGCAAAAAACTTTGCGTAAATTTCAGGCACAGTAAATTGGTCTTTGCCCACTTCTTTGACAATGCGGCGATAATATTGGAACAATTTTCCGTATGTTTGTTCGCCTTCAAAGTTGTCTAGAAGATTGACAATGCAATACAATTTTTCTTGCGTGTTGGTGTATACGCCGCTGTTGTTATTGAAAATGGTTTTGCCGTTTGCAACCGCATTCTTGCGTGTGTTGTTTATGTTGGCTTCGCAATTTGCTAGGTTGCCTATATAGCGATCGCTTTTGTGATAAATTGGATCCATTTGGATGTAGTGTGCCAAAATGTTGTTTCCGGTTTCATTTAAGAAGATGCTGGTTTTTTCGTCAGTTCCGCCCCTTCCCAAATAGCCTTGATAGCCGTGTCCAATTTCGTGCAAGGTGCCCCAGCCATATTGGAAGAGTGGCGATATGGATGCTGAGCCAACCGCAATTAAACTTCCGTTATAATATGCAGCGCTGCCCGCTGACGCATCTGCCACTGCCAAATATTTTGTTCTGTAATTTTGGTCAATCGGATCTTGTGGATTAAGCGACAGCCCAAGCATCGCATCCATGCGATTTACTACTTCTAAATAATATTCAAAAAAAGTGTCAAGCGATTCGAATGGAGCGTCAAATCTTGGAGCAACATATCCGCTTAATTTATCAACGTCCGCAAACGGAACGACCGCCATAATTGCTTCGCCGTCAACGACGCCATATGTATTTTCGGTTGTTTTCCACTTGTCTTTAAAATCTTGTTCACTGTCTTTATAGTGAAAATAATCAAGCGCTTTTACAGTTGAATCAAAACTCAATTCTATGTCATATGTTTGATCGATTTTTTCTTCGCTAAGTCTTGGCGAAGTCAAAATTGGAACGCTGTCATAGCCGGTTGTATCTTTTGTGTTTTGAATATATTGCTCGCTGGTTGTCGCAACTTTTATTGTCGACGACGTCTTTTGAGCGTTGGTGTTTGCAAAATATGTAACTTTTAAATTTGGGCTGTCTTGGCTTAAAATTTTCACTTGAGCCTTGCTTCCCACTGGAAGATAAATGCCTAAAATTTGGCTGTCCCCATTGTTGCATCTTTCGGTGCCAACAAGACTTAAATTGCTAAGCGAAGGAATCGCATAGACTCTTCGCGTGATTTTGCACTCGCCTTCACTTTTGTCAAGAACATGAACAGGCACTGAAATTTTTGAAACGTTTTGATGAGAATCCTTGACTTCATAATCCACGCGATATTCTCCCGCGGTGGTTGGATCGACATCATTAAAGGTGCAAACAATGTTTGGTGTAAGGTCGCCATCTTCAAAGTCTTTGGCAAGTATTCTAAATCGTCCGTCTAAAAGGTCGAAAGTTGAAACGACATCTTTGTCTATTGTAATTTCGGTTGTGCCATAAAACATTGGCGCGTTTTTCTCGCTGTAAAAAGTATTTTCGTTTTCCGTCAATGCAGACGCAGACATCTTTGCTCCGCATGGCAAAAGAGAAACGAAAAGCAAAGCCAAAGTGGCACAAAATATTGTAAAAAATTTCTTTTTCATGTTTATTATTATACCATCTAATTTTTTTGCAGACAATGCTTTTTTGTCTTTTTTAATGTCGAATTTTTTTATTTCAAAACTGCCACTCGCATTTGCAAAAGCAGCAAAATTTATTTAATTTATATTTTAAGATTTCTTAATTCGTCTTTTAAAGGTTTGTCAATTCTAAAACTTTCTGTGGCTTTTTGAATGCCTTTGTTGATTGCAAATTTGCTAAAATTGTGATTATTTTTAATTTTTTGCATATTTTCAAGCGCTTTTTGCGGGTTTTTTACTAAAACTTCGCTTATAAGCCACGCAACAGCCATTTCAACATAATAATCGCGGCACACAATTTTATCGAGACTTTCAAACGTTTTTTCGATGCAATCATCGGATAGAAAATATTTCATAAATCCGACAACGCCGAAGCGGCAAACAAACTCTTTGTCACTTGCAGCAAGCAGCGAAAAATAGTCAAACGCTTTTTGCATATCACTTTTGACAAAGTTTAATGACGAGCAAACCATGTCAACTTCTGCCCAACTGTCCATGTCTAAAATTAAGTCATTTAAAAGCGGAAGAGCGACGCTGCAATCCTTGTATTGAGCAAGCACCATGCCTTTTACAAGCACCTCTTCGAATGAATCATTTAAGCCAAATTTAAACAACCCACTGTGGTCACACTTAAAAATTTCTTTTGCTATTTTGCGGAGCAAGGGTGTTCTAACTCCGATGATTCTTTTTTGAGTTTTTACAATCTTTTTTTGAAATTCTATAAACTCACTCCCCGCACTCATTTGTTGCAGGCTGGTCAAAAAATCTTGATAATCTTTTTTTGTTGTAATTTTCATATTTACATTTTAAAAACTTTGTTGTTGTTTTTTATTTCCTCTAAAATTTCATAGATGCTGATTGCATCGTCATAAAAGCGCTCAAAAACTCTGCCGTCTAAAACATGACCTTTTTTGTTTATTTCAAACAGATTGCGCTTAAATCCGAGATATAAAAAGTTGTCTGAAAGCGACAATTTAAGGCGTTTTACACGTTTGTCGAGCGCTGCCAATTTGGTCATCATTGTTGGAGTCAAAATGCAAAGTGCTTCGACTTGATCGGAAGTATAAACACTGAATCTTTTATTAAAATCAATATCTTCAAGCGAAATCTTTTGATTTCTTTTGCGATATGGATTTATATCAAGTTCGCATTTAAAACTGAATGGAAATCTAACATATCCAAAAGCGCCTTTATAAACGGTTACGGTGTATTCTTCGGTGCGTGTGTGGCCGTTTGAAACGACTGTGCGTTTTCTGGTTTCAGTTACGTCTAAGTCGCAGATTAAAAATTCTACGTTTGATGGAGTTCCGTCATCGTTTTTGATTTTTACAGTCAACAAATCTTCGCCGCGATAATGGTCAAACTTGCCTGCAAAATTGCTGGCGATAAATATTTTTTTCGCTATGCAATAATCTTGCTTATAATCATATTCATAATCACTAAGCAAGCACGCGAGCGCTTTTGCGCCATATTGTTGCTTAAAATTTGCCCACTTAAATCCACTTGCAGCACAAATTACGACTGTGGCAATGATAAAAACGGCCGTTCCAAATGGAATAAAAACGAAACGAGCAGACGTTTGTGTAACATAAATTGTAAGAAGTGTGAAGATGGTCACAATCACCGGCAATATGCAACACAATAGCCATGTGGTGCGCTTTCTGCATTTAGAATATTGTTTTCTGTCTTCGTCTGTGATGAGCTGACCCGCAACCGAGCAAAATTCTTCCTTAGATATCATATCTCACCTGCTTATTGCACTTTTGGGCATATGTTCTCGCCCGCATCAATCTTATACATTTGTTCTTTTGAAAATTTGAAAGTTGTTGCCACCAAATTGTTTGGGAAAGTCGCGATCAAGGTGTTGTATAAATTGACATTGCTGTCATAAATTCTGCGAGCAGAAACTATGCGGTCTTCAATGTCGACAAGTTGCTCCATCAAACTTTTATAAAGCGATTGCGCTTTAAGTTCGGGATAATCTTCGGCAATCATCACGATGTCTTTCATCTTTGGAACAAGTTTGTTTGAAAGTTCCAACTTCTCTTGTTCGTCAGTTGCAGCAATGGCCGCGTTGCGAAGAGCGATTGTCTCTTTGAATGTTTCTTTTTCGTGTTTTGCATAACCTTTGACAGTGTTTACTAAATTTGGAATCAAATCAAAACGCATTTTAAGTTGAATGTCAATAAGTGACAAACTTTCTTGAATCTTGTTGCGATAGCGAACCATTTTGTTGTATTTCAAAACAAACAAAATGATGCCAGCAAGCATAAGGCCTGCCAAAATGCCACCCAAAATATAAAGGTTAAAGCAGAAGCCAACAACCGATCCCGCAGCGAGTAATGCGAAGATGAAAATTGTAAGAATCCACATAAGCACATAATTTTTTTGTTTCATATTTATTCTCCTTTATTTGCAAAAACTTGTTTTATAAAGTCTTTTTGCTGAGCCATTGCCTCCGCCTCATAGTCATTTCTTTCTTTTGTAGTCATTTCACTTAGATATTTATTTGTTTTGCTGTCATATGCAAGTGATGAAAGCGGAACGCCTTTTACAAGCACCTGGCTGGCTTTGTTTATAAAATGACGATGTGGAGTAAAAAGTTTTGTAAAAAGTTTGCCATTCTCGTCAATCAAAGCAAGTGCCACGTTGTAGTGACCGTCGCTTTCGCCGCCGACTTCGTTAAGCTTTTTTATGTAAATTTCAAGCATCTGCTGATCTGTCAGTTCTTTCCCGCCAAATCTACGCACCAAAAGCCCCGGTTGATCGTTTGGCGCGAATTTATCAATAACCAGCCCGCTGTCATTCGAAATCACTGGCAAGCCTGTAATTTTATGATATGCTTCTGCCTTTAAAATAGCATTTTCAATTTCAGTATTGCCAGTCTCTTCAACTTCTTCGCTTACTGCAATCTGTGCTAGGCTTGTTGTCGCTATGCCCAGTTCATCACAAACTTGTTTGTAAATGCCAATTTTTCCAAGATTTTTTGATGCAATAAGCACTTTGCTTTTTTTATTTAAAATCTTTCCGTCTTTAACCGTCCAAATTTCTGCTATGGGTTCATCAAACGTTGCCGCCCCTTCTTTTATGCGCTCAGCATAAATGGCCACCGACTCTTTTGGATTTGGATGAAAATGGACGCAATTTGGATTGAGTTGTTGGCGTTTTAAAATTCTTTCAACTGCAACTTCTTGCGAATCGGCAAAATTTACCACAACAAACTTTGGCTTGTATTCTGCCAGCAAATTATAAATTTCTTGCCTTTCGCTTTTGCGCGCATTGGTGGCATCAACTATGATTTCGTCATGCTGGTCTATTGCTTTTAAAATCTGTTTGTGAAACTCAGCAAAAACTATTTTATTGTCAAGGCTTGAATAAATCTTTCCAATTATTCCAGCATCAGACATTTGCTGTCTTACTTTATCAAGTTCGATTGTAAAAGCAGATGACAACACACTCTTAGAAAAAGTTGTTTTGCCCGCTCCTGGCAATCCAATTAAAAGATAAACTGTTTTCATTTTCCCCTCACCTAAATATTATCATATTAAAAACAATTTCGCAATCAATAATATTTAATCTAAATAAATTTTTATGTGCTTTACTTTCCGCGCAAACTGTGTTAATATTTAAAAAGGAGGGAAAATGAGCAAACAAAACATTTATGACAAAAAAGAATTTTTTGATGGCTATCAAAACATGCGCGGTCAACAGATCAACGCAAACAACCTGATCGAAAAACCACAAATGATTGAAATGCTGCCAAATGATGTAAGCGGAATGTCAATTCTTGATTTAGGATGCGGCTCGGGCGGACTTAGCAAACTTTTAAGCGATGCCGGAGCAAAATACGTGCTTGGGACTGACATTTCAAAAAACATGATTAACGAGGCCAACAAAACAGCCGTAAAAGGCAAACTTGAATTTAAAGTTATGGCGATGGAAGAAATTGACCAAATCCACAAAAAATTTGATATGGTTGTAAGTTCGCTTGCATTCCACTATGTCAAAGATTTTGAAAAATTGGCAAAAGACATTTCAAATCTTTTAAAGCCAAATGGGCTTTTGGTGTTTTCACAAGAGCATCCAATCAGAACGTGCCCTATTTACGACAAAGCACAAACAAAACACGTTGATATTGATAGCAAACGCTATTTCTTAATCAGCGACTATCAAAACATGAGCAAACGCGTTTACAACTGGGACGGAATTGGCGTGGAAAAATATCACCGCACAACCGAATACATAATCAACACTTTGCATTCATCAAAACTCATTGTCGAACACATTATGCCTTCATATGCAACTAAAAAAGCAATTAAACTTGTAGACAAATATAAATATCAAGCGGATTCACCATACTACTTGTATATTCGCGCTAAAAAATCAGCAAAATAATGCTGATTTTTTTGTTTTCCATACGTAAAGTTTGACGACAAAAAGAATTTTATGCTAGGCTAAATAAAAAACAAAGGGAACGAAATCTTATGATGACCATTGGTGGAACGGCGCACATTTTGATGCTGGTTGCAACCATTGTAATTATTGCTGTTTTGATGTTTGTTTGTTCACGCGTCAGCCCAAAGTGGCAAAGCGTGATGATTCATTCGGCCGTCTTAATTGGCATGGTTGGAATTTTGTTTTTGCACTTGACAAAGCGCGGGACAGCATTTGACCCACAAAACTTTTTTGAACAAATGTTTCAGGTGTGCAATTTCAACTTTATTCTACTTCCCCTTTGCTTAATCAAGAAAAACGAACTCGGCAGGCAATATTTGTTTTTCTTTTCAATGTTTGCCGCGGCATCGACATTTATCGCTTATCCGTCAGATGTCGAAAACTCGATGTGGTATTCAATCGTAACTCTCAACTTTTGGATTGACCACATGATGGTTGTGCTTGTTCCTATGCTTATGATTGCAGCGCGAAGATTTAAACCGCGAAAAGAATATATAGTTCCTGTTTTGCTTTGTATGCTTGTTTACTTTTTAGCATCGCTTGTTGCAAATATTGGCTTTAACGGCTGGAGTTTAGACGGGCCACACAATCATTCATACACGCTTGGGCCTGGCGGCATTATGGTGTTAGAGCCGCTTTACAAATTGTGCCCGATTCCATTTGTTTATCTTTTGCTGACCGTGCCATATATAGGCGGAGCATTTTGGCTGCTGGCGATGGCATTTAAAAAATATCAAGTGAAAAACTATTACGCGCCATGCGTTGAAAAGATTGGAAAAATCAAAAATAATTCAGATAAAAAATTAAATTAAAATATAATCGAAATTAAATTCAATCAAACAATTTTAGTAATTTTAATTGCAAATTTAATTAAAGAAAAATTATTTATTTTTAGAATAATTTAATTAAAAAGTCAAAAAAACTAATCTTTTTTTGATTTTTTTGTTATTTTCAGCAGCATTTTTTCAATATTTTCTTCATACTTGGTGACAAGCCACATTAAGATTGCCACGGCAATTATTATCACAGCCCACACAACAAGTCCCCAACCGTGATACGGAATTATTTCTCCGCTGCCAAGATAACTTGTAAGAAAAATGCCGATTGGTCTCGTAATCAAATTGGTCAAAACAAAAAACGCCCAACTCATATCTGTCACCCCTGCGACAAGGCACAAAATATCATCAGGAAACATTGGAAGAAGCATCATAAAGAAAAAGGCATACTTTGCGCGCGATAAAAACTTAACCCACTTTTTGCAAGTCTCTTCGCCAACCATAAACGAAACGAGTTTCGAGCCAAACGTTCGGCCCAGCCAAAACGCCAGCAGGCTGCCAAGCATTATGCCAGAAAAACTCAGCAGCCCGCCCTGCAGCGGTCCATAAATAATCGCACCCGCGATTGTAAGAATTGTTGACGGAATCGGGATAATGGTCACTTGCAAAAATTGCAAGCCGACAAACACTATTCTTCCCCAAAAGCCTAAGTCCAAAATAAACACGCGCAGTTTGTTTACTGAATTAAGTTTTTCCCACAAATTGGTCCACACCAAGATAAAGTAAACAAGCGTCAAAATCGCTGCGGTCAAAACCACAACCAGACTTGTTCGGCCAATCTTTTTCCATGTCGACATCTTTTTTTGCATGTTTTTAGTATGCTTTATTGCAACAAAAAAACACATCAAAATGTGTTTCTTTTTTATTTGTGATATGCTGTTCCGGCAATTATGTTGAACGCGCGATAAATTTGCTCGATTGCAACCACCCTAGCCAAATTGTGTGGAAGCGTTTGTTTGCCAAAACTTAGCAGCCCTTTTGCTTGAGATTTAACTTCTTCACTTACGCCATATGAGCCGCCGATTACAAAGGTCAATGTGCTTGAAAATTGCGCTTGTTTTTCGATGAGCGAAGCAAACTCTTCACTCGAATAATTTTTGCCCTTTAAATCAAACAAAAACATATCGCCTTTGCACTTTTCTAAAATCAATTTGCCTTCTTTTTGTTTGCATTCATTTTCGTTTGAAGCAAAGTTTTTTTCGTCAACTTCAATTACGTTGAATTTACAAAATTTCTGCAATCTTTTTATGTATTCATTTTGGGCATCAACCCAAAATTTTTCTTTCAAATTTCCAACGCACACCAAGTTTATCGTCATCATAACACACCCCACACAAACGTGAAAATTGTCAGAACCGCGCCAAGCACAACAGTTACGATTGTAAGCAGTTTGCCATATTTTGAAGGCTTGAATTCTTGTGGCTGTGCTGGTTCATCCAGCATTGCAGCAAACTCTTTTATGCCCGCAAAAATGTCGCCGTCTTCAACTGGTTCTAGCCCGATTGCTTCAAGTCTTGAATTTTCAAGGCTCATAAGATAACGCTGACGTTGTATTTCTTTTGCAAATTGTTGTTGCAAAAGCGTGATATCTTCTTTCAACCTGTTTTGAACGATAATCTTAAACAAATAATTTCCAAGATAAAGCAAAACAACAATTATGCAGAAACTGAGCAAAATTCCGATGAAAAGATTTGATGTAAGCACGCTTTGAATTGTCAAAAATGCGTTGCCCAGTGGCAGGCCATTGACTTCAGAGAACAGCAAATATGTGCTGAGTGCGTTGTTCATAAAGTGAATTATCATGGCTGGAATGATTGAGTTTGACATAATCGTAATCACGCCAAGGAAGATGCCGATGATTGTAGCATAGAAAAATTGTTCGATGTTGACGTGCAGCAGCCCAAACATAAGCGCCGAAAGCATAATCGCCTTCCATGGGCCTAAACTGCTGTATGATCGAAGCAACATTCCGCGGTGCGCCACTTCTTCGCAAATGCCCGGCAAAACGGCCGTAAAAAGCAGGTTTAAAAGCAGGCTGGCAAACGAATAAGAACTTATAGATTGCGACGTGTGCTCATAACCTAGTAACTCAATGAAACCGTTGAACGCAGATGAAACAAATATGTTTATTAAAAACACCACTGCGCCAAGCAAGAAACTGAGTCCGACAACTTTTCCTGAGACTTTTTTAATTGTGAATTCTTGAAATGTGTATTTGATTTTTTGTTTTTTTAATGCCGAATAAATAAAAATCGAACCGCCAAAAAGAAGGACTATCTGAATTATGATTGTGAAAAAGTAATCCCCACCTGCGCCCATAAATTTTAACAGGCCAAATGAAGATAGCAATCTTAACATAACAAACAAAACCACTATAAAAAAGTAAGTTAGGCTTGCTGCATTAAACGACTTTTGTTTTTCATTCATAGGACTAGTATATTCCCCTTCTTATGTTTGCATGCATGTTATGCGCTTGCTGGCGGCATAAATGCTACAGCGGTGTTTACAATGAAAAGTATAACTGCGATGCCTATTCCTATCCATAGTAAAAGTGGAACAGATGACAACGATTTTTTCACGCTGGCAGAGCTGTTTTTTGTTTGGTTTGGCTCGCCCTCTTCGCCTTCTTGTGCCGGCTGAGCCAATGGCTTTTCTTGATTTTTATGCTTAAAATAAAATCTTTCAATCACATAAATAATTGCTGCTGCGACAAGCACAAGTCCAACAGCAAGCACCCATTGCCATGCATTGTATTCAATCGACATATTAAGTTCGTTGCGAACAGTGAAATAGTTGATAATTACTGCGATTGCGTTGTTTAAAAAGTGGACAAGCATGCTGCAAAATGTTGAGCCAGTTCGCATTGCGATCCAGCCTAAAACGACACCCAAAATGAATGGATAAATAAGTTGTTGAAGCGAGCCGTGCATGATTGCAAACAAAAATGCCGACATAAACAACGCGCTCACGTCGCCCAGGCCTTCGCGAAGCCCGTTTAAAAGCATGCCCCTGAAGATGAGTTCTTCAAAAATCGCTGGCAACACAGCCAAAATTATAAGCGACAAAACAAGCCAACCAGCGTTGTCAACTGGCATCGAAATGCCTGAAAGGTCATATCCGCCAAGTTGCAGCAAGTGGTCGATTCCGCCAATGAAATACATGCATCCAAAAAAGCAAACCACAGAGATTACAAAACACATAATCATGTTTTTCGTTCCGATTTTAAAGTCTACTTTTGCGGCTTTAATACTGATTTTTTTGACTTTGTTAAAGGCGAAAAATGCTATGCAAAATGCGACTGGACTTATAAGTGCTGTGACGATTTTATAGCCGATTGATTCAGACAGCGCCGTGCCGTCAACCCCGCCCGCAATTATTGCTTGGCACACTAAAAGCACCAACAATGAAATAGCATATGGCGCAAGAAGAGCCACCAAAAAGCCTATGCCAGTGTCTTGCATAGTATAAAAATTGTTTTGTCTAAATGTTTTTTGTTTTTTTGCTTGATCCATGGTTAAAGTATACAACATTTTGCTGGACAAAACAAATTATTTTAATATATACTATTTTTATCTATGAACAAATTTATGGCTGAAGCAATTAAAGAAGCGCGCAAGGCGGCCGCGGCGGGAGAAATTCCGGTTGGAGCGGTCGTGGTTTATGACGGAAAAATTATTTCACGCGGGCACAACAAGCGCGAAGCCAGTCAAATTGCAACAAAGCATGCCGAAATCATAGCCATTGAAAAGGCATGCAAAAAACTGAAGTCTTGGAGACTTGATGGTTGCGAAATTTATGTTTCGCTTGAGCCCTGCCCTATGTGCGCCGGCGCAATAGCAAACGCTCGAATCTCAAAACTGTATTTTGCGGCCGAAGAAAAAACATCGCAAGATGGCCTGCTTGAAAAAATCATATCGTCAGCAAGGCTGAATCACAAAGTTGAATACTGCTTCACCCCTTGCGAAGAAGCATCAAAAATTTTAACTGACTTTTTTAAAAATAAGCGTAAAAAAACCGAAATTTAATTCGGTTTTTATTTTTTAAGATTTTTTGATAAGGTCAAACATAATTGTTTTAAATTCTTCGTCTGTAATCTCGCCTTTTGCTTTCATATCACGCAAAATTTCAATTTGTTTTTTGATGTGCTCGTCTTGTTGCTGTTGTTGAGCATTTGTTGCTGGATTTGATTTGATTGAATCAACTTCTGAATCGTTAAAGTAAGCGTTTGCCGAAGTTTCTTTCATTCCAAATGAAATGTAAAGCAAGATTGTTGCAAGTGACAAACCTAAAGCGCCTGCGATTGTCAATCCGCAACCCCATTTGTAATATTTTATTCTTTTGGTCGAGTTTTGATATTTTGGCAAAAGAAATTTAATCAAAAACAGGCCACCAAGCATTGAGCAAATACCCAAAAGCAGTTCAAGAACGCAAAGTGTGATACTTATTGCATGACTTGCCGAATATGACACATAGCCATAGCCCGAGATTACTTCGCCGAGATAATCAGCATTTAAAACTGAAAGAATTGACATCACCAGCGTAAAGAATCCGCCAATAATTGAAAGGATGCCGCTGGATTTTATTAAATTTGTTTTTGTAGAACTCATATTTCCTTCCCCCATGATTATAATATCATTTTATTTTTATTTTGTCAAACCCGAAATTATTTGACAATCAATTTGAATATTTTAAGTTATGATGTATAATGATTTTAAGGAGTTTATATGAACAGAACTGTGCTTATTACTGGCGCGTCAAGCGGAATTGGCGCACAACTAAAAAAACATTTTGACGAATGCGGCGACAAGGTTATCAACCTTTCACTTAACAATCCCGAAAACCCATGCGACATCACAAAGACCGAACAACTTGACAAGTTTTTTGACGGCATTAAAGATGAAAAACTTGACATCTTAATCAACTGCGCAGGTCAAGGTCTTTCTGGCGCCGTTGAACTTGTTGAAGAAGAACTGATTCGCAAACAATTTGACATCAACTTCTTCGGACTTGTCAACGTTACAAAGCGCGCACTTCCACTTATGAAAGAGAAAAGCAAAATCATAAACATCTCTTCGACATGCGCACTTTTCCCTTTGCCTTTTAGAGCGTATTATTGCGCAAGCAAAGCCGCTGTAAGCATGATCACTGACGGGCTGAGAATGGAACTTAAAAACACTGGCATTCAAGTTGCAGCCATCTGCCCTGGCGAAGTTAAAACCAACTTTACTAAAAATCGCGTGAAAGAATTTAAGACAAACGAAAGATATGGCGACAGCGTTAAAAACTCGACCCTTTATGTTGACTCGCATGAAGACAAACGCATGAGCGTTGAATACGCTGTAAAGAAAATGGTTAAGTTTATCGAAAAGAAAAAACTTAAGCCACAAGTGATTATCGGCAAGCAAAAAGTGCTTTACTTTTTAAAACGTCTTGTGCCTAAGTCATGGTTTATCGGCGTTACTCAAAAAATGTTTGTAAAGAATTAGCAAATTAAAGCAGTCCAAAATATTATGATAGTGAGAGGTGAAAAATGAAACAATGCTATCAGACCGGCTGCTTTTTTAATATGCCATGCTTTAATCCCTGTCAAAACCGAAACTGCTGCAATCCTTTCCCACAAGACAATTGCAATCCTTTTTCTCCTATGCCACCAAGGCAACCATGTTGCGGACAAAACAACTGCTTTGACTGCGGCTGCATAAACTTTGCCATTCCGATTGGGCTGCTTATTTTTGCGGGCGGATTTTTGCTTGGGCAAAACTGCAATTAGTTGAGTCTTGCAGATAACAATGTGCAGATAATTTAAAAGAAAAATAGTAAATAATTAAAATAAATAATAAATAAAAAAATGCTTAGAAAATAAGCATTTTTTAATTATTTCACATTATTTTTTAAAAATATTTGATTTTTAATGATATTTTTATTTAATTATTTAATATTTATTTAATTTTTTATTTGCTTTTTAATTTGTTTTTTTATTATTAAAAATCAACAAGAAGAGTTCTTAAAAAGTCAAACACTTCGTCAAAAGTCGATTGCTTTTCAAGGTCGCAACCGGCGTTTTTAAGCAGCGTTATAGGGTCAGACGTGCAGCCCGCTTTTAAGAAGTTTAAATACTTTTCGACTGCGCCTTCTTCGCCGTTTAAAATTCTGCTGACAATATTGAGCGCGCTGATAAGCCCAGTCGCATATTTGTAAACATAAAAACTGCGATAGAAATGTGGGATTCTTGCCCACTCATATTGAGTTTCTTTTGTGAGTTTTACGCGCTTGCCGAAATACAATTTGTTAAGGTCATAATATTTCTCGCAAAGTTTATCTTTTGACAAAGGATTGCCTTTTTCATATTCGGCGTGCACCCACTCTTCAAACTCAGCAAACATAGTTTGTCTGAAAATTGTAGATTTGACATCAGTAAAGATTCCATCGATAATGCTGCGCTTTTCATTTTGAGTTGAAGCGTTCTTAAGCATCATAAGTCTAAGCAACATCTCATTTACAGTTGACGCAACTTCGGCAACAAAAATCACATATCCGCTTTCTTCAAAAATTTGATGCGTTTCTGAAAAATATGAATGCATTGCATGGCCAAGTTCGTGAGCAAGAGTTGAAACAGAATTGTAGTCGCCCGTAAAATTTGTCAGCACCACAGGATTTGCTCCATATGCAGAAGCCGAATATGCTCCCCCGGCCTTCCCGTCGTTTGGCATAAGGTCGATCCATTTTTCTTTTTTAGCTTTGTCGATAAGCGCAACATATTCTTTGCCAAGTGGAGCAACTGCTTTTTTGATGAGTTTTATTGCATCGTCATAAGAATATTTTTGCTCTTTAACTTTGCTGACCGAAGCAAATTGATCATAAATGTAAAAATCTTTATAACCTAAAAGCGAACGTTTTGCATCAAAATATGCATGAAGCGTTGGCAGATTTTTGTGCACGCAAGCGATGAGATTGTTGTAAACGTCGATGCTTGCTTCTTCGCTGAACACAGCCGCTTCAAGCGCTGATGAATAGTTGTGTATTTTTGAAAAATAGCAATCCGCCTTCACGTCGCTGAGATAGTTGCTTGACAAGAAATTGATAAATCTTCCATATGCCCCATTTTGCTCAGCAAAAGCATTTGCGCGAAGAACTCTGTCTTTGCTGTGCATATACAAACTGTATTTGTCCTGCGTAAATTTGTGCGCTTTGCCGCTGCCGTCTAAAACATCTTTAAACTTTAAATCCGCATCTGAAAAATTGTCGTGATTTTCGCTGAAACCGCCTAAAAATTCGCCCATGCCAGAAAGAAGTTTCTCTTCGTTTTTTGGCAAAATGTGTGGGCGATCGCGCAAAATATCTCTAAAATAAAGTCTGTGCGCTTTAAATTTGCGATTTTGCATCAAAGATTGCAATTTATCATCTGAAAACTGCGAAATTTCAGGTGTGATAAACGAACTTGCAACCGAATTGTCGCTGCAAATTTTGCTGAGCAAATTCACGTTTTCACTCGCTTTTGAATCTGCCAAGTTTTCGTCTAATTTTCGTTGTGCATAATTGCCAAGCAGCGAAACTTCTTTAGAATATTCACTTGTGAGATTAAGAAGTTTGAGCAGCATTTTATCGTCTGCAAGTTTGCCTTCAAAACTTTTAAAAAGCTCGGCATATTTTTGCAGAGCTTTTGTGCGTTTTAAAAAGTCATCTTCATCTTTGGCATAAGCCGATAAATCCCATTTATATTTTGCTGGGACAAGATTTCTTTTCATAAATTACCTCATAAAATATTTTGAAATTTTAAATTCATTCCAAGGCGCTTTGGTCTCATCTGGCGATGACACAAACACCATTTTTGCTTTTGTGATTGGATGTTCGAATTCAAGTCTGCCCGCCCACAATGCAAGATTTCCTTTCTTTGCTGATTTGTTGTATTTCATATCGCCATAAAGCGGATAACCTATGCTTGAAAGTTGCACGCGAATTTGATGAGATCTACCTGTCAAAATTTG
This sequence comes from Eggerthellaceae bacterium, assembly GCA_963602685.1. Lineage (GTDB taxonomy): Bacteria > Bacillota > Clostridia > Christensenellales > UBA1242 > Caccovivens. Next base: position 140,759 of record CAVCJG010000001.1, on the reverse strand, counting down.
AATTTCTAAAAGCGAATGTTCGTCGTTTCGGTCAAGACATTTATATATAAGTTCTGCCTTTTTTGCGCCGCTCTCAAGTGGTGGGCAAAGTTTGACAATATTATTTTTTTCATCTTTCTTTAAATAATGCACAAGCCTTTCAGATGATTGTTTAATTCTGCCATCAACTACAGCATAGTATGTTTTGTGAAATTGTCCACTTTGAATTTGCTTTGAAAGACGCTCTGCTGACTTTGAATTGCGAGCAAAAACCATAAGCCCGCCTGTTGGACGGTCAAGTCTGTGAACAAGGCCTATAAAGGCGTCGCCCGGCTTGTTGTATTTTTCTTTTACATATGCTTTTACTTCATTAAGCAAATCCAAATCGCCCGACTCATCTTGCTGCGATGGTTGGTTTTGCGGTTTGATAACAACAACTATTGAATTGTCTTCATAAACTACTTGCATATTTTCTCCTTACCAAATTTTAAATCCACTGTTGCCGCAAGGAAGAACTATTCCTTCTTTTGTTGGCAAGCCAATTTCGTCTGCTTCAGTGCCTTCAATCCCAAATGTCAAGGCAAGCATATTTTTAATAACTCCCGCTTGCAAGCCGGTTGTGTAAGAATTAACCAGCACAAAAAGCGGATTGTCTGACAGCACTTGCTTGCAAAGCCCGATAAAGTCAAACAAATTATCTTCGATTTTCCACATTTCGCCGCTTGGACCCCTGCCATAGCTTGGTGGGTCCATAATAATTGCGTCATAGCGATTTCCGCGACGGATTTCACGCTCTATAAATTTTTGGCAGTCGTCAACGATAAATCTTATGTCAGTGATGCCATTAAGACGTGCGTTTTCTTTTGCGCGCTCCACCATTCCTTTGCTTGCATCAACGTGAGTAACTTTCCCGCCTGCTGCAGCGCACGCAACTGACGCACAACCAGTGTAAGCAAAAAGGTTTAAAATTTTGATTTCTCTGCCAGCGTTTTTGATCAGCGTCTGCATTCTTTCCCAGTTGGTTGCTTGTTCTGGGAATATTCCGGTGTGTTTAAATCCCATAGGTTTAACTATGAATTTTAAATTTTTCCAAGTGCAAAGCCACTGCGAAGGAAGTTTCTTTTTCTCTTCCCAGCATCCTCCGCCAGACGATGAGCGTTGATATTCTGCCGCGATCAATTTTTCATATGGTTTGCGGCGGTTTTCAAGTCCGCCCCAAATAACCTGTGGGTCTGGACGAACAAGCACGTGCCCGTTCCAATTTTCAATTTTTTTGCCGTCGCCTGTTGCAAGAACTTCATAATCTTGCCAGCCATTTGCGATTTTCATAGTCACCTCATAATTTCAGTTAATTTTAGCATAATTATTGTCAAAACACAACAAAAACAAAGAAAAAGACGGACTTTAAGCCGTCTTTTGTTTATTTGCTTTCAAGTGAAACTGTGATTTCGCCGTCGCCAACTTCAACAGATTTTTTAATCTTTGCTGCCGAAAGTGATGGGCACATTTGACAGATGAGCGCTTCTTGCATGATTTTGTCACCAAACTTTTCAAGCATAGCCTTAAGTTGCTCGTCGCTGGTTTCGAAACTTGCTTTGATGCGTTCGTCGATTGCAAAGTCTGCTTCTTTTCTCATAACTTGAAGTCCGCGGACAAATTCACGATAAAGCCCTTCCATATAAAGTTCTGGGTCAAGGTTTATGTCAAGCACAACTGTATTGCCATTTTCGTGTGCAATCACAAAGTCTTGTCTTGGTTTCTTTTCAAGGTTGAAAAGTTCGCTATCCAGATTTTCAAAGCGTCCAACGCTAACCTTGCCTGTTTTGTAATCGCTCATAATTTTTGACCAATCCGAAACAGATGCAAGTTCGTTTTTAAGCGCTTGAACGTCGCCCTTCAAAACTGCCCCCGCCTTTTTGAAGTTTACTGAAAGATATTCGTCGTTGAAAAGTGAATCGTCTTTAACGCATTCAAGTTCTTTAACGTTAAGTTCGCTTTTGATGATGCTGTCAAAATCTTCAAGCACCTTAACAGTGTTTGCCCCGCCTGCAACATACATCTTTTTCAAAGGTTGTTTAACTTTGATTTGGTTTTCGTTTCTAAGGCGTTGAGCGGTTGACATAACATCTCTTGCCACTGCTGCGTTTTCTAAAATGTCGCCGAAATCTTTGTCATAGATGGCTGTTGGATAGCCCGACAGCATAACATTTTCGGCTTCGTTTGGCTCTACTTCTCTTACAAGGTTTTGCCAAATGTGTTCGCTAAGGAATGGAATAACTGGCGCCATAACTCTAATCATAGATTTGATTGCATAATACAAGCACCAATAAGCGGCAAGTTGGTCGACTTTGTTTTCGCTCTTCCAGAAGCGTTTTCTGTTGGCGCGGATATAGAAGTTTGAAATATCGTCAACAAGTTTTTCAAAGTCTTTTACAACCAAGAAGCATTTGTCGTCGGCGTAATTTACGTCTGATGCTTTGATAAACTTGTTTATGCTTTGAATCAGCCACTTGTCTGTGATTGTCAAATCTTTTTCAGAAGGAGTAAAGTGAGCAACGTCTGGGTTGTCAATGCAAGCATATGTGTTAAAGAATGTGTAAACGTTCCAGAACGCAATCAATTTTCTGCGCGCGTCATCAGTAAGTGAAAAGCCGAATCTCATGTCGTTGGCTGGGCTTGACGAAGCATACAAATATCTAATCACGTCTGCCCCAACCTTGTCGGCAATTACGTCCGCTTCAAGCGTGTTTCCGCCGCTCTTGTGGAACTCGCCACCATTTTCGTCTTTTACATATTGATAAGTTACAACTTTTTTGTATGGGGCTTTGCCTGTGAGAACAACGCTCATGATAAGCAAAGAATAGAACCAAAGTTTGATTTGTTCAATCATTTCGCAAACATAATCACTTGGGAAGTTTGCGTTGAAGAAGTTTTTGTCTGTGAAATATTTTTTCGTGCTGAAAGGTGTGATACCCGCGTCAAGCCAAACGTCTCCGACTTCTGGCACACGTGATATTTCAGCGCCGCAATCACATTTGATTTTAATGTCGTCAATCCAAGGTTTGTGGATTGAAGGAAGAGCGTCAACAAGCGCAGGATTTACTGCCTTTTCTCTAAGTTCTTCTTTCGAGCCAATCACATGGATTTTTCCGCATTTTTCGCAAACGTAGAATGGAAGAGGAAGCCCATAAAAACGGCTGCGCGAAATGTTCCAATCGCCCATGTTGTTAAGCCAATCAATCATACGTTTTTTAGCAAATTCAGGTTTAAATTCAACCTCTTCGATTGCTTTAAGCGCGAGCGGGCGGATTTCGTCCATTTTGATATACCAAGCCGAAATAAGTTTGTATACAAGGTCGGTTTTGCAACGCCAGCAATAAGGATAACTGTGCTTATATTTGTGCGCATACAAAAGTTTGCCGTCGCGTTTTAACCTGTCTACAACAAGGTCAACAACTTCTGTTGTTTTCTTTCCTGCCATAAATCCTGTGTTTTCAAGCATAACGCCTTGTTCGTTTATTGGACAAATTTCAGGAAGTGAAAGTGTTTGGCCAAGTTCAAAGTCTTCCGCTCCGCAGCCAGGCGCGATGTGAACAACGCATGTTCCTTCTGCATTGTCAACCATATCCCACGCCACAACTTTATGCGTGAATTGTTGTTCAGAAAATTCTGGGAAGCAGGTTTCGTATTCAAGCCCAACAAGGTCGCTGCCTTTATAGGTTGCCACAACTGGCACATCTTCTTTTAAAACCGCTTTATATCTGTCTTTGCCAATCAAAATATGTTCGCCGTGATAATCCACTTCAACATATTCAAACTCTGGATTTACTGCAAGTGCTACATTGGCTGAAAGCGTCCATGGAGTGGTTGTCCATGCAACAATTTTAAAGTTTTTGCCTTTTACTGGAAGTTTAACAAAAAGCGCGGTGTGTTCTACTTCGTGATAGGACGAAGACATTTCGTGCTCGCTGATGCTTGTTCCGCAACGTGGGCACCATGCGATAGGTCTGTTTTTACGAACAAGCCAGCCACGGCGAGCACATTCTTTCAAGAAATACCAAATTGAAGTGATGTTTTCGTCAGTATTTGTGTAATAACTGTTGTCCCAGTCCATCCATTGTCCCATGCGGATTGACTGATTTGTTATTTCCTTGCCAAAATATGCAACACGTTCGATGCATTTGTTAGTAAATTTGTCAACGCCATATTTGATGATTTCAGGTTTTCCGTTGAGTCCCAATTCTTTTTCCATGTTGACTTCAACCCAAAGACCTTGTCCATCAAAGCCGTTTTGATATTGGCAATCTTTGCCTTTCAAAGCATTGTATCTGATTGTCAAATCTTTAAGCGTTCTTCCCCAGAAATGGTGAACTCCAAGACGGTTGTTTGCCGTTGCTGGGCCATCTAAAAACTTAAAGCGTTCATGTCCTGCATTTTTTGCGACCAACTTCTTGAAAGAATCATTTTGCTTCCAATAATCAAGAATGTTGTGTTCCATTTCAATAAAATTTGGCATGGTTTGTTCTTTTTTCATTTTCTTCTCCTAAAAATAAAAATCCTCGGCAGATACAAGACCGCCGAGGGTTAACCACTTGTAATGCCTGCGTGCCTGTTGACACACCTCTTCTGTTACGGGAAGACGCCGGCGCAGTCTAATTGCACGCATGCGCATGCTTTCAACTTTGCAACTCCGAAAGTGATGGTTTTTAAATATTCTTATTGCATTTCACCAACCTGCAACTCTCTGTGAAGAATGATTTTAAAAATCGTGTCTTTCATCAACGTTTTTTATTTACGCGAATATTTTAGCACTGACAACTGTTTTTGTCAACTAATTAAAGTTGTCAAGAACCTTGTTCATAGTTATTGAATCTGCACCAGTGACAATTCCGACAGGGTTTTCATTGTAGCCCCCTGTTTTTGTCAAAAGTATAACCAAAAGTTTTGGATTATTGTGGAATTTAGTAAGTGCTTCTTCGATTGTCAAATCCACTGGGCAAACTTCGTAATAATTTGAATCTTCAATTTTAGTGAGCAAATCTTCAATTTGCATATGCTTTAAAAATGTTGTTGCTTTGCCACCTGAAATTAAATATTGACCAAAACTGTCAAGAATTTTCTGTCCGTTTGCAATTCCAATCAATGTTTTACCTTCATAGATAGGAATATTTGAATATTTCGACGACGAAATCAATTTGATAATATCTTCCATTGACGAGCCAGCTGAGGCAGAAAGCACATCTCTTCGGCAAATATCAATTACTTTTGGTGGAACATTGATTAAATGCTCAATTTTTTCAATATGCGAAACGATGTTTTCGTGTGGTTCGGCAATTATATAATCTTTGTTTCCCTGATGCACAATAGCGTTGCGAAGTCTGCCATAATCAATCAAATCGTCTTCGTATTTTCTTACGACATAATTTAAACTAACGCATTTTCTAATCAAATCTGAAAAGCTCATGCTGCGGTTAAGATTGTATCTTGCTCTGAGTGAATAATCAATGTTGTTAAACGCGTCAAGAAATCTTTCGGCCTTAGATTTTTCTTCCATAGTCACCCCTGTAAGTTGTTTTGTAAGCAAAAAATGCTTAAATCATTCTCTATTAGTATATATTAATTTACAAAAAATGCGAAACGTTTTTCTTGATTTTTTAATTATTTTAGTATATAATAATTGAACCGAGCTAGATGGGGAGTTAGCGGTGCCCTGTAACCTGCAACCCGCTACAGCAGGATTGAACGCTTGCCTAGGCTTTGTTAGGTCGGAAATGTGCAAACTTTATTGGCGTTGAAATCAAGGTCTTATGCAACAGTTGCTCCTGAACCATGTCAGGTCCTGACGGAAGCATCATTAAGGGAATCCAACTGTGTGCCATGAGGAAACTTTGGTGGAGCCAGCAATGTTTGTGGCAGCTGGTTTAACATTGACAAAGCATTTGCTCGGTTTTTTTAAAAAAATAAAAGCAAGGAATCAACCCTTGCTTTTTTTGTTATTTAGATTTCTTTTGAGCTTGTTTTACTGCACTTGTCGCCTTTTCAACCTCTTTCATAACCGCTTTTTCGCCCTTGTCAACAGCTTGTTTTGTGCAAGGTGAATATTTGTATAAAAGCATACCGGTGACAAGCCCCATACCGAAGCCCATCAACATTAAAGTTTCTTTCATGCTTCCCTCCCTTTATTAGCATGCGCAAAAAGAGGGACATTATGCACGTTTAAGCGGTTGTGCAGCCGTATTTGCTTCCCTTTAAGGTAGAAGCAATGCCTTTTGTTGTTCCATATTGGCTTACATGGTAGATTCCAAGTGGAACTGGCAATCCATCATGAATTGATGAAACCATTCCAAACTTACCATCCATTCCGCTGCTTGTTGCAGTGATGCGGTTGATTTTTGTTCCATTGTTATTGACAAGTGAATAAGAATCATTGCACGTCACAGTCACTCCACTATCAGCATTGTAGAATGCCCCCACATTTGCTATTGTCGTAAGAATAGTTATTCTAGCGCCACAATATGTAATAGTTACATCAGAAGTATCTGTTGAACCTAAAATCGCACCAACTTTTTCCCCGATCACAACTTGGCAATCAGCAAAACAAGACTCGATTGAAACTTGGCCGCCATAGTTTTCACCAACTATGCCGCCGACCGATCCTTGTTCATTTGTTAAGCTTCCGATATTTATACAATTGCTAATAGAAACACTGTTGTTCGCTCCACCAAGAATACCACCGACCTCATAAGCGCCAATGACATCTGCGTTATTTATACAATTTCTAATGGTTACATTTTTTATTGCAAATCCTACAATACCACCTGTATCACCATAATCTCCGACGTCACCATAATTTACACAATTTTCTACAGTACCGACATCACAAATTCCGATTATTCCACCGCCTGTTGCATCACCTGACGCATGGATTTCACCATAATTTACGCATTCCGACACTATAAAACTATTTTGTGAATAATTACTAGCTACGATTCCACCAGAAGTGCTGTCTTCAGAATAAATGTCTGCATAATTTTCGCATTTAGATATTACTCCATCACCATATGAATCTCCCAGGATACCTCCTGTGTTATCACCATTTATTTTACCAGTTACTCGGCAATTTGTAATTTTGTTATCGCTTGTATTTTTGTCCCATTTAGCTACAATACCTGCTCCATTGCCTTTTACATTAACGTCATATATATTTACATTCAAGACTTTTATAGATCTTCCTACTCCAAATAAACCTTGAGCTAAATATGTATTATAGTAATAGTAATATTCCGATTCGCAATATGTCTTCATGTTGTGAATATCAAATGTGGTGCCATCAAATGTCCCACAAAATGGATATGTCTCCAATCCAATAGGTTGCCAATAGTGTGCTGAAAGGTCAATATCTGCGGTTTGTTTGTATTTATAACTTGCCCATTTGCCGTTGTCAATGTTGTAATTTACAAGGTATGCAAGACGTGCAAGTCTTTCAGCTGAATCGATTTTGTAATAACCATCCGCTTGATCTATTACAGGATTGTCACTTGACATATATTTAACCCAGCTTTCTACCCAATGAGCATAGATTGTAGCGTCTGCCGCACCCATTCTTGTACCATTATACACTTCACTTCCGCCACTTGCTTGTGTCCACCAACCGGCGAAGATATATCCTTGTCTTGTTGGCTCTGGAAGTGTTCCATACGTATCGTTGTAATTGACTGAGCGTTGTGGCATCGTTCCATTTGCTGTCCATCCTGTTGGAAGCGTGCTTGGGGCTGATCCGCCATTGCAATTTGCATAAAGCGTGTATGAATTTATGCTCCAATGAGCGTAAATAGTTGCGTTTGCTGCCCCTATTTTTGTGTTGGCATCAACCTTTGTTCCACCTGTTGCTGCTGTATACCAACCAGCAAATCCATATCCTGTTCTTTCTACTGTTGGCAAAGTTCCGTATGCAGTATTATATGTCACCGATTTTGTTGCAGTTGTGCCAGTGCCAGTCCAACCTGTCGTTGCTTTGATTGATCCTGAATTTGCCTTTGCGGTAAGTGTGTAGCTGTTTACAATCCAAAGCGCTTTAAGAGTTACTGATTCGTCTTTAAAGTAATATTTGTTGTCCGAGCCTAAGGCATCCGCATCTTTGAATGTTGCTGTTGGTTTAAAGTTTGACAGCGAGCTGTCAGTTGCAAGATACAAGGTTACAATGTTTGTTTCGGCGCTGCTTGGTCCTGGGATTCCCCCGTTCCATGCTTCAGATGCGCCCAACGCATAGAACCAATTTGAATGTCCGATTGTTCCATCAATGAATGTGCCAGAATAATTTGATTTAGCAATTCCTTGGAATGCCGATGAATTTGTATTTGTATTCCATGAAATTGAAACCGCCTGATATCCGCTCACGGATTCAGAAGTCGTTGCTGGATTTGATGTTTGCTTCCAGCGGTTGTATTCTCTCGCATACATTGAGCTTCCGGTTTGCAAAGTATGATGATATTGAAGCAAGAACTCATAACTTGTCAAATTAAGTTTTGCGAGTGTTGCAAATTGGCTGTTTTTAGTTGTTGTGTTGACAACCTTTGACGCTAAATCGTCGCTGGACGCAAACAGACTTGTGCCATAAACCGTATCGTGATAGAGAATTTGCGCCCATGTTGTGCTGAGATCTGTTTTTGTTGCAATCCAACCAGCAAAGGTGTAGCCAGTTCTAGTAGGATCTGAAATTGTTGTTGTAGTTCCGTAGTTTCCGCTTACGCTTTTTGCTGCCGTGCTTCCGCTGTATGTTCCGCCATTTGGATCGATGCTTACGCTGTAATTTTTAACTTGCCAGTTGGCTGTTATTGTTCCGGCGTCTGCACCGTAAGTGTAAGAGATTGATGAAAAAGCGGTTTGACCTGATATTTTTTCATATACAACTATATTTCTAATATCAAAGTCTACTTTATAAGTTGTTCCGTTCGACCCTGTTGCCTTGGTTGAATTCATATAGATTTCAAGTCGTGGCGACGATGTATAAGACGTGCCTGAACGCGTGTAATTTTCGCCGATCGTTTGTTCCAGCGTTACATCAACCCAGCCGCTTGTTGAACTACTAAAGCCGCGCATTGGGCAAACCCAGTCGTTTGAGATTGACGCGTGACGAATTGAAAAGCCGTCAGTTGTTGAATTGACTCTTATTTTCAAGCTTAACACATACGTCTTCCCCGCGGTAAACGAATACGCCGGATACTGTATGCTTGGCCAACTGTCACTGCTTGGTCGAGTTCCTGAGAAAGTATAATTGTAATACGCGCCGTTGGCGTCGCTTTTTAATGTCGCTGAAGAAAATCCTGATGACGCTTTGCGTTCGGAAAGTGTGCCCGCCCCACTAAGCGTGTAACCTTCAAACGTATAACCTGTTCGGAGTGGCGCTCCAAAATACGATGTCGAACCATACGCCCCCGAATATGTTCGATTAGCATTGCTCGATTCATAATATCCGCTGTTTGGCGCAAGAGTTAAATTATAGTTGTTTACTGTCCAGTGAGCATAGACGGTTTGGTTGGCAGTAACGGTCACTTTTGTGCTTTCCGTTATCTGCGATCCACCCGATGCAGCCGTCCACCAGCCACTAAAGGTGTAACCTGTTCGTGAAACCGACGCTAATGTGCCATAAGTGCTGTCATATGTGATAGTTTTAGATGTTGGGCTAGGTGTTCCGCCACCATTGCCATCAAATGTCAAAGTAAATGTTTTTGCTGTCCATTGCGCTGTTGATGCCGAGTTGTAAGCTGGGAAAGTAAACGATGTTGGCTTTGACACTGTGCCACTGTTTGAAATTGCTACATAGTCAATAGTTCCTTTAAAGTAATTTCCCGCAGGAGTTGTCGCATTTGAGCCCGCTTCCGCACCAATAAATATTCCGTTTGACGCGTGATAGCCAATTTTACCAGATGTGAATTTTGCTGAAGTTCCATATAGTTTACCATCGATATAAACTCTTGCATATTCACCATCAAAAGTTCCTGTGAAAGTGTGATATCCCGTCGCTAAATCGGACCATTTTATGCTTGCTTTAGCGGATTTGTATCCCACACCGCTGTCATAACACGCAAACTGGACATATTCGCCGTTTGGCTCAAAGTTCCAGCCACCGCTTTCCGTGCAGGAGACTAGCCGCATATTACTTGTCTTAAAATCGCTCCAGCTGTCCATAGTTGCCCTGACGGCAACCGAAATGCCACTTGTATACATAGGCGAACGACCGACTGCAACATATGTAGATGAGCCGTCAAATGTTTTTGCCGAACTCAAATAATTTTGGCCTGTGTGCCATCCGTCAAAGTTATATCCTGTTTTTGTTGGAGTTAAGTATGTATAAGATGTTCCGTAATTTTGTGTAATTGAAGTAAGACCTGTTGAATTGTTATACGAACCTGATGCTGGATCTACTTTAAGGTTATAATTATTTACAGTCCAATGTGCATAAATTGTATGATCACTGGCTGTTTTTACCGTTGTGCTCGACTCAATTTTTGTCCCGCCAGTTGAAGATGTATACCAGCCACCAAATGTATAACCTGTCCTGGTTGGAGTTGGAAGTGTGCCATACGTTGAATCAAAAGTAACAGTTTTTGTTGCTGTTGAACCTGTTCCACTCCAACCTGATGTTGAAGGAATTGAACCACCATTTGCATTTGCAGTGACTTCATATGTATATGGTGTCCAACTATCGTATAATTGTGCCCAATATGCTGTGCTGGCATTCCAATAGCCTGCCCAGCCCATAGAAGAGTTGATAATTTTTTGCCCACTTGATGTCTGCAGTCCCGAAAAAGCATAACCCGTTCGCGATGGAAGCAATGGACTTCCATGCTGAGTCTCGCCATCAACAGTCCACCACCATTGGCCACTACCTGATGATGTATCATATCTATATACTAGTGAGTTTTTATCGTAATGAAGCAAACTTCCATATTCTGTAGGCCAATAACTCCAAGTTACCGTATAGGCGATGGTATAATATAAATAAACATCCCAATATATATCGTTTTTATAATTTATGCTTCCACGTTCAGCACTTGTTCCACTTAAGCTATCCAAGCTAACCGCAGCATATAGATTCCCATCGGAGTAAATTCTTAATACTCCAGCTCTGAGGCCTGTTTTGTAATTGGTGACCGCTGTGTTAAATACGATACCTCTATTCGACTGCCCCGCAATTCTTGTAAGTGAACTACTATCAGTGCCGGTAGATTGAGTAGCAGTCTTTCCAAAACCACCTCTATAATTTTGAGCTCCTGCATATCCCGACCATACATAGCCACCAAAATTAGAACCAATTTGTCCATTTGCACCATAAGATGTCCATCTAATATAGTTGTTGTTGGTTGCAGCTTTAACTTCGTCGACTTGTTCTTCCATTTGAGATGGCGGAGTTGAGACTTCACTGCATAAAAAGACTATGCCGCCTGTCATCATCAACAGCGACAATAAAACGATAAAAAGAATTTTAATTACGTTTGCCTTTGTCTTTATCATTTTTCCCTTTATATATTCTACTCATTTTCGACAAAATTACCTAATGTTTTTCGACAAAATTTGATTGTTTTAGGTTTGTTAAATATTATAAATATTTATTTTTTAAGTTTTTGTGGATATCTTTATAACTTAATTCTAGTGAAAAAAAAAAAAAACGTCAAGCGTTTTTGCATACATTCCGTCACAATTTGGGCTTGACGCAGGATTTTTTGGGTGCTTTCATATCATTCCTATGTGGACAAATTGGCTGACTGCGTCAGCATGATAGTCACCTTTGGTGACATTATGGCATGCTTGCGCATGCAGGATGGCACGCTGATGCGTGCATGATGGCACACTGCGTGTGCATTACGGTTGGTTTAAAATAAAAAAAACACGCGAATGCGTGTTTTTTGAGCTTACAGTTTTAGTCTTCGTCGTTTTCTGCGTTTTTCTTTTCCGCTTTTTCAAGACGTTTATAATAGTCATCAACTGCTGCTTTGATTGCTTCTTCAGCCAAAACTGAGCAATGAATTTTGTGTGGTGGCAAATCCCCTAAGATGTCAAATACTTGTTTGTTTGTCACTTTGAGTGCATCTTCGATTGTCATGCCTTTGATAAGGTCACAAGCTACATCTGTTGATGCAATCGCTGCGCAGCATCCAAATGTTTTGAATTTTGCATCTTTAATTATACCGTCTTCAATAAGAAGATAGATTTTCATAATGTCACCGCAAGCAGCATTCCCTACTTTGCCGATTCCGTTGGCACCTTTCATGCCACCAGCATTTTTTGGGTTTTGGAAAATTGATAAAACTTTTTTGTTATACATATTTACCTCCTTCCTGCTTTTGTGATTGGTGAAATTGCTCTGAGTTTTTTAACTGCGTTTGCTAAAACTTCTACCGCATAGTCTACATCGGCTTTTGAAATGTTTTTGCCAAATGAGAATCTGATTGTGCCTTGAGCAATTTCGTCTTCAATGCCCATTGCTCTTAAAACGTGCGATGGTTGAAGAGAGTTTGATGTGCATGCTGATGATGTTGACACTGCAACACCTTCAAGGTCGCAGAGCATTAAAATGCTTTCGCCTTCTACCATTTCAAATGAAATGCTTACTGTTCCTTGAATTTTTTGGTGTGGATGTCCGTTTACATGGATGTATTCAATGTTTTCTTTCACTTTTGAAAGGAAGTATTCTCTGATTGAACGGAGTTTTTGTTGGTTGATTGCAAGGTCGCGAACTGCGATTTCAATCGCTTTGCCAAAGCCGGCGATTGCTGGAACGTTGAGTGTCCCGCCACGTTTTCCGCGTTCTTGATTTCCGCCACTTATAAGGCTTTCGATTCTGATGCCATTTTTAAGATATAAAGCACCAGCGCCTTTTGGTCCGTAAATCTTGTGTGCAGACATGCTTAATGCATCGATTTCCATGTCTTGAACATCAATCTTTACTGCCCCGATTGCTTGAACTGCATCAGTGTGGAAGATGATTCCGTTTTCGTGCGCTGTTTTTGCGATTGTTTTGATGTTTTGAATCGTTCCTACTTCGTTGTTTACAGCCATGATTGAAATCAAAATTGTATCCTTTCTGATTGCATGCATCAGTTCTGCAACGCTTACAAGACCATATTTGTCAACTGGAAGATAGGTGATTTCAAAGCCTTCTTTTTCAAGTGCCGCACAAGCATCCAATATAGCATGATGTTCGATTGCTGATGTGATGATGTGTTTGCCCTTGTTTGCATAGGCATGTGCAAGACCTTTGATTGCCCAGTTGTCTGCCTCTGATCCGCCTGCAGTAAAGTATATTTCGTTTGAGTTTTTGGCGTTGATTGCGTTTGCAACTCTGTCTCTTGCGCGGTCAACGATTGCTGCTGCTTCTCTTCCAAATCCGTGAATTGAACTTGGGTTGCCGTAAATAACGTTGAAGCATGGCATCATTTCATTGAGAACTTCGGTTGAAACATATGTTGTTGCCGCATTGTCCAAATAAACTTTTCTTGACACTATTGTTTCTCCTTTTTTATCATTTCCGCTTGTCTTGGTCAGCCGCTGCCAAAGATAAGCAGATAGTAAAAATTGTGAAAAGTCAGCCTATCGAGACTTAACTTTTACAGCAATATTTTATCACTTTAATCATTTTAAGTCAATATAAAAAATTAAATTTTCATTCAATTTTTGACAATAATTAGCCTTAAAAAACACTCAAAACAAAAAAAATCGTATCTTTTTAGTTAAGATACGACTTTACGAGATTTTCAAGGTCTTCGCCTTCCATAAGTCCAACGTGTTTTTCCATCATTTTTCCGTCTTGCATAATGATGATTGTTGGGATTGAAAGAATGCCAAATTTGCGAGCAAGATTTTCGCATTCGTCAACATCAACTTTGATGATGTGAAAGTCAGGATTGTTTTCTTGAACTTCTTCTAAAATCATGCCCATAGCGCGGCATGGTCCGCACCAAGTTGCAAAAAAGTCAACGACGGTGACGCCTTGTTTAACTTCATTTTCAAATTCATTTTGTTTGATAATTTTCATGATTTTCTCCTTTTTTTATTACTTTTTTATTATAAAACGTATTTTTTAAGGTCAAATTTGCGTTTTGTTTCTTTAAATGCGTTTTGAACATACGCTTTGTCAATTACAACATCAAGCATAGGATGATCGCCGCTTGCATTAAACGAAATGTCTTCTAGCAAGAGTTCCATAATTGTGTGAAGGCGGCGCGCGCCAATGTTTTCGCTTGTTTCGTTTTCGGTTGCTGCCATGGCTGCGATTTCATCAAGAGCATCGTCTGTAAACGAAAGATTGATGTTGTCCACTTTCAAAAGTGAAGCATATTGCAAAGTGATAGCATTTTTTGGTTGCGAAAGAATGCGCTTGAAATCTTTTTCGGTCAGGCTGTCAAGGTCGACTCTGATTGGGAAGCGGCCTTGAAGTTCTGGAATCATGTCTTCGATTTTTGAAACGTGGAAAGCGCCTGATGCGATAAACAAAATAAAGTCAGTTTTAACATTGCCATATTTTGTTGCGACCGTGCAACCTTCGACGATTGGAAGAATGTCTCTTTGCACCCCTTCACGCGAAACGTCTTGCGATGTGTTGTTGGCAACGCCTATAATTTTGTCCATTTCGTCGATGAAAATAATTCCTTCTTCTTCGGCGCGGCGAATTGCTTCGGAATTAACGTTGTCAAGGTCGATGAGTTTTTCGCTCTCTTCGCTCATAAGCGCTTCGCGAGCGTTCTTAACTGGCATACGTTTGTTTTTGCGACGTTGTGGAAGCAAGCCGTCAAACATAGAACCAAGTGAAATTTCAGGTCCACCAAGTGACATGATTGGCTTTGGTGCTTCTTCGACTGAAACGTCAACAAGTTCGCTTTCAAGTTTTCCGCTTTCAAGGTCGGCTTTTATTTGCGCTTTGTCGATTGGAAGAGAAGTGTTTACTCTTGACGCTGCGATTGCATCAACAAGTTTTGATGTGACGATTGGAATAACTTTGTTTTCAACTTCGTGTTGCTTTTCATCTTTCACCATGCGCACAGAAACTTCGACAAGATCACGAACCATGCTTTCGACATCTCTGCCCACATAACCAACTTCAGTGTATTTTGTTGCTTCAATTTTGATGAAAGGTGCTTTGACAAGTTTTGCAAGGCGTCTTGCAATTTCGGTTTTGCCCACCCCTGTTGGCCCGCGCATTATGATGTTTTTAGGCGTGATTTCTTCGCGAAGTTCTTTTGGAAGTTTGCTGCGACGATATCTGTTTCTAAGTGCGATTGCGACAGCACGCTTTGCTTTTGCTTGTCCAATAATGTATTTATCAAGTTCTTGAACTATTTGTTTTGGTGTTTGTTGCATATTTTCTCCTTATAACTCTTCAACAATTATGTTTTCGTTTGTGTATACGCAAATTTCACTTGCAATTTTTAAAGCGCGATAAGCGATTTCTTTGGCTGAAAGGTCGGTATTTTGTTTGAGCGCTTTTGCTGCGGCGAGAGCATAGTTCCCGCCTGAGCCGATTGCACAAACGTCATCTTGAGGCTCGATAACATCGCCCATTCCGTCTAAGATTAAAAGTGTGTCTTTGTCGGCAACGATCATCATAGCGTCAAGTTTGCGAGCGACTTTGTCATCTCTCCAAAGTGATGCCAAAGCAACTGAACTGCGCATCAAGTTTCCCGAATACTTGTTGAGCATTTCTTCAAATTTTTCAGTAAGCGAAAATGCGTCGGCAACTGTTCCGGCAAATCCAACAACTACTTTATCGTTGAAAATGCGGCGCACTTTTTTTGCGTTGCTTTTAAAAATTACTGAGTTTTGCATTGTGACTTGTCCATCACCTGCGATTGCCAATTTACCATCTTTTTTGACTGCACAAATTGTTGTGCCATGAAATTCTTGCATTGATTTCCTCCTTAAATTTTTCAAGGCTGCTTTCTGCCTTTTGACTGTTTTCATTTTCAATTATATCACAAACTCTAAACATTTGACTAGAAGAATGCGGTGATGAAAACAACCGCTGACATAATTTTTGACATAAAGTGTCGTTTGGATAATTCATTTCTTTAAGTCCAAACATTTTACAAGCCAAATTTATTGCCGCCAAATGCCCCGATGCGATTGCTTCAAGTTCGCCGTCAAAGCCCAACACAGCGCCGGCAAAATAGATGTTTTCATTGCGCGTGCACTGCAAATAATTATTGACGCAAATTGGAAGAATTCGCGTGCAAGAAATTGCTTCGACAAAACTTGATATGGTTGCGTTTTGTAGTGCTGGAATAAACGAAATAAGTTGCGCTTGTTGAGTTTCATTTAAAAATGTTTGCGCATTGTGCAGCACAAATTTTTTGTTGTGCTTGTGAAATTTTAAACAATTCGGAATAATTTTTCCTGCCACAAAAACAGGTTTGAATGCCTTTGCTTTTAGCAGTTGCAATCCGCTTGCAGCCCAATTTTCGATGCTCTCATGCGCCGATTGAAATTGTTTTAAATAGGCACAAATTTGCGATAGCGACTCTTGCGGAACAGAAACATAGACGTAATTTTCGTCTTCTATTCCTTCAATTTTTCCTTCTAAAATCAGCGGTGAAAAACTGTGTCTTTTGCAATTATGCGCGCCAACGATGTGAGAAATTTGATTGAAAAGTTGGCTTGCAGTGTTAGTTCCGGACGCAATAATTGTTGGCTCATAAAGTGAAAATACACCCACTTTTTCGTTAAAAATCTTGATTTTATCGTTAATTTGCAGTTTTTGAAGCGTTTTTTGCCTCAAAATCGTTAAATTATTGCTAAGTTCGCTTTCTGCCCCTAGCGCTGAAAGTTCGTTTAAAAAAGTTTGACTTATCGCTTTTTCATAAGTCAAACTCTCAAGCGGAGAATGCTCGTCAAAAAGATGCACTTCCACTCCAAAGTTTGCGAGTGTAAGCGCTGCCTCTGCTCCAGCAAATCCCCCACCAATTATATTTACTATATTTCTCATTGCTCTTTATAGTCGCACTCTGAGCATACGACTTTTTTATATTTGATTATAAGCGGAGCGTTGCACTTTGGACAACGAGCGCCTGTTGTTGGATTCCAACTCATAAATTTGCAGGTTGGATAGTTTGAACATGAAAAGAAGGTTTTGCCTTTTTTCGATTTGCGTTCCACCATATCCCCGCCGCAGTCAGGACATTTTCCGACCACTTTTTTGTGCTCTTCATAAGGCATGATATTTTTGCATTTTGGAAAGTTTGAGCAGCCCAAAAATTTGCCAAACTTGCCTTCTCTAAGCAGCATTTTGTGTCCGCATTTATCGCACACAATATCCGTTTCAACAGGTTCTGCGCGAAGTGAAAATCCTGACGCGTCAGACTTTGAAAGCAGTTTTGAAAAGCCGTCCCAGAAGTTGTTTACAACAACATGCCAATCATCGTTATTGGATGCGATGTCGTCGAGTCGGTTTTCCATATAAGCGGTGAATTTTACGTTGATAACCGAACTGAAAAACTTTTCAAGATATTCGGTTACTTTTCTGCCAAGTTCGGTTGGCACAAGATATTTTCCGTCTTTTGAAACGTATTCACGCGACGTAATAACCATGATTGTTGCCGCATAAGTTGCAGGTCTTCCAATCCCCTTTTCTTCCATCGCTTTAACAAGAGTCGCTTCGGTGTAGCGTGCAGGTGGCTTTGTAAATTTTTGTTCAGTTTTGATTTCGTCTGCGTTTAGTTTTTCGTTTTCTTCTAAAATTGGAAGACGTGAAATTTCTTGTTTTTCGTCGCCTTCATATTCTTTATAAGCAGCCGTATAACCTGCAAACTCTTGAGTTTTGCCAACTGCTTTAAATTCATAGCCATTGCTTGACAGCGTTGCGGTGACATTTGAATAAATCGCTTCGCTCATTTGGCTGGCAAGAAAACGCTCGTAGATGAGTTTGTAAAGTTTATAGTTGTCTGGAGAAAGCGAAGATTTCACTTTTTCAGGTGTAACATTCATGTTGATAGGTCTGATGGCTTCGTGCGCGTCTTGAGCCGATGCTTTTGCGGCATAAATGTTTGGCTTTTCTGGAACAAATTTGTCGCCATACATTTTTCTTGCAAACTCACGGCAAGCATTTTGCGCGTCAACAGAAACACGAGTCGAGTCTGTTCTGATGTAAGTGATAAGCGCAAGTTTTCCTTCGCCGGCAATTTCAACACCTTCATAAAGTTGTTGAGCCGATGCGGTTGTGCGCTTAACGCTAAGGCCTGCTTTGTTTAAAGCGTCTTGTTGCATGGTTGATGTTGTAAAAGGTGCTGGAGCGTGAGATTTTGTGACTGATTTTTTGATTTTGTCTACATTAAATTCACTTCCTTGAACACATGAAACAACCTCTTTTGCCTCTTGTTCATTTTTAGGCAAAAACTTTTTCCCGTGCTTTTTTTCAAGATTTGCTTTAAATTTTTCTTTATTTTTTGTTAAAAATGCAGAAACTGGCCAATATTCGTCTGGAACGAATGCTTCAATTTCTTTTTCACGATCAACAACAAGTTTAAGTGCAACTGACTGAACTCTGCCCGCGCTGATTCGTGGCTGAATCTTTTTGCAGATGATTGGCGAAAGTTTGTAACCAACTATGCGGTCAAGCACGCGGCGTGCCTGCTGTGCGTTTACAAGGCTTTCATCAATTTCACGTGGATGCAAAAGCGCGTTTTTAACAGCCTTTTCTGAAATTTCGTTGTATTGAATACGGCATTTTTCGTGCTCTGGAATTCCTAAAATTGTTGCTATGTGCCAAGCGATTGCTTCTCCTTCTCTATCCGGGTCGGTCGCGATGTAGACTTTGTCTGCATGGGCGGCTTTTGTTTTAAGTTCGGAGATGAGTTGTTTTTTGTCTGGCATGATTTCGTATTTAGGTTCGAAATTGTTGTGCATATCAAGTGCAAAACTTTTTGCCGGCAAATCACGGATGTGTCCTTTTGTAGCAAACACATCATAATCATTGCCTAAATATTTTTTCAACGCTCCAATTTTGGCTGGTGCCTCAATTATCACTAGATTCAAAATTTATCCTCCTAACCGAGCATGAAGATTCCGCCCGGCATTCTTTTTATTATACCTTTAATTTCAAGCGATGTCAAAAGACTGTTCAACTTTGATATAGGTAATTTTGTATTTTCTTGCAACTCGTCGATTGTGCGTCCCGCCAAAGAGAGCGCGTCGACGATTGCTTGTTCGTTGATTGAAAGTTGCATAACTGCAGATTTTTTGCGCTCAAGTCCAAGGTCGCTGATTAAATTTTCTGAATTTATCAAACAAATCCCCTGCATTGTCGCGATAAGATTGTTTGTTCCGTCACTTTTTGATGATGTGATGTTGCCTGGGACTGCATAAATTGGCACGCCATAATCAAGTGCAAAATCTTTGGTTATGGTTGTTCCGCTTTTCGCACCTGCCTCAGTGATAAGCAGCGCATCTGAAAGCGCGGCAACAAGACGATTGCGATGAACAAAATTAAATTTAAGCGACTTTATGTCTGGCCTATGCTCTGAAATCACAAGCCCTTTCTCGGCGATTTCATCAAACAGAGCATGATGCTCGGATGGATAGACGTTGTCAAATCCACCTGCAAGAACCGCAACGGTTTTGCCATTTACGGCAAGTGCTTGACGATGTGCGATGCTGTCAACTCCATATGCAAGCCCGCTTATAATCACCGCCCCTGCGCTGGCAAGGTCTTTTGCAAAACGCTCGGTGACAACGCAGCCATAATTTGATGGCGAACGCGTGCCGACAATTCCAACACTTGGCATTGTAAGTAAACTTATATCGCCTTTATAAAAAATGTAATATGGTTTGTCTTCAATTTTATCAAATTTTTCGGGATAGTTTTCATCTTCGCTTGTTAAAAGTTTTATGCCCTTTTCTTCAAGCCTTGCAAGATAAGCATCAAAATATTTTTGATTGCTCTTTCTTGAAATTGATGTGTAATCGTCTCCCAAAATCTTTTCTACTTGGTCGTCAAAACAAAACTTTTCAAAAGAATATTCTCCGTTGAGTGCGTCCAAAATCTTTGTTATCTTGCTTTGCGACAATTCAAAAGCAGATAAAAATTTAATAAAATCGTTTTTGTTCATGTTTTCCTTATAAATATTTTCTATCAAGCGAGCGATAGCCTATTGCTTCGGCTATGTGCTCTGGCAAAATATCTTTTTCACCTTCAAGGTCAGCGATTGTGCGAGCAACTTTTAATATGCGGTCGTGCGCACGCGCTGAAAGTTTCAAATTTGTGAACGCTGATTTAAGCAGCTCTTCGCATTCTTTTGAAAGAACGCAATATTTTTTGGTTGCAGGCACGCTCATCTTTGCATTTGAAAAGGTTTTTGAATTTTTAAACCTTTCCAGTTGAATGTCTCTTGCCTTGTCAACTCTGGCTTTTATGTCGGCAGAACTCTCTTCTTGCGACTGCGAGCGCAAATCGTCAAATGTGACATTGTCAACTTCGACATGAATATCAATTCTGTCAAGTATTGGCCCTGAAATTCGCGCCAAGTATTTATGTATTTGTGATGGAGTGCATTTGCATTCTTTATCTTTACTGCCATAATTTCCGCATGGGCATGGGTTCATGCTTGCAATAAGCGTGAAGTTTGCCGGATAAGTGATTGTTTGCGCGCTTCGTGCGACTGTAATCACTCCGTCTTCTAATGGCTGTCTAAGCATTTCAAGACATTGTCGTGGATATTCTGGCATTTCATCAAGATACAACACGCCGTTGTGAGCAAGTGAAATTTCGCCCGGTCTAGAATGTTGACCTCCGCCCGTCAGGCTTACTGCCGAAGCAGAATGGTGCGGTGTGCGGAAAGGTCTTGTGGTGACGATTCCTTTTTTAAAATCAAGTTCGCCCGCTATCGAATGAATTTTTGTTACTTCAAGTGCTTCTTCAAAAGTCATGTCAGGCAAAATTGATGGAAAGCATTTTGCAAGCATGCTTTTTCCGCTGCCCGGAGGGCCAATCATCAAAACATTGTGGCCGCCGGCTGCTGCAATTTCAAGAGCACGCTTTGCCCTTGGCTGACCTTTTACATATTTAAAATCAAGCCCACCAACTGAGGCAGATGTTTCGCTTTCAAACTTTTGCGAAGAAACTGGCAAAATAATTTTTTGACCAGAAATAAAGCAAACACATTCATCAAGCGACGAAACAGGATAAACATTTATCCCTTCAATAAAACTTGCTTCCAAAGCATTTGCCGAAGGAACAATAAAATTTTTAAAACCGGCTTTGCGCGCCGAAATCAAAATAGGCAGCACTCCGCGCACAGCTTTAACTTCACCATTAAGTGAAAGTTCGCCCAAAATCACATAATTGCCCGCATTTTGCGATGTGAGATTTTTTATTTCGTTGTCGCCGCTTGCGCACAACACTCCCACCGCTATTGGAAGGTCATAAAGTGGGCCTTCTTTTTTCACATCAGCAGGTGCAAGATTGACAGTTATGCGTTTGTTTGGATAGCCATATCCTGAATTTCGAATTGCCGAACGAACACGCTCTTTTGATTCTTTAATGGCGGTGTCGGCAAGCCCTACAACGTCAAATCTAGGCAAACCTGAATTGATGTCGACTTCAACTTCGACCATAAATCCGTCGATTCCTTGCAATCCAAAACTATGTATTTTTGAAAGCATCATTTCTCCTTAATATGGTTTAAGTATAGCAAACGAGCCCAAATTAGGCAAACAAAAACTCGGTCAAATAAAAATTTTTAGCAACAAAAAAACTTCGCATAATTGCGAAGTTTTGTTTAGCATGATTAGTTGTTGTCTGCAGATTTAATCTTAGCAGCTTTGCCAGTAAGGTCTCTAACATAGTAAAGTTTTGCTCTTCTTGGCTTACCTTTTCTTGTCACTTCAACATTAGCAACAAGTGGTGAGTGAAGTGGGAATGTTCTTTCAACACCAACACCGTTTGAGATTTTTCTTACAGTGAATGTTTCTCTGATTCCGCCATTTCTTCTTGCAATAACAACGCCTTCAAAGCCTTGAATTCTTTCTTTATCCCCTTCTTTAATACGAACACCAACTTTAACAGTATCGCCGACATTAAATTCAGGAATTTCAACTTTCATGTTTTCTTTTTCAATTTGATCGATGATGTTTGCCATTTGACTTATCTCCTTTTTTCAGATTTTCGACAAAGTGTTCATTAAATTTTTTAAGCGGACCACTCGAAGTCTTAGATATTTTATCATATGTTTAAGACTTTTTCAAGTGATTTAACAACTTTTTTTGTTTATTTTAAAAATATTTTTTGACTGGCCGCATTAAAAAAGCGGCACTTAAACGCCGCTTGAAATTTTAAAGAGTAAGTGTGTTTGAATTAGTATTCCATTTTGCTTTTTGGCCAACTTTGATTACGCCATATGCATCTTCTTCCTCTTCGTTTCTGTTTATATCATTCTTGCCATCTTCATCATGGATTTGGCCATCGTTTTTTGAGTCGTTGTCTGGTTTTTCATATTTTGAATCATTGTTGTTAGTATCTTCTGATTGTGAAATAGATGGCTCTCTGTCAAGTGCCCCAACTTCAACTTTATCTTTTTTAGAATATTTCCAAGCGCAATATGCAGCTGTCGCAAGTCCTACTAGCGACACAAATACTATTAAGCCCTTTCCTATTTTTCTTAAAACTTCTTTTGGATTTTTTGCTTTTAAAAAGCCTTTAACTTTTGCCATTTGTAGTTCCTTTTTAGTTTCTTTTACGTGTTTAATTTTATCACAGAATGCCAAACTTGTCAATAGCCATTTTTAATGATGTGGCCGCCTTGGCCTATATTATTCGATGACAAACTCAACTTTCCCATTCAGCCAACTATCAAAAAAACTTTGCAGGTTTATTCCCGATTTTCGGCTGAAGCAATCGATAAAATCATCAGTCGAAGCGATTTTGAAAGAATATTTTTGATAATAAGTTTTTAAGCACGCATAAAATTTACGCTCGCCAAGCACGCTTCTAAGCGCATCAAACATTAAAATCCCGCGCGTATATATGTTGTTGACATATTCAGGTTCGGTTTTAAATTCGTCAAGACTGCGATTCATGCTGGTGTCAACTTCACCTGTCACTGAGCCATAAATTTTAAGGAAAAATTTGTAGGTGTCGCTTGCGCCGTTTACAATGCTGTCATAACTAAGCGCGTACGAATCGTGATTTTCATAAAACAACGCCGTGCTGTATTCGGTCAGGCTTTCGTCAAGCCAAGGCTCGTTGTATTCGTCATTTCCAACAACGCCATACCACCACTGGTGCGCAATTTCATGGATTATGACATACTTGTAATCTTCGCCCCTAACCTGATCTGAAATCATGACCAGCCGTGGATATTCCATTCCGCCATGCACAAAGTTTGTTTGAACTACGGCAAGGTTTGAATATGGATAGTCGCCAAACTTATCGTTAAAAAATTCGACTGCTTGAGTTGCCGATGCAAGCGAGCCCTGAGCGTCAGAGTCGTCATAATAAAAATAATCGATTGTTGTTTTGCCAGTTTTAGCACTTATGTGGCTAAACTTTTCTGACAATACAAACGAAACATCACGCACATTTTTTGATGTGAATGTCGTTGTGAGCAGCTCGCCGTTTGTGCGCGATTTTATATCGTCGCCGCCACACGCGATTTTCATGTTTTGCGGATAACTAACTGTCACGCTATAATTTGCCACATCACTGCAAAATGGGTCGCCGTTTGCGATGTATTCATCTTTGCAAAAGCCGTCACCTTCGGTGTATCTGCACGCCACTGGATAAAAGTTTGCAAAGTTTACAGCATTGTCGCCCCAACCAAATCTGTGGTTGATGTTTGGCAAATTTATCGAAAAATCTATCTCAATTTTTGCGCGCTCATCCGGAAACAAATTCTCAACCAGCGGAACGCACAACTTTGTATCCGCTTTGCCTTCAAGTGAAAAGTCGACTTTGTTTGAATTTACCTTGACGTCAGAAATCGCAATCCCGCCATAACTCTTGCCGTTTGGATAGGCTTTTGCTTCGCTTGAAACGCCCACTGCCATGCCGTCAGCTGCTTCCGAAAACGCGTTGGCGTAAAGGTCAAACATAACCAGCGAAAGCGCATTATCGGACGAGTTAAAATAATCGCAAACAACGCTTCCTTCGGCGGTTTTAGTAAGGTCGTTGTAAGTTATAAAAATGTCATAATTTGTCAGTTGATTTTGCTGCTCGCAGCCGCAAAACAATCCGCACAGCGTGACAAGGCACGCGCAAAAAAATAATGGAACAATCTTTTTCATGCTTTAAGATATTCATGAAAGTAAAAGAAAATTCTTTGACAAATCCAATTTTTGTGATAAACTTTCATTACTGGAGAAATAAAATGAGTTTTTGTAAATTTTCAACCGAATCAATCGCAAACAACAAAATCGAAATAGACAATCTCTTTTTTGAAAACTTTTTACCTGGCGCACCAGACGACTGCGTCAAAGTTTATCTTTATGGCTATTATTTGGCAAAGAATAATCTTGAAATGGACAACACTTTTGAAAAAGTAGCACAAAAACTCAACATGAGCGACCTTGACCTTGAAACCGCTTTTAGATATTGGGAAGAGCAAGGCCTTGTGCAAGTGCTTTCAACCTATCCTATTCAAGTTCTTTACAAGCCCCTTAAAGACATCATAAACGGCTCGCGACTTTACAAGCCTGAAAAGTATGAAGTCTTCAACACACAAGCGCAAGAACTTTTTAAGGGCAAACGCGAAATTTCAAAAACTGAATATGGCGAATATTACGATTTCTTAGAAACATCGCATATGCAACAAGAAGCGCTTTTGATGATAATCAACTATTGCGTTGAAAACAAACAAAAAGCAGTTGGATACAACTATATTTTAACCGTGGCAAAAAACTGGGCTAAAGACGGCATCCTCACCGCTTCGCAAGTTGAAGAAAAGTTGATGCAGATGGAGCAAACATCGTCGTCACTTGGCGAAATATTAAAAGCTCTTGGGCTCAAACGCAACGCATTCATCGAAGAACGTGAAATGTATCAAAAATGGACGGACGGCATGGGCTTTGAAGACGACGCGATTTTGTTTGTAGCAAAAAGCATGAAGAAAAAAGGCGGATTTGAAAGACTCAACGGCATGCTTGAAAAATACTTTTTAAGCGGAAAAATGTCTGTCAGCGAAATCAAACATTACAACGAAACAAAAGACGCAACTTTTGCTTTGGCTAAACAAATCAACAAAAACCTTGGCGTTTATTATGAAAGCCTTGACAGCGAAATTGAAAACTACATTTTGCCTTGGCTTGAAATGGGATTTGAAGAAGAAGCGCTTTTGTCACTTGCAACCTATGCTTTTAAATCTTCAATCCGCTCACTTGAAGGCTTGAACGGGCTCATTCAAAAACTGTTTAAACTCGGCATTCTCACAATGGCCGCACTCGACCAATATCTCGCCCAAGTCGCCGAAGAAGACAAAAAGGTTAAAAAGATTCTCGAAATGCTTAACATTTCACGCAAAGTTAATTCTTTTGACCGCGAAAGTTACAAAAACTGGACTTTCAACTGGAAAATGAGCGACGAAATCATCGAATACGCTGCTTCGCTTTCAAACGACAAACTCTCACCTCTTCCTTATATGGCAAGGCTGCTTGCTTCATGGCACGAAAAGGGAATTCAAACAAAAGAAGAAGCGCAAAAGTTCGCCCCTGCTGCCACGGTGGCAAAACCTCTTCCAAATAGTGAAGTGAAAGGCAGAAGTTATTCAAAAGAAGACTATCAAGCGATGATTCAATCTATCGACGAGATTGAATTATAGGAGGCGCGATGAAACAACAACTTTTAAGCCAAGCAATGGGCATAATCAGACAACGCCGCGAAGCCAACGACAATTTGGCAAAACAGCATTTGATTGACGCTCTTAAAAATGACGAATTTAAAAAAGCATATCAAGAATATCGCGAAGCAGAAATTGAACTTGCAAAAGACGAAGCTTTTGGCGTAAAAAATGACGGCAAAAAATTTGCAGAATCCAAAAAGAGGCTTGCCACTATTCAAAATAAACTTGGCATAGGCAACATCTTTGCAACTTACAACTGCCCTATTTGCCACGACACAGGCAAAGTGGACGGAAAGTATTGTGAATGCTTCAACCGCGAAGTCGCTTTGCTGCTTCGCAAAGACAGCGGCTTTGATAAACTTGAAGATTTTTCAGCGTCAAACTTTAAACTTTTCGACAATCCTGCAAAGGCGCAAAAAATTTACGCGCTTATGCAAAAGTGGTGCAAACTTGACTCGGACAAAAAGACGGTTGTGCTTTGCGGACAAACTGGCACTGGCAAAACTCACCTTTTAAAATGCATGGCAAACGAAATAATTGCGCAAGGCAAAATTGCACAAATAATGACAGCGTTCAACCTAAACCAAAAGTTTCTTGAAATTCACACAGCAAGCGAAAATGAGAAAGAAAATCTTATTAAAGCGCTGCTTTATCCTGACGTGCTTTTCATTGATGACCTTGGCACAGAACCCGTTTATAGAAATGTCACAAGAGAATATCTTTACCTTTTAATAAACGAACGCCAAGTTCGCTCACTCGCCACAGTGATAACAACAAATCTCTTCCCTGACGACATTATGGAAAGATATGACGAAAGAATCTTCTCACGTCTTGTCGATAAAAATAAATCAATTTTAATCGAACTTGACGGCAAAGATTTACGCGTCAAAAAATAATAATTTAATAAAAAACAATTAAAAATGTTAAAAATATCAAAAAAAATAATTATTTTGCAGGTTTTTAAAGCAAAATAATTATTTGTTTTATTTATTTTATTTTTATTTTAATTTTTATTTTCACTCATAACTTTCATATAAACTTTTTTGCAGAAATAATCATCGCCAATGTTTAAGCCTAAAAGTTTAATGTTTGTAATCATCTTCTCAATTTTTTCTTGTTCGCTAAGTCCTTGCATCGCTTCGTCTTCATACTCTAAAAAGATGCCCAAATCTTTAACCACTTGCACATAAAAACTCACATCGCCCTTGGCATAAACAAACAGGTCTTGGCAGAGATTGCACCACATATTTAATCCCGCTTTATTAAAAATTTCTAATGCTTCAGTTGCGCTTGCAATTCTGAGTTTAGTTTTTTCTTCTGAAATTACATTGCCTTTATCGTCGAATTTTTTATCTTTGTATGTAAGCATTGCAAAAGGATGGTCGTCAATTATGTCACGCACCAAAAATGAATTTCTGATCATTTCAGGATATGGCATTTCTTTAATAAAGTCATACTTGCTGTAATAATAATCATTGATTTGATAATTTTCCAGCATTTTAAAACCTTGATCTGAAAGTATTTTGTTGATAGTGTCAAAGTCGTCTAATAATTGAACCGTAACTTCTGTTTCTTGCATATTCCCTCCTAACGTGATAAAAATTTGATAAAGATTTCTATGTTTCGTTTTTGCTCGGCGGCTGTCGATATTTCGCCGTGCCCGCTTGCCACAATCTCAAAAGGAATTGTTTTGACTTTTTGCAGCGAAGAAAGCATGCTTTGTTTGCTTGAATCATGCAAATCCATTCGGCCGACACCTTGTTTGAACAAAAAATCGCCCGCAAACAAAGTGTTTTCAATCAAATATCCCATGCAACAAGCACTGTGCCCAGACAAAGCATAACACGAAATATTAAAATGCTTTCCAAGCGACAGCACAGAGCCATCATTCACCCAAACAAAATCTTTAAAATCACTTATAGCAAAGTTTTCGCCATAATTTTTGTTTGGATCGCTTAAGTTGATTTCTGCTTTTTTAGAAGCATAAATTTTGCACGAAAAATATGCTGCATATTCAAGAATATTGAAAGCATGATCAAAGTGACCATGAGTGAGCAAAATTCCAACAACTCTCTTTCCATTGACCGCTTTAATTACGTCGCCTATTTCCGCGCCAGAATCAATAATGACACACTCATCGGCTAAGCTTGCGACATACGTGTTGCTTTCAAGATGATTTGAGACAATCCTTTTTGTTTGCATAGAAATATTATACATTATTAAAATAAAAAATCAAAACACTTGACTAAGCTTAATTGTTTTGATAAAATAATAAACGTTCATAGGGGTGTAGTTCATCGGTAGAATAAGAGTCTCCAAAACTCCAGAGGAGGGTTCGATTCCTTCCACCCCTGCCATCTAAATCTAGCCAATGGCTAGATTTTTTTATTTATATTTTAAGGAATCGAACCAAGGTTCGAGCCTGTCGGCCTGACCGCGAACAAGTCGCTCCCGGCTTGTTGTTCGCTTCGCTCTCTCGCTAAAAACAAGCACACCGGCTTGTTTTCTTTACGCGTCGCCCCTTCCACCCCTGCCATCTAAATCTAGCCAATGGCTAGATTTTTTTATTTATATT
>CAVCJG010000001.1:0-112289 GCA_963602685.1 Eggerthellaceae bacterium | reverse complement strand
CGGCTTGTTTTCTTTACGCGTCGCCCCTTCCACCCCTGCCATCTAAATCTAGCCATCGGCTAGATTTTTTTATTGGGTTTTGGTTGCTTTTATTTGTTAAATCTTACATAATATAATTATGAAAAACTTTAAGGACATTTTGAAAGAACTTCGTATTTCAGAAGGGCTTACACAAAACGATATGGCTTCATTTTTGCAGGTTGCTGATACTACATATGCAAGTTACGAACAAGGTCGTTCGGAACCAAACATTGAAACAATCATAAAACTTGCAAGATTTTTCAAAGTTTCTACTGATTATTTACTTGGAAATGATTAAACTCACTACTCAGTGAGTTTTTTTTATTATCCCAACCCGACATCAAGCGCCATCATGAGCATAAAACCTATCATCGTTCCCCATGTGCCAAGCGCGCTTCCTTCGCCAGTGCTTAGCTCTGGCATCAGTTCGTTTACAACAACATAAATCATGCTGCCAGCCGCAAACGATAGCACCCATGGCATTATCGCCGTTATGGTTGACGCCAAATAAAAGCCTATAACAGCTGCAATCGGCTCGACAACGCCGCTGAGCACGCCAAGCCAAAAGCCTTTTGCCTTGCTGCCAGTTGCAAGTTTCATCGGTATCGAAATTGCCGCGCCTTCAGGAAAGTTTTGAATGCCAACAGCGATCGCAATACTGAGCGCAAGCGAAATCGCCGTCGAACTTCCACTCGCCCACGCTCCGCCAAATGCGACGCCAACAGCCAGGCCCTCTGGAATGTTGTGCAGTGTCATCGCTATAAAAATTTTTGAAGATTTTTTAAGGCCTGATGGTGCAAAATCGTCATTTTTATTGGATTTTTTATCAATCAACTTGCAAATTAGGTCGATTGCAAGCAAAAATATGCCGCCTGCTAAAAAACCAATTACTGCCGGCAGAAATTGCAGATCTCCATAACTTGCAGACTGATCTATTGCGGGGATCAAAAGCGACCAAACTGACGCGGCGATCATAATCCCCGACGAAAAACCTACAAGCAGTTTATTTGTTTTGTCGCCAATTTTGTTTTTAAATAAAAATACCAGTCCGGAGCCCAGACTAGTCATTAAAAAAATAAAGCATATGCCGAAAATTACCTGGGCTGTGTCACTCATGATTTCCTCTTTTGCGTAGTGGGTTCACTATTCAATATATGGGAAAACCATGAAGTTGTGCCCGCGACAGTGTAAAATATAAAACAAAAATCAAAACAAAATAAAAAGGCTCTCGACTGAGAGACCTTTTTTTAATTGTAACCAAGTCCTGTCAATTTGTTTGGCTTATCTTTCCAACCTTCTTCAACTTTGACGAAAAGCGAAAGCATAACTTTTTTACCAAGTAACTGCTCGGCGTTGGTGCGCGATTCGATGCCGATTGCTTTAAGTGTTGCACCGCCCTTTCCGATGATGATTCCTTTATGGTTTGGTTTTTCGCACACGATTTCAGCCTCAATATTGGCGATTTTAGGCGTTTCTTCAAATTTTGTTACAACTACAGCAATGCCGTGCGGAATTTCTTTTTTGAGCTGTTTTAGCGCCGATTCTCTTATGTATTCGCTGATTATAAACTTAACCGGCTTGTCGGTCACTTCGTCAGCATCGTATAAAAAGTTTTTCGTCCTTGATGATGGAATGAATTTGAGTATTTTTTCAATTAAAAGTGGAACATTTTCGCCCGTCAAAGCAGAAAAATACACATCACAGTCAAAGTCGACTTTTTTCTTGTCAAGTTTTGAGCCCGCAACGACCAAGTTAATGCCGTCCGCTTTCATTTTCTCGATATGTTCGATTTCGTCTGGGTCAGGTGCGATGCTGCTGTCAAGCAAATACAAAACAACGTCTGCGCCCGCCTTTGCGGTTCGAACGTTTTTCATCATAAATTTGTCAAGATGAGAAGTCGCTTTATGTATCCCCGGCGTGTCGATAAAAACAAGTTGCGAATTTTTAGAAGTGTAGATTCCTAAAATATTGTCGCGCGTTGTTTGTGGCTTTGGCGAAACGATTGCCAGTTTCATGCCGACCAAGTAATTTATCAGCGTGCTTTTGCCGGCGTTTGGCTTTCCTAAAATTGCAACGTATCCAAACTTATACATTTTCACCTCTCTTCAATCCTGCCGCAGATAGAATGCTTTCGGCAAGTGAAAACATTTGCTTTTCGTCGCGTGGCGTCATATGGTCATAGCCAAGCAAATGCAGCAAGCCATGAAGCGCCAAAAAGTTTACTTCACGTTCAAAAGAATGCTTATATTTTCTCGCCTGCGCTCTTGCCACATGAGTGCATATGACAATGTCACCTATTTCAAGTTCTTTTGTAATTGGGTCGCGTTCGCTTTCAAAACTAGCAAGCGTATGTTTGCGCTTTGTATCAAACATAGGAAACGACAAAACATCAGTGACTTTGTTTATGTCACGATGCATAGCGTTCAGTTTTTTGATTTTATGGCGCGAAACAAATCTAACGCCCATGCTTACGCAAGGAACATCATTTTCGGTCAATTTTAATGCTTCATCAAATATTTCTGTTTTAAGAAGTTTTGGTTTGTTTGTATATACTTTCATTGTCTCCTGTAACCTTTACACTGGCGGTGATTGTGCATCTGACTTTCGTCCAGCCCGCCCCTTCTATTATTTTGTAATCTTCGTTTTTTATTATCGCACAATCGGGCATTTTTTGCAAGCAGTTTGACTTTGCTTTGGCGACGCACTCTTCTCTCTTTTCTTCAAAAGTGCTTTCAACAAGTTCAGTTTTGGTCTCATAATAAACATTTTTAACAACTTTAAACGGCAAAATATTGTTGTTTGTCAACATTTGCGAAAAAGATTCCACTTCAAAACTATCAAATTTCAGCGGGTCAGAATGCGAATAAAATTCCTTGCCAAACAAATAGATTTTGCTTTCGGTTTTGCTTCTGCCCGTGCGATAGGTCACCATCTTGCTGTCATAATGCGTTTCTTCGCCCTCGCACCAAATATCCATAACAATATCCGCTTTAGGCTGCAAAAGTAAAACTTCGCCTTGTGCATTTGTGACCTTGCCTTCAACCAGAATTTGCCCTTTTTGAATAATATCACCGACTTCTACCCGTAGCGTTCCTTGAATAAGCGAAATTGACGTCACAATGCCGTCATATTGCGAAACAAGCGGAGCAAACTCGCCCTGCATTTCCGGAGGGATAATCGAATCTTTGACGTTTATAATAAGAGTCTGCCCAACAATGGCAGCGCTTGCAAAACTGATGCCATCAAATTCATCTTTTATTTGTTGCTCAATCTGTTTTGTATCAATCGCACGCTTGTTTTTTGACGGCAAGTTTTTTTCGACAAAACTTTGAATTTGGCTGGTTTCTTGAACTCCCCACACTTCGATTTTTTGGACAAACTTATATTGAATAGCGTAGATTATCGCCGACAGCAAAATCCCGGCAATCAAGCCATAACAAACAAAAAACTTTGACAATAAAAAAAGCAATCCGCCGCTTTTTTCAAACGTAATTTCAAAACCAGCGCCCAGCAACTCTTTTCTTACTTTTTTTCTGTCTTTAAAATCAACTTTAAACGATGCGGTGTTTTTCTGCTGGCGATTTATTTCAAACAAATGATATTTTTTTGCCGCTTGGTTGAAAAATCTTTCTTGGTTGAGCCCCTTAATTTCAAAAAGATGATAACTTCTTTTCATCACATAGCCTCAACCTTTTTAATTTCGCCAGTGATTTTAAGCGTGGTTTCAAGAAGTTCGTTCAGCACAAGCCCCTTGCCTTCAACAACGATGATGCCACCCTTGTATTTGAATGAAATGACTTCGCTTGAAAGTTGACAAATGCCTGTATGCCCTTCAGCATACAACATTTTGCCAGAAACGAGAACTATATTGTATTTGTCAATAAACTTTTCGTTTTTTAAGGTTTTTTTTAACTCATCAAAAAAATTGAACACGCGCATTCCCTCACAAGGTAAATTATGCATGTTCAATTTTATTTAGAATTGATCGTCTTTTCTGTCAAGAAGATTAGCAAACACAACTGCTTTCATCTCAGGCGAAAGTGAACGTAATTGTTCTTTAAGGCCTGGGCGCGCGTCGTCGTAATCCGTTTCGTCATAATCGGTTGGAACAACGCGACGAGGCATTCTGCGAGGAATGCCAACATATTGAGTCATGTCGGTTTCTACGAAATCTTCAGACGGAGTATATTGTTCGCTTTCAATTTTTGCATCATCGATGATTTCGATTTGCTTTTCGTTAAAACTGATTTCGTCTTCTTGTTTTTTAGGTTCTGGCGGCATAGCAGGTGCATTTTTTGCTGCTTTTTTAGCAAGTTTTGCTTCTTTTTTAGCCTTTTTTTCTTCTTTTGTGTGTCTTTTGAAAATTTTCTTTCTTTTCTCAACCACAAAAACCAAACCACATGCTATGGCAGCGCCCACAATAATTAAAACTATCCATAGCCAGTTCATGCTTACGCCTCCCCGTCTCCGCTGTCAGGTTCGATGCCTGCAATAGATGAGCGCATAGCGGTGTCCGCTTGAAGATTTTTCAATTTGTAATAATCAAGAACTCCAAATTTGCCATCGCGAATCGCACTTGCAATAGCCTTAGGAATTTCTGCTTCAGCAGCAAGAACTGCCGCTTTCATTTCTTGGGTTTTAGCTTTTTGCTTTTGTTCTTCAGCAACCATCATTGATCTAACGCGTTCCGCTTGTGCTTCAGCAAGACGTTTGTTTTTCTCAGCTTCTTCTGTTTCTAACTTAGCGCCAAGGTTTCTTCCGATATCAATATCTGAAACGTCGACTGAAACAATGTCGTATGCTGTGCCATCGTCAAGGCCTTTTGCCATGATTTCTTCTGCGATTGATGATGGATTTTCAAGAAGTTGGTTGTATGTTTCGGCTGCACCGATGCAACTTACAATACCTTTACCAACTCTGGCGATGATTGTTTCATCACGAGCACCACCGACAAGTTCATGAATGTCTGTTTTTACAGTAACTTTAACATTAACTTTTACTTCGATACCATCTTGAGCAACCGCTGCAATTTGATTTACTTCGATAATTTTAGGAGTAACGCAAGTTTCAACCGCTTCAACAACGTCACTACCAGCAAGGTCGATAGCTTTTGCAAGGTCAACCGTAAGTCCTACCCCTGCGCTGTTTGCTGCGATCAACGCTTTAACAACGTTGTCTACGTGTCCGCCGGCCATGAAGTGTGTTTCAAGATCGATAATGCTGATGTCGATTCCACCCTTTCTAGCCATTATGTATGCCATAACAATCAATCTGTAATCAACCTTTCTCAGTTTCATACCAGCAAGTCGAATCATCGACAAGTGCGCGCCAGATACGAGAGCGATAAACCACTGCTTCATTGGCACTAAAAGAAACAATACTACAAGTCCAACAGCCAAAATAGCACTCAATACTATAAGGGCGATGACCCAACCTTGTATTGCCAACAATAAACTATTCATTTTCTCCTCCTAAAAATTTCACGATGATAGTATTATTTTTGATTTCTGTAACAACGATTTTGTCTCCGACAAAGATTGTGGAATCTTTTGAACTAACCGTATATGTTACACCTTCAATTTCTGCTTTCCCAACAGGCTTGCAAATCGAAGTGATTCTGCCTTCCTTGCCGATTAACTCTTGCAATTTTTCGTCTTTGCCATAATCTTTTGGGAGTGCTGTCCCGTTTTCGACAAGTGGCGTCTTTTTTAAGAAGCCTTTGCTAAACAGAAATGAAAATAACGCAAACAGGATTGTGAAAACTGCCAAAATTAAGAATATCATAAAGAAAACATCAAAAAGCGATTTGGTAAAAATTGCCTCACAAACCACTGCCGCGACTCCGCAAACGATGCCTGATATGCCCCAAACACCAAACCCAGGGACGATTAACTCTACTATCAGGAATATCAATGCGGCGGCAAGCAAGACAATTACGGACCAATGCATTTGAGTGAAGAACTCTGCAAATTCCATAGCCTGCCTCCTACGTCTTTATTATATCATAGGCGGACTTGAATGTAAATACCCCATTTTTAAAAATTAGGCATATGCGGCATAAAAAAACTCGCTTAATGCGAGCGTTGATAATAAAATAAATATTGCTGAGCATACCCTGCCAAATCGCCGAACATGTCAACTAAGTTTTGTGCAATCTTTTTTCGGTCGCTGAGCGGCTCGAAGTATAAGTTATACATTTTGTTCATCCAAGTATCAACCGGGAAAACATCACCCCTGCCATAGCCAAAAAGCAAAACGCAATCTGCCACTTTTGGCCCAATTCCAGAAAGTGAAATCAGTTTTGCACGCAACGAAACAGAATCAAGATTTTGCCATTCAGCGAGCGTGGCTTCATCAACCTGTCTAAGTGCCTTGTAAAGTTGTGGCGCTCTATAACCCAATCCAACCGCATAAAGGTCGTCAACTGAAAGGTTTTTCAACTGCTCATGCGACGGAAAACTTTTTCCGCCATTACATTTTTCTTTAAGCGACCAAATTATTTTTTGTATGCGTTTTATATTGTTGTTTGCCGAAATGATAAAAGAAACCATCGTTTCAAACAAATCATTTTTCAAAATTCTGATACCTTTGCCAAATTCGATTGGCTCTTTCATCATGTCAAATTTTAACAAACTGCGCTTGATTTTTGAATAATCGGTTTTCAAATCAAAAAAATTCTCAAAATATTCAACATTAGATGTCAAAATCTCATAGCCGCCACCGACTTCTTTAATGACCGCCGAATTTCCGTGCGAGCAAACTTCATATCCGTTTTCGATTTTTTTGAAATCAAAAATCTGCCCACACTCCAAAATGTGTTGTGGGTTGAAATCGTCCGTTGGCGAAATAATGATTTTATCTTTTAACTTGATATATTCCATAATTAAAGTTTTTTATTTTAAGAAAAAAGCCCGCGACTTACGGGCTTTAAATTACATGATTGATACAATCTTTTTGCCGTTTGAAGAACCAAACTTAACAACTCCGTCAGTTAAAGCAAACAAGGTGTAATCTTTTCCAAGACCAACGTTGGCGCCTGGATAAATTTCTGTTCCTCTTTGACGAACGATGATTGAACCTGCTGAAACTGTTTGTCCGTCAGCAGCTTTTACGCCAAGACGTTTACCAGCAGAATCTCTTCCGTTTTTAGTGCTTCCACCACCTTTGTGGTGCGCAAAAAGTTGAATATTTATATTAAACATATTTAACCTCCAACTTAACATATTTTTTTTCATTTTCACAAATGGACATAAGTGATTGATAAAGCGATTCGATGATCAACTGAGTATCATGATTTGGCTGATCAAGCGCTAAACTTAAAAAACCATCTCTAATCTCAACTTCTGCTTTGACTTTTGCGACTTGCACGATTGCAAGCACTGCCATTTGCGATGCTGTGGAAATAGCACTGCAAAGCACATCTTTTCCAGCCTCGGCTTTTCCTGTGTGCCCTGAAATTCTAAATCCAACCCATTCCCCATTGTTTTGGGTGAAATAAATTTTCGTCATATTAACCTTTCACAGACAAAATTTTGATTTCTGTATATGGTTGTCTGTGACCTTGTTTTGTTCTAACATTTTTCTTAGCTTTGTATTTGAAAACAACAACTTTATCTTCTTTGCCTTGTCCTAAAACTTCTGCTTCACAAACAGCGTTTTTAAGTTTTGAACCAACTTTAGCGCCTTTGTCGTCAGAAATCATGAGAACGTCAAGGTTAACTTTGTCACCAACATTGGCATCAAGTTTTTCAACCTTAATAACGTCACCTGCTTGAACAGTGTATTGTTTTCCTCCGGTTGCAACAACTGCGAACATAATTTTACCTCCTCTATCCAAACTCGCTAAGATGTGGTGCGCCGACGGCGACTTGCAAACCAGTCCTATGCGGATACGTGTGTAGTATATCAAATTTTGCCATGTTTTGTCAAGCGGTTTTGCGAATAAAAAAAGCACTAGAAATTAGTGCTTTTGTTTATAAAATCAATTATTTATCTGATTTTTCTGCTTTGTCAGCTTTCTTAGCTTTGCCTTTTGCTTTTTTGTTGCGTTTTACGGCACTTACTACAAAGTAAGTTACAACTGCAGCGAGGATAGCAACAGCAACAACGATCAATACTGTTCCAACAACTTCATAAACTTCTGTGCCATTTTCAGCTTTTTCTGAAACTTCGAATGTAACAGTTTTTGTTGTTGTCCAGCCAGCTTCGTCTGTTACAGAAACAGTGATTTCATAAGTTCCTACTTCAGTTGGAACAAATCTGTAAATGTTTGCTTCTGCGTCACCTTTGTTTTCAACTTCGTTTCCAGTTGATGTGTTTTTCAAAACAACTTTAACTGTATCTTTAAGAGCAGCTTCGCCAGTCTTGTTATCTGAGAATGTGAGTTTGCTGAAGTCTAAAACAAGTGGGTTTGATTCGCTGAATTCGTTAAGTGAATATTTTTCTTTAACAAAGTTTTCAGCTACAGTAACTTTTGGAGATTCGCAGTCACCAACAGCGATTGTGTATGATTTATCTGAGTTTACGTTTCCTGAATAGTCATAAACGTAATAAGTGATTGTGCAAGTTCCGTTGTTTGTTACTTTGTATTTAATGTTGCCAGTTGCAGCGTCATAGTCGCTTTCTTCTGTCCATTTGTTCAAGTAATATTGTTTTGAGTATGATGTGTTTCCACCTTTGATTGAAACGATTACATAACTCTTAGCAAGGTCAATTCCTTTTGCTGATGCGTCTTTTGCTTCAACTTTTTGGATTTGGATTGTGTCATTAACGTTTGCAGTTGTTGGATAGTTGTATTCTGTAAGCATTTCAGGTGCTTTTGTATCCTTAACTTCAAGTGTTAATACTTGGCTTGTAAGGGTGTATGCAATATAGTCATCCATTTCAAGTCTTGATGGTGATACTACAACGTTAGTTGTGTTGATTGTGATTGTGTTTGAATCTGCATCAACAGCAAAGTTTGCTTTTTGTCCGTTTGGAGCAACAAGTTCTACTTCGTCAGCAATGTCAAGATAATATTTTGTTCCTGAAACTTTTGTTCCGATTTCATCGTGTTCAAAGTTTGAGCTGAGATCGTAAACTAAATATTTGTCGTCAACGTTTTTAGCATA
This sequence comes from Eggerthellaceae bacterium, assembly GCA_963602685.1. Lineage (GTDB taxonomy): Bacteria > Bacillota > Clostridia > Christensenellales > UBA1242 > Caccovivens. The sequence continues at coordinate 103,158 of CAVCJG010000001.1, read as the reverse complement.
CTTAACAGTTGTTTCGCCAACAATCATGAAGTCGCCATTTGCAAGAGGATAAACTGCGTTTGATGTTGATTTTTCAACAACAGCTGTGCCTGCTTCGTTTACTTCAAACAATGTTTTGTTGTATACGCTAAGTTTTACAAAATATTGAAGTTTGTAATAACCTGTTTCGTAAGCTGTGAATGTGTTTTCTTCTTTTTCGTTGAATTTGTAAGATGATGGAGCATCGTTTACAACTTTAATGTTGTAGTTGAATGCTGATTTTGAGTCGTCATCTTTAACACCAAAAACTCCGTGAGTTTCATTGTTGATTGTAAAGTCAATAGATGGTGTTCCAAGATCAACTGCTTCCCCAACTTCTCCAACGCCTGATGATCCAAGTGTTGTTCCGATGCCTGTGATTACAGGATCTTCAACGATAACTTTTCCTTCAACTTCATAGTTGTAGAATGTTGTGATTTGGTTATTTCCAGCGTCAGTGATTACAACTTTAACTTGGTATTTTCCAGGGTAAGATGCAACAACTTTTCCTGATTGCAATGTGTAAACGCCCAAAAGTGTATCTTTAACTTCGTTTTTGCCATAAACTGAGATTGCTGTGGTCTTGTCGCCGTCAACTCTGTTTACGTATACTTCTGCGTTAAGATAGTTTACGTTGTCGTCTTTCAATTTGATTGTTGGAAGAACGATTTCTGTGTTTTGTTCGATAACACTTGTGTTTGGAGTGTTGTAAACTTCGCTGATAATTGTTGGAACGCGTGTATCTTTAACGTCAACGATTGCGATGTCTTTGCTCCATTCCCCTCTGTTGCCATAGTCGTCGACAGCATAAGCTCTGATTGTAAGGCTTGTTGGTGTTACGCCTGCAGCAATAAGTTCTTCAACTTCTGAAAGGTCGATTGTGTATTTATCGTCTTCAAAAGTTCTCCAAGTTGATTCTGTGTTGTATTTGTATTCTGTTACAACGTTCATTCTTGTATCGGCATCGTCGCTTGCGCTTGGAGCTTCAAATGAAATTGTAGAGTTTGTTCTGTATGAGTTTTTAAGGTTTGAAACGAATGTTACTTCTGGAGCAACAGTATCTTCAAATTCTCCGCTCATAACTGACATTGAATATGAAAGTTGTGTGCTTGAGTTGCCAGCAGCATCTTCAGCAGAATAAACGATTGTGTATGTTCTTCCTGAAGAATCACCTTTAAGCATAAGGTCGCTTGTGGTTGTTGCGTCAACGTAAGCATATCCTTCTTCAACAGTTTTTGTATTGTCGTTTGTAACAATCAAGAACTTGTTTTCTTTAAGCCAGTTTTTAAGGTTTGCTTTTTCTTCGGTTGAAAGTTTTGAATCTACATATTTGTTTGTTGCAAGGAACGATGTTTCATCAAAGTCGAAAATAAGGTTGTATCCTGCGTAATCAGTGATTTCGATTGTTCTTGATGAAGTTTTGATTGTTCTTGTGTATTTGATTCCGTCTGCAACGTTGTCAGTAGCGCCGACAGCATAAACGATGATGTTCTTTTCGCCTGTCTTTGACTTTAATGCAACTGAAGCGTCTTTGTATTCTTTAATTCCCTTTGCATAATCGCCGTCAACATAGTTTGCTTTTTCTGATGCGTCGTAGATTTTAGCAACTGGTCTTTGAGTATCTTTTACGCTGTCGATGAAGAATGACAATTCTTGTGTGTTGCCATAGAAGTCTTTTGCAGAATAAACGATTTTATAGTTTCCATCAGCCCAAGGAGTAAATTTGCCGTCTTTGATTGATTCAGCTTTTTCTTCTGAGTATGATGATCCGTTTTGTCTGTAAGCTTTTACTGTGTAATAGATGTTTACATTTTCATTTGCAGGTGTTGTTTTTGAATCAGTTTTTCCAATAAGTGTTGGCAATGTTGCTTCAACGCCTGTGACAGCAGTTGAAAGTGATCCATTTTGTGAAAGTGCAAGTTTGTAATCTTTGTAATATTCTTTGCTTACGCTGAAAGTTTTTGTGATAGATTTGATGAATTGGCCACCTTCATAATAAGCATATTTAACTGTGTAGTTTCCTTCGCCAGCAAAAGATGCATCTTCTGGGTTGAAGTATTTTGCGTCGATATAGAAGTTGTCTCCGCCTTTATCAACAACAGCTGTTCCTTCTCCACCTGAGATTGAGATGTCAACATATTTGTCTGCTACGCCAGTTGTGTCGCCGTTTGCAATAAATGTTACACCTTCGATTTCTTTTTCGTTCTTTCCAAAAACTTTTGGAAGAGGAAGAGAAATGTTTTTAAGAGTGCTTTGCATCTTAACATCGTAAACTGATGGAATAACCTTTTCTGAGTTTTCATCAAATTCGAAGTAAGCGCTTGTAACTTCGCTGTAAACGATTGTTGATGTTTCAAATGTTCTCTTTTCGCCTGAAACAGTAACGTCCATTGAGTATGTTACTTTATATTCGCCGGCTGAAGCTGCTTCAAATGTTCCCCAAACTGCTTCGTCTTTAGCAGCAGATTTGATTACAGAATCTTCTTTCTTTGTTGTTGCAACTTTTTCACCAGTTGAAACATAAGTAACTTCAACTTTAGATTCGATAGCTTCAATTGTGTTTGATCCGTCGTAGTTTACCAAATATCCTGCATAGTTAGAAAGGCCTACTGGGATTTGAGCATCTGAGCCAAAGTAAGCAGCGCGGATTTCATAACGTCCACCCTTGTTGGCTTTGTTTACAGTGTTTTGAACATAGATGGCTTCGCTTCCAACAGCGCCATCCATCATATAATCGGCTTTTGTTTCAATTACATTAACAGGAATAAGCGAAGCAGCAAAAACGCCCGCAAATGCAAGTGAAAGTCCTTTATAAATGCTAGTTTTTTTGATTGAATTGTTTTTAACCATAATTACCCCTTTAGCACATTATTATAGCAATAGCCCTATTGTAATATAAATCGACATGATTGTCAATCAATTTCAGCCGTTTAAGTCTAAAATATTTTGCGTAGCGCGCTGATATATATGTGAGAAAAAAAGGTCGAACTTTGACAAAGGTTGTAACAAAAATGCACGTTTCTTAATAAAATGTTAATGTGTAAGCACACATCACGCACAAGGATAAATTTTTAGGAGGTACATATGAACTTTTTTGGAGGCTTTGGCGGCGGCAACGGCGGTTGCGACTGCTGCTCAATCTTAATCCTTATCATGCTTTTGCAATGCTGTGGCTGTGGCAATAACGGCGGTTGCGGAATAGACATCTGCACATTACTGCTCATCTTATTGCTTTGCGGCGGTTGCGGAATGGGCAATAACTGCATGAACAAGTGCTAAGAAAAATAAGCAAAAATCAAAAAAAGACCCAAAAATTTAAAGATTTTGGGTTTTTTTCTTTACATTTTATACAATATCGTTTAAAATATCTTTATAGGAGTAGGCTATGGAACAAGTCAAAAGAAGATATGGCATGGATGCTGAAGTAGTTTGGAAAGACAGAAAAAGATATTTCGGTCTTCCTTGGTCTTTCACCAGATATTCACTCATTAAAAACGGCGACAAATGGGTTAAAGTTTTTTCTGACATCGGTCTTTTGTACACCATAGTTGAAGAAGTAAATATTTATCGTATCCGCGACATTTCGCTTCATCAAACACTTTTCGATAAAATTTTTGGAACTGGAACAGTAACTTTGTATTCAAACGATGAACGTCAACCAGAATTTAGACTTCGTCACATCGCTCACCCATACAAAGTTCGCGAAATCTTTTCAAACCTTATCGAACAAGAAAGAACAAAACGCGGAGTCAAAGTTTCCGAATTTCAATATTAAAAATAAAACAGTCTGCATTGCAGGCTGTTTTTTATTTGATTTTGTTATTTTAAATTTCGTATGGCTTTAATGTTGAAATGTAGTTTTCAAAATAGTCAGGCAAAGGAGATGTAAAAGACATCTCTTTTTTTGTGCGTGGATGAACAAATTCAAGCGAATGCGAATGCAAAAGTTGACCTTTGAGTTTTTTGTCCGCTTTGCCATACACGTCGTCCCCTATCACTGGATGTCCGATGTAAGCAGAATGCACTCTGATTTGATGAGTTCTTCCCGTAACCAAACTAAATTCTACCAATGTGGCAGCAGCAAATCTTTTAACAACTTTATAAAGCGAAATTGCCAGTTTCCCATCACTTGAAACGGCGTATTTTTTTCTATCCTTTTTGTCGCGGGCTAGATATGTTTCAATTTTGCCTTCGTTATCCCACACGACTCCATCAAGCAACGCGTAATACTTGCGCTTAACTTCTTTTTTGGCAATCATCTGTGCAAGTTCGTTGTGTGTGAAATCGTTTTTTGCAACCAACATAAGCCCAGATGTATTTTTATCTAAACGATGAACAATCCCTGGACGAAGAACGCCATTGATTCCGCTAAGGTCCTTAACTTTTTCAAGAAGACCATTAACAAGCGTCCCCTCTTTTGTTGTTTGGCATGGGTGCACAACAAGCCCCTGTGGCTTATCAATAACAAGCAAATCACTGTCTTCATAAACGATAGTAAAATCTATCTTTTGTGGTTTTGCTTCAAGTGGTTTTGGCGGAACAAAATCAATCGAAACGCTGTCGCCCAATTTTAGTTTTTCACCAGTCTTAACTTTTTTGTTGTTTACCAAAATTTGTCCGTTTTCTATTAAATTTTGAATAAAAGAGCGTGAAAAATCGCTAAATAAGCCATTTATATACTTATCTAGGCGTTGTCCTACATCTTTTTCATCAATTTTTAACGTCTTTGTCAACAGCCTTTTCTCTCTTTTTCTTTTGATTTTTAACAAGTAAAATAATAAAGTAAATTACAAACATAACAACGCCTACACACAAGCAAATGTCGGCGATATTGAACACCGGAAAAGTGCTCCAAAATTCAAAATGCAAAAAGTCGCGCACGTATCCAAACGCTAAGCGGTCAACTAAATTTCCAAAGCAGCCAGCAAGCACAAAGCCAACAGCAATGTGAAAGAGCGGATTCGTTGTTCGCTCATAAAGAGCAAACCAAACAAGCGCCGCTATAAACAAAAATGTGATTATAATCAAAAAAATTTGATTGCCGGCAAACATTCCCCACGCCGCACCTTCGTTGTGAACGGTTATTATATCTATAAAACCGGGCAAAAATTTCGCCTGCTCACCAAGCGGAATTGCCGCGTCGATAAAATGCTTACTAATTAAATCACCAGTAAGCAAAACTGCGAAAATTGGAAGTGCTATGCACAATAAAAACTTGAAATGTTTATTCAATCTCGACACCTTCTGGAAGCAAGATATAAAGTTCTTTCTTTTTATCTATTTCCATAAATTTGCATTTAAATCCTTGTTCGATGCCTTCAAAAAAGCCTAAGCATCTAGATTTGTCGTCAGCTTGTTCAAGATTAAGCAAAACAGGTTCGTCCGCTTTGAGATAGTCTAACGCACGATAACATTGCTCGTTTTCTTCAACATAAATAACCTTAACTCCGTCAATTTTGTCAGGTCTTTCAATTTTATCTTTTTTTAAGTTGAATGATGCTTTTGAAGGCGCTTTTTTAACTTTTTTCTTTTGTTTAGGCTCAGAATTTTCACTTTCAAAGCCTAATGCCTTCATAAATCCACTAAATATTCCCATATTTACCTCACAATCATATTATCACAAATGAAAAATAAAATCAAAATAATGTTTGTAAAAACAAAAATAAAAAAATCCTAAAAAATAGGATTTTTCGTTATTTTGTGTTAAATTGAAGCTTCTTCTGCCTTTTTATTTGGTCTTATAGGCTTAACTGTTCTGTATTGAATAAGAAATGCTGAAAGCTTTGTTACTGGAATACGGTCAATAACAGGTCTAAGAACTTCAACGTTTTCTGGATTTGCCAGAATCATGTTTTCGATCGCCTTCATTTCTGCTTTCAATGCTATCGTATCATCTACGCAATTTCGAAATGCTTTAAATGATTTTCTATCAACGCAAAGGCCATCTTTGTCAATTACATAAATTTTTGAAAGCATACCGATTTGTTGAAGCTTTTCAACCTTTTCTTCCATGCTTTCGTCGCAAACAATTACTCTCAAGCCAGATCCAGCAAAAGCTTTAGGGCTTAAATATTCAAGAGAAGATGGAAGATAAATGCTTGCAAGAGAAAAGCAATCTTTAAAAGCGTCAGCATCGATAAATTTAATCTGTTTACTTAAAACGGCACTTTCAAGATTGATGCATCCACAAAAAGCCGATCCGCCTATGCCGCCTGTAAAGTCATCATTAAACTTTACTCCTTGAATTCCGAAATCATCCTTGAAAGCCGTTGGAGCAACGTATTCAAATCCTTCGCCAAACTCTACAATTCCCAACTTTTTCTTGTTTTCTGTACGTTTTGAAAGATATACAACCTTCTTCCCGTTTGATTTAGCGTAAGTTATATGTGGCTTATTAGATTCGCATTCTTCAATATCTCTTTCGAAATGAAAATCCGTATATCTTTTACTGCAATGCACCGCACCAATTTCTAATGTATGATTTTCCAACATCGTCTTTCCCATGTTTTACTCCTTAAATGGTTAAATTTTCAGCGTCATCTAATTTTTGTTTTCTAGATTTTTCAGATTCGCGAATTTCTCTAAAATGTTTCTTTATGCCTAAACCATCTGATGCAAATCTATTATTCTCAGCGCACTTCAGCGTCATTACTTTATTGCCTTCTTTATCAGTTAATATAATTTTTCTAATTGATGGCAAATAAGCAGAATATTCTACAATTAAATCTTTTAAGCATTCGTTGCAGACTATCTTTTCTAATTTTGAGCAGCTTACGAATGGGCTATCTTCAACAGGTGGCAACTGTTCAACTTGTGGTGGAATAACCACTTCCTGCAACTGATAACATCTTTTAAACGCATGTTTACCCACAACTTTGAGTGAGTTCGGCAACTCTACGCTTCGAAGTTGATAGCAATCTGCAAATGCGTATCTTCCAATAACCTGCAAACCTTCTTGCGCAGTAAATTCCAAAAGATTTTCGTTGCTGCTAAATCCGCTTTGACCAATATACTCAATATTCTCTGGAAGAAATATAAAACTAAGATTTAGTCCGCTGCAACTACGGCTTGCGACTGCTTTTTTGCCTTTGAAGAGAGGGTTATCCTCTCTAAGCACTGCACAACCTTTAACTGGAATTTGTATAAAATCCCTTGTTTTGAAATGTTGCTCCTCATATTCATGATAATCTTTTATTTGTTCTTCGCCTAATTTCATATGTTCACCTTGCTTATATTTTATCAAATATTGCCCCGCAAGTCAATAGTCATTTTTAAAACTGCCAATTTTTTAAGTAAAGATTGCAACTTTTTAAATTTAATTACTTTTAGACAACAAAAAACGACCTTTCGGTCGTTTTTATATTGAGTTTTAAGCGTAAATTACTCGATAATTTGAGAAACAACACCTGAACCAACTGTTCTTCCGCCTTCACGGATAGCGAAACGAAGTCCTTCTTCGATAGCGATATCAGTGATAAGTGTGATTGTCATGTTAACGTGGTCACCAGGCATAACCATTTCTACGCCCTTTTCAAGTTCGATTGTTCCAGTAACGTCTGTTGTTCTGAAGTAGAATTGAGGTCTGTAACCATTAAAGAATGGAGTATGACGTCCGCCTTCTTCTTTCTTAAGAACGTATACTTGAGCAGTAAACTTTGTGTGTGGGTGGATTGAACCAGGTTTGCAAAGAACTTGTCCTCTTTCGATTTCGTTTCTTTGGATACCACGGAGAAGAAGACCAACGTTATCTCCGGCTCTTGCTTCGTCAAGAAGTTTTCTGAACATTTCAACGCCAGTGATAACTGTTTGTTTCTTAGCGCCCATACCGATGATTTCAACGGTATCGTTCATTCTAACTGTTCCACGTTCTACTCTACCAGTAGCAACTGTTCCACGGCCAGTGATTGTGAATACATCTTCAACAGGCATAAGGAAAGGTTTATCTGTATCTCTTTGAGGAGCTGGGATATAAGTATCAACAGCGTCAAGGAGTTCTTGGATGCATTTGCATGCAGGATCATCAATTTTGCCAGCTTGAGCAGCTTCGAGAGCTTTAAGAGCTGATCCTTTGATGATAGGAGTTTTGTCTCCAGGGAATCCGTATTCAGTAAGAAGGTCTCTAACTTCCATTTCAACGAGTTCAAGAAGTTCAGGATCGTCTACTTGATCGGTTTTGTTCATAAATACAACGATGTAAGGAACACCAACTTGTCTAGCAAGAAGGATGTGTTCTCTTGTTTGAGGCATAGGTCCGTCTGTTGCTGCAACAACGAGGATAGCCCCGTCCATTTGAGCAGCACCGGTAATCATGTTTTTAACATAGTCGGCGTGGCCTGGGCAGTCAACGTGTGCATAGTGACGTGTTGCTGTTTGGTATTCAACGTGAGCTGTGTTAATTGTGATTCCTCTAGCTTTTTCTTCTGGTGCTTTATCGATTTGGTCGTATCTCATAGCATCAGCTAAGCCTTTTGCAGCGCAGTATGTTGTGATAGCTGCAGTAAGGGTTGTCTTACCATGGTCTACGTGGCCAATGGTACCAATGTTAACGTGTTCTTTACTTCTGTCAAATTGTTCTTTTGCCATTTTTAAAAATTCTCCTTTTTTGTTTTACTTTGACATTCTAACATATAATAATTTTTTTTCAAAACGTTTTTAACAACATTTTTTAATTTCTTTTTGCTCTTTCGCCAACAATCTTTTCAGAGATTGACTTTGGAACTTCTTGGTATTTAAGAGGTTCCATAACATAGTTACCTCTTCCCTGTGTTTGGCTTCTGAGGTCAGTTGCATAACCGAACATTTCTGCAAGTGGAACTTCGGCGCTTACAATTTGAATTCCAAGGTTAGATTCTGTTCCTGTAAGCATTCCACGACGTGATGTAAGGTTACCCATAACTGTTCCAAGATATTCATCTGGAACTTCAACTGAAACTTTCATGATAGGTTCAAGCAAAACAGGATCTGCTTTCTTAGCACCATCTTGGAAAGCCATTGAGCCGGCGATTTTGAACGCCATTTCTGAAGAGTCGACTTCGTGGTAAGATCCGTCAACAACAGTAACTTTAAAGTCAACTGTTTCGTATCCAGCGATCACACCATTCATTCTAGCTTCGTTAATTCCGTTGTTTACAGGTTGGATATATTCTTTTGGAATTGATCCACCAACGGTTTTATCAACAAATTGATATCCTGATCCAGCTGGAAGTGGTTCCATTTCGATGATACAGTGTCCGTATTGACCTTTACCACCAGATTGACGGATGAATTTACCTTCCGCTTTAACAGGCTTTCTGATTGTTTCTCGGTAAGAAACTTGTGGGTTACCAATGTTGGCTTCAACTTTAAATTCTCTCAAAAGTCTGTCAACAATGATTTCAAGGTGAAGTTCCCCCATTCCCGCAATAAGAGTTTGTCCAGTTTCTTGGTTGGTTGTAACTCTGAATGTAGGGTCTTCACGCATAAGTTTTGCAAGGGCAAGAGCCATTTTTTCTTGCATATCTTTTGTTTTTGGTTCAATAGCAAGTTGAATAACAGGTTCTGGGAAGTCCATGCTTTCAAGTTGAATTGGGTGTTTTTCATCACAAAGAGTGTGTCCTGTGATTGTGTCTTTCAAACCAACGATAGCGGCGATGTCACCAGCGCCAACTTCGGTGATTTCTTGACGGTTGTTTGCGTGCATTCTGATCAAACGTCCAACTCTTTCTGTTTTGCCAGTGATTGAGTTGTAAACATAAGATCCAGCCTTCAAAAGTCCGCTATAAACTCTGAAGAATGTAAGTCCGCCTACGAATGGGTCGGTCATAATTTTGAATGCAAGTCCAGCAAATGGAGCATCTTCTTTTGCTTCTCTGATTTCTTCTTCACCAGTGTCTGGGTTGATACCTTTGATTGGTGGAATATCAAGTGGAGATGGAAGATAATCTACCATTGCGTCAAGGAGCATTTGGACACCTTTGTTTTTATAAGATGATCCGCAAAGGATAGGTGTGAATTTTCTGTCAATAGTTCCTTGTCTGATTGCTTTTTTAAGTTCGTCGATTGAGATTTCGTCGCCTTCGAAATATCTTTCTAAGAGAGCGTCGTCTGTTTCAACGATTTTTTCTACCATTTCATCATGGAGCTTTTGAGCTTTGTCTTTAAATTCGGCTGGGATTTCAGTAATTTCGATTTGTTGTCCCATGTCGTCTTTATAAAGTTCAGCTTTCATTGTTAAGAGGTCGATAATTCCTCTAAAGTCCCCTGCTTCACCAATGTTTAATTGAATTGGAAGAGCAGTAGTCTTTAATCTTTTTTCAATAGAATCAATGCAGCCCATAAAGTCAGCGGCATCTCTATCCATTTTGTTGACGTAGATGATTGTTGGAACTTTGTATTTTGTTGCTTGACGCCAAACTGTTTCAGTTTGAGGTTGCACTTTATCACGTGCGCTCAAAACAAGAACTGAGCCATCAAGAACTTTAAGTGATCTTTCAACTTCGACTGTGAAGTCAACGTGACCTGGTGTGTCGATGATGTTGATTTTGTGACCTTTCCACATACAAGTTGTGCAAGCAGAAGTAATTGTAATACCTCTTTCTTGTTCTTGAGCCATCCAGTCCATTGTTGCTTGTCCATCGTGAACTTCACCAATTTTGTGGCTTTTTCCTGTGTAGAACAAAATTCTTTCAGTAGTGGTTGTCTTTCCTGCATCGATATGAGCCATAATTCCAACGTTTCTGGTCATGTGTAAATCGGTTGTAGGCATAATTTTTCTCCTAAATATAAATTTAACTTATTTTTTCCTAAATTCAAAAACGCATACACGTTTCTGACAATCTTACCAGCGGTAGTGAGCAAATGCTTTGTTTGCTTCTGCCATTCTGTGAAGTTCATCTCTTCTCTTGATAGAAGCGCCTGTTCCGTTGTAAGCGTCCATAATTTCAGCGGCAAGTTTTTCATCCATGTTTCTTTCGCCAGTTCTCTTTCTAGCAAAGCTTACAAGCCATCTGATTGCAAGAGTTTGTCTTCTTTCAGGTCTGATTTCCATTGGGACTTGATAGTTTGCCCCACCTACTCTTCTTGCTTTAGTTTCAAGCATAGGTTTTACGTTTTCAAGAGCCTGATTGAAATATTCGATTGGTTCTGAGCCTGTTTTTTCCTTAATGATGTCAAAAGCACCATAAACAATTCTTTGAGCGAGACCTTTCTTTCCATCATACATAACTTGGTTGATGAGTTTAGTTACGGTTTGGCTTTTATAAATTGGATCAGGAAGGACAGGTTTTTTAACGGCACTATTTCTTCTAGCCATTTTAAATTCCTCCTAATAATATTTTAATTTGTTTGCGCCTTGGCTTGTGCAAGCTTACTTGCCAGCTTTAGGTCTTTTTGCGCCATATTTTGAGCGAGATTGATTTCTCTTTGCAACACCGGCAGCATCAAGAGTTCCTCTAACGATGTGATATCTCACACCAGGAAGGTCTTTAACTCTTCCGCCTCTTACAAGAACGACACTGTGTTCTTGAAGGTTGTGTCCAATCCCAGGAATATAGCAAGTTCCTTCTTGTCCATTTGAAAACTTAACTCTGGCAATTTTACGAAGAGCTGAGTTAGGCTTTTTAGGTGTAGCAGTTCTTACAGAAAGGCAAACACCTCTTTTTTGTGGACACTCGTCAAGAAGTGGAGCTTTTGATTTTTTATCGAAAGTTTTTCTTCCTTGTTTAACGAGTTGGTTGATTGTAGGCATAGTTTTTCCTCCTTATTAAGATTTGTCTAGGCATAAGTGCCGTGATTTCTTTTTGTTAAACACGAACAACACAATCGCAACTAATTTGCAACTCCAACAAAACATGTTTTGCTGAATCAGTGAAAGGGCTAGAACCGCCCCCACTTGTCGTTTGTTTATGCTAATAAAAGCAGTCTTCGACAACAAGACCTAAATAATATAACAATATTGTCTGTTTTTGTCAAGCAAAAAAGCTAAACTTGACAAAAGAAAATTAAAGTTATATAATTGTGGCATGCAAATAGATTTTGACCAATTTTTCAACGATTATTGCTTTGAAGGCTTCATGCTTGTCGAAAGCGAAGACGGCGCAAAATGCCACCTTGCTTTTGGCGATTTTTCCATTGGCATAAACAAAAACGCTTTGTTCCACTTTACAAAAAAAGTAGACGGAAAAGAATATTATGTTTTGACAGAAATAAGCGCAATTAAAGAAATTCTTAACGGCGAAAATCAATTTAATTTAAAAGAAGATTACGACCTTAGCGACCTGACAAGGCAAGAACGTGATTATTACATATTCGACGATCCAAGTTGTTGCATTTATAAAGACCTTATCTATTCAGTTCACCCTGATGTAGAACCAAAGTCAGATATTGAATTGATTTAAACACACAAAAAAACACATCAAATCGATGTGTTTTTTATTTTACGCTCCACTGCTTGCCACATATTGAGTGTAGCCAAGTTCTTCAAGCCTTACAAAGCAATCTTGCCCAGTGTAGTATTTTGCCAAATGGAAGAATTGTCTAAGCATAGGTCTTCCGCCGTTTAGTTCAGGACAATAGAACCATTTATCTGAACCAAACTTTTCAACCGACTCGTCAGAATGATAATAGAATTTTTCTGTGACATCCCCTTCAACATTCGAATTGTAAGTAAGCACAACATTGTTAGAATAGTCGTTAAAATCATAATTGAAGTCATTATAATCACTCGAATCGTAATCTACATATCTTTTTTCGACAAGATTATTAAGCCCTTCAATTTGAGAAGTTGTTTGGACATCAAGATTTATCGAATAACTTACATCTTTTATAGATATATTTGCGCCATCTCCCTTTCGATAATCAAACATGTCAACAACCATAGGATTGCCACTAATGCTACTTCCACTTTTAAGCACTTCGTCAAAAAATTCTTGCGTGTATTTAATATTCATTGAAATTTGATTGTTCCAAAAATTTAAATTGCCAGATGTGTAATAGCCATTGTCACTCGCATCACCACCAGTCCCATTGTAGCCTAAATAACCCATAGAATTGATTGCATTAACTTCATAATAATTATTTGAGCTTGTAAAGTTTGCCGGGCATTTTCCATTCGCACTGCCGGTTTCAGTGGTAACTTTATCAAAAACAAAATAACCAATAGAACTTATAGGTTCTCCGCGGAATGTTGTGACGGCAATATTATTGTCTAAAAGGACTACAGAGTTTGCGTCATAACTGGCAGCAGCCACACATAATACAGGGCAAACACTCCACGATTGAAAGCCAACGATTTCAAAATTAACAAAGCAGTTTTGAATAATCATCTCTTTCATTGCCGCGTCAGTTGAATTAAAGCTGCCCAGCCCAACCGAGCATATCCCAGCTAAATACCAGTTCATAAATCCATCAGAGTCGCTACTAGCCCTCTCTTCAGTGTATGGTTTGTTTACTACTTTCCCTACAAACGAACAATTATCAATCAAAACTGATCTCTCTGGCATTTCGGAACATTTATCCATTGAAAGAACAACGATGCCTGCACTAGTCCCGCCTATAAAAGCTCCAAATGTATAATTTATCGATCCGTAGTTGTCGCAGTTTTTTATAACAATTCTAGATTGACAATTAGAAACAAAGCCAGCCATAAAACTTCCGCCATATTGGCTTCCGTAATTTTTACAACCTTCAAGTGTGACTGTTGTATCTCCTTCAATTTCTCCTATAAAACCACTTAGTGACATATCGTGAAGATTTAATGTGCTACTATTGCTAGCGTCGTATGTGTTGTAAGCATCTCCATAGTTTGTGCAATTTTGAACATATAATTTGCCATTAGGATTGTCTGCAGAATTTGCATCTTGCACTAGCACACTACCTACCAAATTACCAATAGGACCATACATTGCGCAATTTACATAATTTTCACAATTGATGATATATGCATCCGCACCACCTGGAGAAGATGAGAAATTCATATATACGCCCATATATAAACCATCACCCGGAGTCCCTGTTGAAGTATAATCACCATATGCTTTGCAATTTGAAATTGTAAGAGGCGCATCGAATGCCGTAAAAACTACTATCGTTCCCGCCCTTTTCGTTGAAGTGTGAATATTTACGTCGATTATACAACTATCAATCAAAATTGCTTTGTTAACTGTTTCAACCTCAGCATTTGCATTACTGATTGCATATCCAGAGACGTAACAACCTCCGTTTTTAGATCTTAAATTAAAATAGCAATCAGATATTTCCACTCCGCCAAACATATAGTATGCTATCGACATTGCATATTGATCATCATATGAAAATTGATCTATACGGCAGTTGCTTATTTTTACGTTATATGCAGTAGCGCCCGCAAGAAACGCTCCAAGCATATCTCCGCCGCTGGCAAAAACAACTTTTACGTTCAAATTCTTTATTTCACTGTTGTATTGTTCGTAAATAGTGAATCCGGATTCGCCAAAACTTGAACCAACTCCGCTAAACAATGGACATTTCGTTATTACGTTTTTTAAAGTGAAACCTGCCCCATCAAAGATACCGACAAAGCAGCTAGTTTGCAATGCCACTATATCCAAAACATAGCCGTCAAAGTCGATGTCTGCAGCAAGAGTTATGTAGCGATATTGAACTGGCGTGTATTGAACTAAATTTTCAATCCAAAGCCAGCCACGCAACGTTTTTACTAAGTATGGGTCGTCTTGTGTTCCTGTCCCCGAAACGTCATCATCTGAATTTAACGAATTAACATTTGTGACCGTGCTCTCAGCCTTTACAAGATATGTATTAAAGTCGCTTTCAAACGCTGTGGCGATGCTTACTGCGCTTTCAATTTTTGCAGCCACTGCGTCGTTTTCAGCATTGACTTCGGCAATAGGCTCGGCAAATCTTTCATCGGCCAACTTTTTGCCCATATATTCAATTTCAGTATCACTGTATGTGCCTGTTTTATCTCTTTCAAAAGAAAGCATACTTATGCTGGTGAAAAGTGCCGTGAAAATAAACACAATCGCAAACCATATGGCTAGCGCTGCAATCGGTTTTTTTGTGGACAACTTAACCTCTTTCATGTTCATAGAATACCCTAAAAAAAAAAAACGCAAAACAATTCGTTACTTTTTCTCTATATTTTTTGCATTTTTTGACAAAATATTTACTCGGCTGTGTGGAAAACTTTTTGCGCCCTTTCAATTTTTGTATGAAAAAAAACTGCTTATGAAAGCAGTTTTTTAAACTCGTCTTCACTGAGCATTTTTATGCCAAGCGATTTCGCTTTTTCAAATTTTGAACCAGGATTTTCTCCAAGCAAAATATAATCTGTCTTGGCTGAAACTGAGCCAGCCACTTCGCCTCCGCCTGCAAGAATAAGTTCGGTTGCTTCCGCTCTTGACAGTGTTGGCAACGTTCCCGTAAGCACAAATTTTTTGCCCGCGATTGGTGATGTGAAATCTCGTTTTGCTGGATTTTTTATTTTAACACCCGCAGCAAGCAATTTGTTAATTTCGGCGATATTTTCTTCATTTTTAAAGAAATCATATACATTTTTTGCAATTATTGGGCCAATATCGGTTATATTTTCAATTTCTGAATATTTTGCGTGCATGATGTTTTCTAAACTTCCAAACCTATTGGCAATGTCTCGTGCGGTTTTAATTCCGACTTCGTTTATGCCTATTGCATACAAAAATTTATGCAGATCAATGCTCTTACTTTTTTCAATAGACTTTGCAAGGTTGCCCGCTTTTTTATCCTTAAATTTGTCGAGCGTTAAAAAGTCTTCATGCGACAGCGAGTAAAGATCACTTGGATTTTTTACATTCAACATTTGTATAAGCACGGTCGCCGTCTTTTCGCTCATGCCTTCGATATTGAAAGCGTCACGCGAAGCAAAGTGCGTGAGTCTGCCTTCGATTTGCTCAAAGCATCCATTTTGATTTGGGCAATACAAAAGTGGACCTTTCTTTACAAGCGCGCTTCCGCACGACGGACAAGTTTTAATCTCTTCAATTTCTTTTGCGTTTTCTCCACGTTCTGCCAGACCCAACACTTCTGGAATAACTTCGTTGCTGCGGCGCACAAACACGCGGCTGCCGATTGAAACATTTTTGCGCAAGATGTCGTCATAGTTGTTTAAGGTTGCTTTTTGCACTGTTGCGCCTGCAAGTTCGACTGGCTCTAAAACAGCGATAGGCGTCACCTTGCCTGTTCTGCCAACTTGCCACACAACATCTAAAAGTGTGGTTGAAATTTCTTGCGCAACAAATTTGTATGCTATCGCCCATTTAGGAAACTTGGTCGTCCAGCCAATGTCGTCACGATAGCGGATTTCATTTATGCTTACCACCGCCCCGTCAATCAAAATGTCAAGCGACGATTTGCGTGAGTCAATCCATCTGATTTGCTCAATAACTTCGTCAGCCGTTTTTACAACTTTGAAATAATCGCCGATTGCGAATCCGTTTTTTTGCAAAAATTCATGAATTTCTTGCTGCGAATTGAAAGTTTTTCCTTCAATTTGCAAAACTGCATAACAGAAAAAGTCAAGATTGCGTTTTGCCGTCTCTTTTGGATCGAGATTTCTAATCGCTCCAGCTGCGGCATTTCTGGCGTTTTTAAGTTTTTCTTCGGCATTGCGGTTGTAGATTTTAAGCGCGTGATTTGTCATCATTCCTTCGCCTTCAACAAACAAGTGCCCTTTAAAATCTATTTCAAGCGGAACAGAACGAATTGTTTTTACTTGCTGCGAAACATCTTCACCCACAAAACCATTTCCGCGGGTCGTTGCCGAAACAAACTTGCCGTCGTTGTATTCAATAACAAGATGCAAACCGTCAAACTTGTATTCAACAGTAAAAGTCATGTCGGGATTAAAAGATTGCATATCTCTTATCCACGACCTTAAATCGTCTTCATCACGAACTTTATTCAGTGAGTAAAGTTTTTTTGGATGCTCCTTTTTAGCAAAAGCATCAAGCACAGTTCCGCCCACGCGCAAAGTTGGCGACGATGGCAAAGTCGTGCCGGTTTCTTTTTCAAGGTCGACAAGCGTGTAATAAAGTTTGTCGTATTCGGCATCAGAAATTGTTGGCGCGTCAAGATCGTAATAATTGTGATTATGAATGTTGATTTGCTCAATCAACTTTTTCATTTGCGTGATTTTGTCCATTTATTCCTCCAAAATTTTAAGCGGTGCTATTTCAAGCATCAAACTTTTAATTCCAAATCCTTCAAATGCGATATCGCCCACCAGTCCGTCATCGGATATGCTTTTGATTTCGCCTTTGCCAAATTTTGGATGTTCAACCTTTTGTCCCGGTTTGTATTTGCCAACTTCTACTGTAGGCTTAATTTCAGATGACTTCTCGCCGCCCAAAATTGTTGCTTTGTTAAACGTAAACCCACCAAAAGAAGTTTGCGTCGGAGCGCTCGCTCCAAAGCTGCGGCCGCCACCAAAAACAGATGTTTCTTCGATTTTTTTAGGCTTATATTCATAAAATCCCAGTTCTTTGCAAAATCTGCTTGGAATTTCATATGAAGTTTTGCCATATAAAAAGCGTTTAGAACAATGCGTCAAAATCACTTTTTCTTCGGCACGCGTTACTGCAACATACATCAGTCTTCGCTCTTCTTCAATGTCGTCGGCGCTGTTTGCGCGACTGATTGGAAAAATTCCTTCTTCAAGGCCAATGATGAACACAACTCTAAACTCCAGCCCCTTCACCGCATGAACAGTGGCAATCGTTACGCTTCCGCCTTCGCCAATTTCGTCGCTGTCACTTGCAAGTGTGATGCTTTCAAGAAAGTCAGAAAGCGATGCTGTCGGATTCAACTTCGCAAATTCGCGAACAGCGCCTTCAAATGAAGATAAGTTCATTTGTTTATCAAAGCCTTCTTCGGTTTTTGTATCGTATGCGTCTTTTATTTTAAACTTTGAAATAACTTCGCTTACAAAGTCTGCAAGTGGCATATCAATTTCGCTGAGCCCACAATATGTCTGCACAAAATTTTCAAGTTTTTTCTGGAGCGCTGGCTCGACTTCATAATTTCCGTCAATAAGTGCGCGCAGCAGCGATTTGTCGCCCGCTAAATGCTTCATTTTTGAAAGCGCGCCATCGCCGATTCCGCGTCGTGGAAAATTGATAACTTTTTGGAAAGCGATGTCGTCATCCATGTTTACAAACAATCTTAAATATGCGATTATGTTTTTAATTTCAGCACGTTCATAAAACTTAAATCCGCCATAAATTTTGTGCGGAATGTTGTATGAAAGCAGCGCTTCTTCAAGGTTTCGAGTAAGCGCATTAAGTCGCATTAAAATCGCAAAATCCGATGGTTTATAACCCTGTCTTAACAATCTTTCAATCGTGTTTGCAACAAACAACGCTTCGTCGCGTTCGTCAACTGCGTTGTAAATTACAGGCTCATCGCCGCCCTGTCTTTCTGTCCAAAGTTTCTTTTCAAGGCGTGAACTATTGTGCGCGATAAGTTTGTTTGCGCGCTCTAAAATCTTGCCTGTCGAGCGATAATTTCTTTCAAGTTTAAATACTTTTACATTTGGAAAATCTTTTTTGAAATTGAATATGTTTTTAAAGTTTGCCCCACGCCAAGAATAGATGCATTGGTCTTCGTCGCCAACTACAAATATATTGCCATGAACTGAGGCAAGTTGTCTGACAAGTTCATATTGAACTGTGTTTGTATCTTGAAATTCATCAACTAAAATATACTCAAATCGCTGAGCGTATTTCAAACGAATTTCGTCATGATTCAAAAATAATTTATATGTTTTTATAAGCAGGTCATCAAAGTCAAGTGCGTTGTTTTTCTTTAAGCGTTTTTCGTATTCGTCGATGATTAAAACAATCTTTTTTATGTCTACAACAGCCGCGCAAGCACGCTCGTATTCAGCCAGCGACATAACGGTATTTTTCCAATTTGAAATATGAAAAAGCACATTCTTTTTCCACTTGTCTTCGGCAAGGCTCATCTCGTTTAAAATCTCTTTGACAACCTTTTCAGAATCGTCTTCGGCATAGATTGTAAAGTTGCGATTATATCCAAGTGCGTCGGCGTCCATGCGAAGAATTTTCGCGCACATTGAGTGAAAAGTTGAAATCCAAATTCTGTCGCCGTCTGGGCACATGGTCTTCACTCTTTCAGCCATTTCTCTGGTTGCTTTGTTTGTGAAAGTTATCGCCAAAATATTGTAAGGGCTGATTCCTTTTGACAGCAAAAAAGCCACTCTGTGCGTGAGAAGTCGGGTCTTCCCGCTGCCCGCGCCAGCAGTGACTAAAACTGCGCCCTCGGTTTCAACGAGAGCGGCTTGTTGTTCGGTGTTAAGTGAAGAAAAGTCAAAATTGTTCATATAAGTATATTAGCATATTAAACAAAATCAGTAAACTAATTTTTGCTCTAAACTGTGTTCAAATTTTTCTTTAAAGCGAGAATATTTCTCGATCACCGACAAAAGATAGCGTTCTTTGTTGCAAGCATCAAGCGAACGATAATAATTCATATCCATAAGTTCCTTGATTGGATCAAGAGTGTCTTTTGAAAGCACTTCCCTTGCTTTGTTGTTAAAGTTTTCATCAGCCTCAGAAGAAGTGATAATTTTAAACTTAACATTTGGGCTGAGTGGGGCGTTCATCTTTTTCACTCCACTTCTGCTGCCTTTGCTGATAAGTCTGTTTCGCGCGTTTTGCGCAAGTCTTTTTAATTCTTGATTCATTTTTGCTCCTTACAGTTCTGACGCTGGTAATTGGTTTTATTTTAAACCTTATTTTGCGCCTAGCAAAAGGAATAACTTGGCGATTTTGTCGAATTTAAACTAAACATAGCGCCCAGCCCCCAATTATCACCCCTTGCAAATTTTATTGCACAAAAAAAGCACGACCAAATTTGTCGTGCTTAATTTTTAAAAAGTTTGCTAAAGAAGAATTATCCTCTTTTTCTTGCGCGTTTTCTAGCAGCTTCTTGTTTGCGTTTTTTTGCTACGCTTGGCTTATAGTAAGCTTCTTTCTTTCTAATATCGCCAATGATTCCATCTTTTTGGCACTTTCTTTTGAAACGTTTGAGTGCGCTTTCAAGATTTTCGTTTTCACCAACTTTAACTGTTGTCAAGACTTTTCACCACCTTCTAGGTCTAAAATTTACTTTTAAAGTATATGTATTTTTTGCACGTTTGTCAAGTAAAAAATTAAATTATTTTTGCTTTTGCTTCGCCGTTTATTTCGCCTATAATTTCGGCTTCAACAATCTGTCCAACTTTGCCTTCTTGGTCAAAATGGCACATGATATAATTTTTTGTAAATCCTTCACATTTGCCGTCTTCACATTTTTCAATAAGCACTTCCCCGCGCTTGTTTTGCTTTACAAAATTGCTGCGTAAAACTTTATCAAGGCTTGCCAGTTTTTCAGCGCGCGCCTTTTTAACTTGCGCAGGCAAATCCTTTTCTCTTGACGCTACTGTCCCGCTGCGGTGCGAATATGGAAAGATGTGCAAGCCCGAAAAGTTGATTTTTTTGATAAACTCATATGTCTGTTCAAACTCTTCGTCTGTTTCATTTGGAAAGCCAACAATAACGTCAGTCGTGATTGATGCAGAAGGAAAATATTTGCGAATCAACTGACAAGTTGCAGCAAATTCATCTGGCGTATATCGTCTGTTCATGCGTTTTAAAACCGATGCGCTTCCGCTTTGCAAAGACAAGTGGAAATGCGGACAAAAGTTTTTAAGACGCGACAATCTTTCAATAAAATCTTCGTTTGCAATAACTTCTTCCATCGAAGACAATCTCATTCTAAGATTAAACTTGTCAAGGGCTTCTAAAAGGTCGATAAGCGCCAGTTTCCCGTCGATTCGATAGTCTGACAAGTTGATTCCCGTCAAAACGATTTCTTGTATGTCTGCGGGCAAATTTTCAACTTCTTTTATAATGCTTTCAAGTTTGCGCGATCTGCTGCGGCCACGAAGGTAAGGAATGATGCAATATGAGCAGAAATTGTTGCAGCCGTCCTGAACCTTTATATATGCACGCGTGCGCGATTGAAGCGAAAACTCTTCTTGCTCATAAGAAAGTGGCACGTCTTCTACATCTTCAATCTCCCCGCCAGTCTTTGTTTGTGCCGCGATGTGATTTTTGCCGGCAACGCCTTTAATAAGCTGAGCCTTGCCTTCAAACTGCTTTGGATTGTGCTGACTTGCACAGCCGCACACATAAATTTTTGCATTTGGATTAAATTTCTTGCATCTTGCAAGCATTTGTCTTGATTTTTTCTCCGCCTCGCTTGTCACTGCACAAGTGTTTACGACATAGATGTCGGCGTATTCAAGTTTGTCTGAAATTTCATAACCTTGTTGTTTAAACAAATTAAGCAAACTGTCGCTTTCATATTTGTTAACTTTACAACCAAGGGTCAATACACTAACCTTCATTTTTGGTTTCTCCTTAGTTTCCACTTATAACGCTTGCCATGCCTGTAAGCAAAATAGCAGCCGTTTCGGCACGCAATATGCGCTGACCAAGTGATATGTTTTCGGGTTTAAGCTGCAAAATTTGCGCTTTTTCATTTTGCGAGAATCCGCCTTCGCAGCCAATTAAAATGCCAATATCTTTTGCGGTTTTTAAACTTGCAAAATCGAAATCTTCGCCTTCTCTTTCATTGGCAAAAAGTTTTGTTTGTTTTTTGCCAAACAGCGAAAGCATTTGCTTAAACGAAACAATTTCGATGCTCATAAAATCCGCACGTTCGCATTGCTTTGTTGCGCTAAGCATGATTTTTTCATATCTAGAAATCTTTTCAGATGAAAGTTTCATAGTCGAAAACTCGCTTTCAAACATGAACAGTTTTTTAACTCCAAGTTCTACTGCTTTTTGCACGATGATTTCAAGCTTCTCTCTTTTTGTAGCGGCAATAAATAAAAAAATATCATTTTTAGGGCATTTTTCACTTGTTTTTGATGAAATTACATCAACTTTTGCGTAATTTTTATCAATTTTTGATATTTTGCCTAAATAATCTTTTCCGTCGCCGTTTACAATGCAAACTTCATCGCCTTCTTTAAGACGCAAAACACTTTTGAGATGGACAAGTTCTTCCCCCTCAACAAAAGCGACATTTTCTTCAATTTTTCCTATAAATCTTTTCACGCCAAATATATTACATTAAAAAAAGTGAAATGGCAACCCATTTCACTTCTTTGAAAGAAAGTTTTGATATTTTGTATAGCTTTTTTCGTCAATCTTGCCGTCAAGTTCTTCAATCGCTTTTTTAGTTGCGCGATCCATGCTCTTTGGTGGTTCGGCCTTGATTGAAACAAGCATATCGCCATATGCGTCACGATTCAAAACTTTGACGCCTTTGTTTTTCAGTCTCATGACTGTTCCGCTTGGTGTGAGTTCTGGGATTGTCAACACATAAGGCCCTTTAAGCGTTGGAATTTCTATTTTTGTTCCAAGCAACGCCTTTGTGAAAGGAATGTAAAGGTCAAGATAAATATCATTGCCCTTGCGCACTAAAACTTTGTGTGGCGAAACTGAAACATGAATGTTTAAGTCGCCGTTGATTCCGTCTCTGACTGGCGCGTTTCCTTCGCCTCTCATGCGGATAGTTTGTCCGTCATCAATTCCGGCAGGAACTTTGACTTTAACTGTTTTTGAAATTTTGCTGTAGCCTTTTCCGTTGCAGGTCGAGCATTTTTCTTTAATGATCTTTCCTGTTGCGTTACACTTTGTGCAGCCGGCTTCACGAATAGTTGTTCCAAACATTGTGTTTTGTTGAAATCTAACTCTGCCCGTTCCTTTACAATCAGGACAAACAGTAAATTCTTTACCGTCTTTTGCGCCCGTGCCTTTGCAGTCTGGACATTTTTCAATTTTATTGAAGGTTATGTTCTTTTCAACTCCAAAGCAGGCTTCTTCAAAACTGAGCACAATATTGACAAAAATATCGTCGCCCTTTTCCATAACACGTTGGCTTTGCGCTCCGCTTCCGCCAAACGCTGAAAAAATGTCTGAGAAGATATCCGAAAATCCGCCGCCTCCGCCGCTGAAGAAATCTCCAAAACCGCCAGCTCCGCCTGCGCCGCCAAATTGTGGTCCGTCGGCTGAGCCATATTGATCATAATTGGCACGTTTTTTATCGTCGCCAAGAACTTCATATGCTTCGTTGATTTCTTTAAATTTATTGGCAGCCTCTTCACTTGGATTGATGTCAGGGTGATATTTTTTGGCGAGACGACGATATGCGGACTTAATTTCGTCCGCACTCGCGCTTTTGTCTACACCTAAAATTGAATAGTAGTCTTTGCTTGCCATTTTTTTGCCTTTTAAAAATTATAATTTATATTCTGGTGGTCTAATAATAACACTTTCAAAATATTGTTCTTGAAATTCAGTTAATGCCCGCACAGCATCATCTGAATAATTTTTATCTGGTGCCATAACAACCAATTTATCATCGTCGTCGTTTGTTCGATGAATAATCGCTTTAACCACCCCTTCAAAACTTTCCAATGGTTTGTGCTGACCAAGCACATAGGCGTCAAGTTCTTCGCCGTCGCCAGAAATTGTGCCAGGTATATAGCCGTAATTGACCGGATAAATAAATCCGTGTTGTGGATGTCTGCAGCCAAGCGGTCTGTCCATTACAACTTTGACAGTTTTACCTAAATAATCGGTTGTGTTCATTCTCTTCTCCTAAGTTTTATTTATTGTCGTCGATGATTACTTCTGGGTCGCCATCGTCGTTTTTATTGTTGTTGCCTGCATTGTTTGCGCCAGCATTTTGCGCGTTGGCACTTGCGTTTTGATACATTTTTGTAAAGATGTCGTTTGAAACTTTTGTAAGGCTTTCAAGCGCAGCTTTAATGTCTTCGAGATTGTCCCCTTCAAATACTTTCTTGTCTTTTTCGATTTCGGCTTCAAGAGTCTTTTTGTCTTCTTCAGAGATTTTGTCGCCGTTTTCTTTAAGCATCTTTTCTAAGCTGTAAACCATGTTGTCGGCTTGGTTTTTAGTTTCAACAAGTTCTTTTCTCTTCTTGTCTTCTTCAGCGTGTGCTTCTGCTTCTTTGATAGCCTTTTCAATGTCTTCATCTTTAAGGTTTGAAGAAGCGGTGATTGTGATGTTTTGTTCTTTGTTTGTTCCAAGGTCTTTTGCAGATACTTTTACAATGCCGTTTGCGTCGATATCAAATGTAACTTCGATTTGTGGCACTCCTCTTGGTGCAGGTGGAATATCTGTAAGTTGGAATCTTCCAAGAGTTTTGTTTTGAGCAGCAAATTCTCTTTCACCTTGCAAAACGTGAATATCAACGCCAGGTTGATTGTCGGCTGCGGTTGAGAAGATTTGTGATTTTCTTGTAGGGATTGTTGTGTTTCTTTCGATAAGTTTTGTAAATACTCCGCCCAAGGTTTCAATTCCGAGTGAAAGTGGAGTTACATCCAAAAGAAGAACGTCTTTAACTTCGCCACCAAGAACACCGGCTTGAATAGCAGCACCAACAGCTACGCATTCATCAGGGTTTACGCCTTTGTAAGGTTCTTTTCCTGTGTAAGCTTTAACAGCGTCAAAAACTGCAGGGATTCTTGTTGAACCACCGACTAAGATAACTTTGTCGATGTCAGATGTTGTAAGTTTTGCATCTGCAAGAGCACGTTTTGAGCATTCGATTGTTTCTTTTACAAGATCTTCAGTCAAAGCATCAAATTTTGCACGAGTAAGTTCGTATTCCATATGTTTTGGGCCATTTGCATCGGCTGAAATAAATGGAAGTGAAATTGTTGTTTTAGGAGTAGCTGAAAGGTCGATTTTTGCCTTTTCTGCTGCTTCTTTAAGTCTTTGCATAGCAAGTTTATCTTTAGAAAGGTCTGTGCCGTTTTCTTTCTTGAATTGTTCAACTAAAAGGTCGATAATTCTGTTATCAAAATCATCACCGCCTAAGCGAGTATTTCCGTTTGTTGAAAGAACTTCAAAAACGCCATCACCTATTTCAAGAATTGAAACATCGAATGTTCCGCCACCAAGGTCATAAACCAAAATCTTTTGATTTTTGTTTTCACCTTTGTCAAGGCCATAAGCAAGAGCGGCTGCGGTAGGTTCGTTGATAATTCTAAGCACTTCAAGACCAGCAATTTTACCAGCGTCTTTTGTTGCTTGACGTTGAGCATCGTTGAAGTATGCAGGAACAGTGATTACAGCTTGTGTAACAGGTGATCCGATATAGCTTTCTGCGTCGGCCTTAAGTTTTGAAAGGATCATTGCAGAAATTTCTTGTGGAGAATATTCTTTTCCTCCAAGTTTAGCTTTATAGTTTGTTCCCATCTCTCTTTTGATAGACATAACCGTGTTGTCGCTGTTTACAACTGCTTGACGCTTTGCAACTTTGCCGACAAGACGTTCGCCTTCTTTAGTAACAGCAACAACTGATGGAGTTGTTCTGTCCCCTTCTGCGTTTGCGATAACAGTAGGTTTTCCACCTTCCATAACTGCTACGCAAGAGTTTGTAGTTCCAAGGTCAATACCAATAATTTTTCCCATAATTTTAATCCTCCTTTTTGTTGACAATGACTTTTGAATATCTAATGACTTTGTCTTTATATTTATATCCTGCTTGGTATTCGTCCAAGATGATATCGTTGTCTTTATCTTCAACTTTTGTAACCGCGATTACATTGTGAAGATGTGGGTTGTAAACTTTTCCAACGCTCTCGATTTTTTCAACCCCGATTTTTTCAAGAGCCTTTATAATGTTGTTTTCAATCATTTCAACGCCTTCCAAAACGGTTGGGTCAGAAATTGATTTTTTTGCAACTTTAAAAGTGTCAAGGCATGGCAAGAAAACTTCAATAACGCTGATTGCACCATCTTCGCGAGCCTTTTCAAGTTCAAAATAACTGCGCTTTCTAAAGTTTTCAAACTCTGCTTGAATGCGCTTTGCAAGTTCTAAGTATTCGCTTTCGCTTGTGCTTGAGCAAGTGCAATTTTCGCTGCATTTGTTGTCGCCGTCACATGTGCAGTCATCGCCACATGTGCATTCGTCGCAGCAATCGCATTCGTCTGTGCAGTGACATTCATCGCCGCAGTGGCAGTCATCACCACAGTGGCAATCGTCGCCACAGTCGCAGTTGTCACCGCAAGTGCAGTTGTCACCACATTGACATTTATCTTTAACTTCTTCGTCTAATTTTCTGTCTTTTTTCAAGGTAAATCTCCTTTTTTAACATTTTCAAGTTCGTCGGCAAGCAACTTAAGCGCTGCGCTAACCCCGCCGTAATCCATACGCTGAGGCCCAAGCACTCCAACCGAAAGTTGAACCGAGCCAACTTTAATTGGAACTTTGACAACTGAAAGTTCTTCGTCGTTTTCAGCAACTGAAATGATTATGTCGTCGCCTTCGTCGGCGCTCATAACCTCGATGAGTTCGTCTTCGTCGTCAAGCACGGTGAAAATCTTTTTTGCTTTTTCGATTTCTCCGCTTTCCAGCAGTTTAACCGCACCGCTTTTTTGAACGTCCAACATCTTGCGGTTGTTAAAACGTCTGAGGCCAGAAACTAAACCATCAACAATATTTTGGAATTGTTCAATTTCTGCGGTGAGTTGTCCATACTCAAATTCTTCAGTCAGTTCTTTTATGGTTCTGCCCACAAAATGACGCTTAAAGAATCTTGCGGCGTCGTCACACTCACGCTTGGTTGCCGAGATGCCAAGTCTTTCGTTGATGTACCCCGAGCCCGTTCCAATCAATACTAAAACTTCTTGGCTGAGCAAAGGAATAATCTGAAAGTCTTGAAGCACCAAATTTTCGACACCCGACAGCATGACAACAGTTGGATAATTGGTTGCTTCGCCAATAACTTTTGCAATAGAAGAAACAAGATCTGAAAGAGAAGCGGTTTTTTCTTCAATAATTCTTCTCACCTTTTCAAGTTCGGCGTTAGTCGCATGAAAAGACGAAAGCATTGTTTCAACATAATAGCGATAACCTTGAGCGGTAGGCACTCTTCCACCCGAAGTGTGAAGTTGCTTTAAATACCCCATCGCTTCAAGTGCGTTAAGTTCGTTTCGCAAAGTTGCGGTAGAGCAACCCAGTGCTGACAAATCTTTCAGCGCACCGCTTGTGATTGGTGAAGAAGAAGCGATGTATGAATCAATGGCCACCTGCAAAATATGTTTTTTTCTTTCGGATAGTTCCATCCATTCCTCCGTGACTTTTTAGCACTCTCATGTTTCAAGTGCTAGCACTATTATATGCAGATTAAAAAAATATGTCAACGGAAAATGACATATTTTTTATATTTTTTTAAAATTTTTTGTAACTTTTTGCCGCGCAAATAAGCCTATGCGGTTGTGCAGCCGTATTTGCTTCCTTTTAATGTTGAAGCAATGCCTGTTGTTGTTCCATATTGACTTACGTGGTAGATTCCAAGTGGAACTGGCAATCCATCATGAATTGACGAAATCATTCCAAATTTCTTGTCCATTCCGCTGCTTGTCGCAGTAATTCGGTTGATTTTTGTTCCATTGTTGTTTACAAGTGAATATGAATCATTGCACGTCACAGTCACACCGCTTGCTGCATTGTAGAATGGTTGAACTGTTGATGCTGCCGCTGTTACTTTCACATTTGCACCGCAATATGTGATTGCGATTGCCACTGATGTATATCCGACAATTCCACCAACCTTACTTGTGCTTACTGGTGTGATTGAGCAATCAACAAAACTTGATGTAATCGTTGTCGCATATGTTACTCTTCCGGCAATTCCGCCGACTTCACCATTGGCTGCTGTGGCTTTAAGCGTTCCTGTATTCAAACCATTTGATATTGTCGCAGTGGCAGTTTGCATATAGCCAACTATTCCACCGATTATTGTTGTTCCCTGAACCGTTCCTTCGTTTGTGCAATTTTGCACATTTGCGCCTGCATACGAACCGACTATGCCACCAATATATTGTCCTGTGCCAGTCACACTGCCTTTGTTTATACAATTTACAACGTTGTTGTAATGTTTGTATCCAGCTATGCCGCCAGTTGCGTTTCTACCTTGAATTGCACCATTGTTGATGCAATTTGTTAAGACAGTTTCATTTGCATTTCCTACTATTCCGCCAACATCGAAATCACCTTTAACTGCTGCGTAGTTTTCACATTCAATAACTTTTTCTTTATATGATGCACCCACAAGGCCACCAATATAGCCCGCAAGTCCAGTAACTTTACCGGTTACTCTGCAATTTTGAATCGTTGATAAATCATCACGACCAGTAATAGCGCCTGTTCTTGTTCTGCCTTTGATGTCAACGTCATAATTGTTGACATTTTTGATTGTCGCACCACTTATTTTACCAAACATTCCAACCCCGGTGTATGCTTCATAGTCATTTACTCCGCAATATGTTTTCATGTAGTGGATGTCGAATGTTGAACCGTCGAAAATCCCTTTAAATTGATATGTTGCATTGCCGATTGGTTGCCAATAGTGTGCAGAAAGGTCGATGTCGGCAGTTTGTTTGTATTTTAAGTTTGCCCATTTGCCGTTGTCCGCGTTGCTGTTTACAAGGTATGCAAGACGTGCAAGTTTTGCGGCTGAGTCGATTTTGTAATATCCGTCCGCTTGATCTATCACTGGATCGTCACTTGACATATACTTAACCCAACTTTCTACCCAATGAGCATAGATTGTAGCGTCTGCCGCGCCCATTTTTGTGTCGCTATTCACTTCACTACCCGCACTTACTGCCGTCCACCAACCAGCAAAGATATATCCTTGTCTTGTTGGTTCTGGAAGCGTTCCATACGTAGCATTGTAATTTACTGAGCGATGTGGAGATGTTCCATTTGCTGTCCATCCTGTTGGGAGTGTGCTTGGTGCAGTCCCGCCGTTGCAGTTGGCTGTCAAAGCATATGAATTTAATGTCCAATGAGCGTAAATTGTCGTGTTTGCTGCGCCCATTTTTGTGGTTGCACTGACTTGTGTGCCGCCTGATGCTGCTGTATACCAACCAGCAAATCCATATCCTGTTCTTGTTGGCGATGGCAAAGTTCCGTATGCCGTATTATATACCACTGATTTTGTTGCAGTAGTTCCAGTGCCCGTCCAACCAGTCGTTGATGGTATTGATCCGCTGTTTGCATTTGCGGTAAGCGTGTAGCTATTTACAATCCACAGCGCTTTTAGAGTGATATCTTCATCCTTAAAGTAATAATAATTGGTAGATCCAAGCGCGTCGTCATTATGGAACGAAGCAGTTGGCTTTAAATTTGACAAGGTCGAATCTGTTTTTAACCACAAACGTGTGACTTGTTTCTCAGCAGCAGACGGCCCTGGAATTCCGCCGCTCCATTCGGCATATGAACCAAGAGCGTAGAACCATGTTCCCGTTCCTGGCGAGCCATCTATAAATGTTGAGGCCGTTGTGCTTGACAAGGCAATTCCACCCCAAGCGTTGTCGGTCCAAGAAATTGAAACCGCCTGATAGCCGCTTATTGTATTATTTGTTGTAGCTGGGTTTGATGTTTGCTTCCATTGGTTATAGCCAGAAATATGCGAATATTGCAGCAAGAATTCATAACTTGTTAAGTTGTAACGAGCAAGGTTTGCAAACTGACTGTTTCTATAAAAATCATTTTTAGTTTGCGTACTTAAATTGTCGCTTGATGCAAACAACTGTGAACCTGAATCATTGAAATGATAAAGTATTTGTGCCCATGTCGCGCCGTTTATTTCTTTTGTAGCAACCCAACCGGCAAACGTGTAACCAGTTCTGGTAGGATTTGCAATAGCCTTTGTTGTGTAGTAGTTTTGAGAAAAAGTTGAAATTGATGTCGTACTATTATAAATTCCACCATTAGGATCAATTTTAAGTGTGTATTTGTTGATTGTCCAGTGTGCATACAAGATTGTATTTGATGTCCCAATCCAATTTTTATTTGCATCTGTGTAGCCGCTGACACTTGCTATAAATGAGCCGTTCGCATTTGCTACTTTTGTCCCACCGCTTGCAGCTGTATACCAACCATCACAAGTATAACCAGTTCGCGATGCAGTTGGCATTGCACTGGCCGCTTGCCCGTATGTAAAAATCATTGTTGATGTTTTACTATCACTCGCAAGCGTCCAACCCGTTTTAGCTGCGTTGATTCCGCTGTTCGCGTTGGCTGTTATCGTGTATTGGTTCGCAGTCCAGTGAGCATAGACGGTTTGGTTGGCAGTAACTGTCACTTTCGTACTTTCGGTTATTCGCGATCCGCCCGATGCAGAAGTCCACCAGCCATTAAAGGTGTAACCGGCACGTGAAATTGTGGCTAATTCACCATAAAGGTTGTCATATGTAATTGTTTTAGATGTTGGGCTAGGTGTTCCGCCACCATTGCCATCAAAAGTCAAAGTAAATTTCTTTGCCGTCCATTGCGCCGTTGACGCTGAGTTGTAGGCTGGGAAAGTAAACGTTGTTGGCTTTGACACTGTGCCACTGTTTGAAATTGCTACATAGTCAATAGTTCCTTTAAAGTAATTTCCCGCAGGAGTTGTCGCGTTTGAGCCCGCTTCCGCCCCAATAAATATTCCGTTTGACGCGTGATAGCCAATTTTACCAGATGAAAACCCTCCTGACACACCATAAGGTTTCCCATCTATATAAATGGTTGCATATTTGCCGTCAAAAGTTCCCACAAATGTGTGATAACCAGACGAAAGTTCCGACCATTTTATCCCCGACATAGCAGATTTATATCCCACACCGCTGTCATAACATGCAAACTGGACATATTCGCCGTTTGGTTCAAAGTTCCAGCCACCGCCTTCTGTGCATGAGACGAGCCGCATATTACCTGTCTTAAATTCAGCCCAATTATCCATGCTTGCTCTGACGGCAACCGAAATGCCATCGGTATACATTGCTGAACGGCCAATGGCAACATATGTAGATGAACCATTGAATGTTGTCGCAGAACTCAAATAATTTTGACCAGTGTGCCATCCGTCAAAGTTATAACCCGTTCTTGTTGGAGTTAAATATGTATAAGATGTTCCGTAATTTTGTGTAATAGATGTAAGACCTGTTGAATTGTTGTATGTACCTTTAACCGGATCTATTTTAAGGTTATAATTATTTACAGTCCATTGGGCATAGAGTGTTGTGGCTTCATCTCTCTTCCATTTGCCTGAGTTGGTATATCCGCCTACTGTAGAAATAAATGATCCGTCTGCATTTGCAACTTTTGTTCCGCCACTTGCAGATGTATACCATCCAGCAAGAGTGTAGCCTGTGCGTGTTGGCTTTGGCATTGTCCCCGGTGAAGAATCAAATGTAACTGATTTTGATGCTGTTGTTCCCGTTCCGCTCCAACCACTTGTTGAAGGAATAGAACCGCCATTTGCATTTGCTGTAAGATTATAAGTATTTGCAGTCCAATGAGCGTAAATTGTCTGCGCTTTGCAAAGGTGTGAGTCTCTTGTGATCGTCCATCTCCCAGACGACGTTACAATTTCATAACCGCCAGTTTTCGTTGTGTGATAACCGGCAAAAGTATAGCCTGTTCTTTGTGGTTTAAGCGTCATCTCTATTGCTGTAGACACTTTGCTGCTCGCTGGGTCTTTAGAATATACTGTTGCAGTTGGGAATGCCGTTGTCCCTGATTGATTATATGTATTATAATACAAATAATCAGGCATGGTGTTGGCTGCCGTTATCCCTGGGCCCGTCCATCCGTCAGGGCCTGAACCGCCATTAAGGTTTACGGTAAATCTAGGTGTATAATAAATCGTTAAATATAGTGTGGCGCCCGCTGTTGAATTTCCAGTGTCAACACCATACCATGTTCCTTTAAGGTTTGATAAGTATGCGCCAGTAGCGTGGGTTGCATTTTTCGAGTCGGTCATGTCATATCTTGAGCTATTTTCATCAATAGTTTGCGAATATGACACGGAATTAACGCACCCCCAACGATAATACCAAGCCAATGTAGTCGGAACAGATGTACCATACCACCCATTATCTCCAGTTCCACCAGACGCTGTTACAGTGACAGATCTTTGCGCTTTAAGTTTTCTGTTTTTATTTCCAATAGCAACAGTCGCTTCAAAATTAATACCTGTTGTGGCAGAATTTGGATTGCCATTGCCATACACTTTTTTAATGTTGTAACTAATTGTACAATTATCTGCTTCAACTTCAATATCTTCTTCCATTTGAGATGGTGGAGTTGCCACTTCTTGGCATAAAAAGACTATGCCGCCAACCATCATAATAAGCGACAATAAAACGATTATTACTATCTGTGCAATTTTCGCTTTGGTCTTTACCACTACTAAATCACCCTTTTATACGTATATTATTTTACTCATTTTCGACAAAATTACCTAATGTTTTTCGACAATTTTTAATCGATTTTGCACTATTAAATATTAAAAATATTTATTTTTAGGCTTTTTGTGGATTTCTTTACAATTTTATTCTAGTGAAAAAAAAAAACGTCAAGCGTTTTTGCATACATTCCGTCACAATTTGGGCAGTGCGTGAAATAATTTTTCGTTTTTTATTTTTGACAATGTGGAAAACGCGTCGGCGACGCGATGGCTGACTTTTTCAGCAGGATGGCGAAACAAGTTGCGCATGATAGCATGATTGCGCATGCAGGATGGCACGCTGGCGCGTGCATGATAGCACACTGCGTGTGCATTGCGGTTGGTTTATATTCACGTGTGCGTTGCGGTTGGTTTATATATGCGCGCATTGCCGTCGGATTAAATAAAAAAATGAGAGCGGCTTAGTTCTCTCATAATTTTCATTTTTTAAATCTTTCTTCTTAAATAATCGCCTTTATTTAGTGGCAAATCACATTCACAAGTAAACAACATTTGCGCCATGTTTGCTTTTTCTATATGCTCGCCGTCTTTATTTTTCATGTTTATTATTTTAAAAGTTTTGTTGAAAACTTTATCGTCTGGGCTGAGCACTTCAACCTCGTCGCCTTCTTTTAAGAAATTGCGTTGCTCGATTGTAGCGACTCCGTTTTGGCAATCCTTCACCACCCCGACAAACTCATGGGTTTGCACTGGCGATGATGAAGCCAAATTTTCTTCGGCTTCTTTAAAATAAAAACCTGTTGAGAAAAGGCGGTGCGAAGTTTTTTCAAGTTCGGTGACAAACTCATCTCCCGCTTTTTTAGGAAGCATATCAATGGCTTTGCGATAAGCATTTGTAACGCAAGCGACATAGTATTCCGATTTCATGCGGCCTTCAATTTTAAGCGAAGCGACACCCGCATCTTGCAATTCTTTCAAATGTTGAATCATGCACATATCTTTTGAATTGAATATGTAAGTTCCGCGATTGTCTTCTTCAACTTCCAATTCGCTGTCACGTTTTTCTTCGCGGACAAAATATCTCCATCTGCAAGCCTGAACGCACTCGCCATGGTTGGCATCACGGCATGCAAGATAGTTTGAAAGCAGGCATCTGCCTGAATATGAGATGCACATTGCGCCGTGCACAAAGCATTCGACTTCGACTCCCCTTTCTTTGAGCACTGTTGCGATTTTTTTAACTTGAGCAAGGTTTAATTCACGAGCAAGAACTACGCGTTTTACGCCCATATCGGCAAAAAAGAGCGCGGATTCTGTGTTTGTTATGTTTGCTTGTGTGCTGACGTGAATTTCCATGTTTGGAAAGTTTTTGCGGATAAAGCGAATGATGCCGATGTCGGCGACGATTACTGCGTCCACATTTGCGTCGCTTAGACTTTGTAAATATTCTTTAAGCCCGTTAAAATCTTCATCTTTTGCGATAATATTGACTGTCACATACACTTTTTTTCCGCGTTTGTGCGCTTCTTGGCACGCCGCTTTTATTTGGTCGATAGAAAAGTTGCCCGCAAAAGCGCGCAGCCCAAAAGCCTGTCCTGCAAAATAAACAGCATCAGCGCCAAAATCAAGCGCTGTCAAAAACTTGTCATAATTTCCTGCAGGTGATAAAAGTTCCATTATTGCTCCTTTTTATAAGTCGATGCTTGGTCTTGCTGTCAGGTCAAGCCCGGCAAGTCCCATGCCTTTTCTGATGTAATAATATGCAGCCGAGCCAATCATAGCGGCATTGTCTGTGCAATATTTTAAAATTGGATAATATGCCTTAAATCCGTTGATTTTGCAACGTTTTTCCATTTTTTCTTGCAACATTGAGTTTGCTCCGACTCCGCCGGCGATAACCACTTTGTCGTAGCCGGTTTGTTGCATTGCTCTGATTGCTTTGCTTACAAGTTCGTCAGTTACGCTTTCTTCAAAACTGCGAGCGACGTCCGCCTTGTTGTATTCTTCGCCTTTTTGTTCGAATTTGTGGACATAGTTGATAACCGAAGTTTTGATTCCGCTAAACGAAAAATTGAGTGTCGAGTGCAGTGAGTTTGACACAGTGAATTTAATGTTGTTCTTCCCCTTTTTGGCAAGTTTGTCAATTTCAGGGCCACCTGGGTAAACAAGCCCAAGCACACGCGCGACTTTGTCGAATGCTTCGCCTGCTGCGTCGTCGACAGTCGAACCTAAAAGTTTGAATTTGTTGTAGTCAGAAATTTTGAGCAACGCCGTATGCCCGCCACTGACCATAAGGCAAACAAAAGGTGGCTTTAAGTCAGGGTGCGAAATATAGTTTGATGCGATGTGGCCGTGAACGTGGTTGACTGCGATGAGTGGTTTGTTTAACGCATAACTAAGCCCTTTGGCAAAGTTAACTCCAACAAGCAGCGCGCCCATAAGTCCTGCGCCGTAAGTAACTGCTATGGCGTCGATTTGATCGGGCGTGATGTTTGCTTCTTTAAGCGCTTCGGTGTAAAGATTTGAGATTGCCATAAGGTGGTTTCGAGATGCAATTTCTGGCACAACACCGCCAAATCTGCGATGAATTTCGATTTGAGATGAAACAATGTTTGACAAAACTTCCCTGCCATTTTTGACTACGCTGATTGCAGTTTCGTCACAAGAACTTTCAATGGCAAGAATTGTCAAATCTTCTTTAGTTTTTAATGCCGCAAATTCGGCTTGCATATATTTCTTTTTCATGTTCCCTTCTATATCTTTTGCAAATAACTATTTAAAAATTCTTGAATGTCGCCGTTCATAACCGCTTGAATGTCGCTGGTTTCGCAGCCTGTGCGGTGGTCTTTGACAAGCGTGTAAGGACAGAAAACATAACTGCGGATTTGGCTGCCCCATTCAATCTTTTTGATTTCGCCTTTTATTTGTGCTAGGTGCTCCATTTCTTCGCGTTCTTGCTTTTCAGCAAGTTTTGAAATAAGCATTTTCATGGCTACTTCTTTGTTTTGAATCTGCGAGCGTTGAGTTTGGCAAGAAACTACGATTCCCGTTGGGATATGCGTGATTCTTATCGCAGATTCGGTTTTGTTGATGTGCTGTCCACCTGCTCCGCTTGAACGGAAAGTGTCAATTTTAAGTTCGTCAGGTTTGATTTCAATTTCGCCCGCTTCTTCAAGTTCTGGCATAACTTCAACGCTTGCAAAACTTGTATGTCTGCGCGAATTGGCATCAAAAGGCGAAATTCTAACAAGTCTGTGAATGCCTTTTTCGGCCTTCAAATATCCATAGGCATTTTCACCTTCAATGATAAAGTTGATGTTTTTTATGCCTGCTTCATCGCCTTCTAAAACGTCGATAACTGTCAACTTGTAGCCATTTTTTTCGGCATACATTTTATACATTCTAAACAGCATGTCCGCCCAGTCTTGAGCCTCAGTTCCGCCCGCGCCGGCGTGTATGTTCATAATCGCGTTGCATGCGTCGTATTTGCCAGACAAAAGCGTAACAATTTTTAAATCTTGCTGTTTTTTGTCAAACGAAGAAAGTTCGCTTTGAAGTTCGGTGAAAAGTTCTTTGTCGTCTTCGCTTTCGCAAAGTTCGATAAGCGCCGCGATGTCGCTGCTCTGCCCTTCAAGATCGCTGATTTCATCAAGCAATTTTTGCTTGCTTCTCAGTTTCTTTCCAACTTCGCTGACCTTGGCCGAATCCAAATAAAAATCAGGCGAAAGTTGTTGCTGTTTAAGCGCTTCGACTTCGCTTTTTAATTTAGGTTCGTCAAAGACACTCCTTTAAAAAATTAAAGTTTTCGCAAAGGTCTTTGTATTTAATTTTTTCATTATCAATAACCATTATTTTTTATCTCTCTTTTTTAATCGCCAAAAGTATATCAAAATATTATCTTTTTGTCAAAATAAAAGCATAAAAAAACTCGGGAAGGTTTTCCCGAGCTCTTTTGTTGATTAAAATCTTGGCGGAACAACTGGGCCGGATGCCGTTGGATAAAGTGGCATATCAAACAGTCCTGGGCATGCGCTAGCGGCTGGAGCCGAGTGGCATGGAGGAATAACTGGATAGCCATATGAAGGAACAAGCACGTCAACAACTGCAGTAACCCTCATAATTACCTGCAAGCAGCCTGTAACAGTGAATGTGTTTTCGGCCGTGTATGAGCCGATTTCACTTGAAAAGACTGCGCTTGCTGTAATGTTGATAGGCGTTGCAGAAGGTTGAGGCACAAAGAGAACAACATTTTTGTTCACTGTGATACTGCTTCTTCCCGTTCCAAGCACGCCATTCGCATCTCTGTAAGTAACAATCACTGGGATTGTCAAAGTTGCGCTAACATTTGCATAATTTGGGCAGGTTTCAAGTCTATCCACAACAAGGTCTGTAATGGTAACAGGCTCAGAAGGAGCGTTGACCGCCGACACAAATGTAAGAGGCAATGCAGGATCGGCAGGATTAAAGTCAGTAACAGGAAGAACAATTCCCGTTTCGGTGCTCTGCGATACGCAAGCATCAAAAACTTTAGTTGTCTCAATCAAGATTTTTTCACAAATCCCATTGAGTGGGCTGCCAGTGACAGGACCAGGTCTTGAAGGATTTGTATTGTTGATGTAAAAAGACATTTTCCTACCTCCTATTTTGTCTACACACTTCTAGTATATGCGAGTGAAAGTTAAGGTGTGATTTTTCTCTCGCCTCTAAATCTAGCGAAAGAAGTCAAAACTTCATA
This sequence comes from Eggerthellaceae bacterium, assembly GCA_963602685.1. Lineage (GTDB taxonomy): Bacteria > Bacillota > Clostridia > Christensenellales > UBA1242 > Caccovivens. The sequence continues at coordinate 66,111 of CAVCJG010000001.1, read as the reverse complement.
AGTTGATTTTTTATATTTTTTAGCAAGCACGTCAGCATCGTCCATAACCGTTACGCTCTGCCCCACTTTAACATCTCCGCCCGTGACATCAACAAAACATGCATCCATGCACGTGCGACCAACTATCTTAAATTTTTTGCCGTCAATTTTAACTTCAAGATTTTTTGAACCGACACGCTCAAACCCGTCGGCGTAACCCACGCTTACAATTGCAAGCGTTGTAGGTTTTGATGCTTTAAACGAGCCGTCATAACCCGCTCGCTCGCCCTTTTCAAGCGTCCGAATTTGCAAAACTTTTCCTTCAAGCGTCATGGCCTTTTTAAGCATATCATCGCCATAACCATACAGTCCAATGCCGACTCGCAATATGTCACACGGAAAGTTTTTTGCGCCGCCGCCACCAAGACAAATTGGGAAAGATTTTTCTAATTTTGCCCGCGCTGAAATAAAAATGTTATATTCTTTTAACGACTGTTTTTTATTGGAAATTGATGAAAAATGCATGGAAAAGCCTGCAAAATCATAGTTTTTTATTAAATTTTTCACTTTTTTTAACAAATTATCGTTTTGACAGTCAATTCCATATCTGTTCATTCCAGCAGAAAGTTTGATAAAACAGCGCTGCGTTTTTCCGCTTTCTATCGCCTTTTTTATGTCTGAAATATTCGTCGCTGTTAGATAGAATTTATCTAACAAATTATAGTCAGTCACCTTTGATAAAATGATGATTTTTGACTGTGGCGCGACCGATAAAATCTCTTCCGCCTCCTGCTGTGATGACACGGCAAAATAATCCACTTCGCCGCATAAAATTTTGGCTACGTCTTGCGCGCCATGACCATAAGCGTCAGCCTTTACAACGGCACAAATTTTTGGTGAAAAGTGCTTAAAAAAATTTGCATTATATTTTAGAGCACTCTGTGAAATAAGTTTTCTATTCATGCAAATTTTATATTATTATTTTTAAATTTTTGTTACTTTTATAATTTTGAAAATGCAGTTTGCACCACTTTTTTAGCGTTGACTTTTTTACTTGTTTTTCCATTTAAGTGCAATAAATATTCGATATTGCCGGTCTTGCCAGTAATTGGCGAATGTGTTATGTCGCTCACTTTAATATTGAAAAATGTGAGATAGTCAATAAAATCTTCTAAAAGATGTGTGTGAAGTTTGCTGTCTCTAACAACTCCCCCGCCACGCTTTGCTATTGCCACGCCGCACTCGAATTGTGGCTTAAATAAAAGCACCATTTCAACGCCTTTGTATTGCTCCACGATTTTTGGAATGACATATCTAAGAGAGATGAATGATAGGTCGCTGACAATAAAATCAACATCTTCAAATTTTGGGGCAATTCTAAAATCGGTCTGGCTTAAATCAACAACTCTTTCGTCATTTTTTAGTTGGTCAGCAAGTTGATTTGTTCCAACGTCGACAGCATAAACTTTTTTTGCACCGCTCTCAAGCGCCACTTGTGTAAATCCGCCCGTCGACGCGCCAATATCCAAAACAACGCGGCCGTTAAAGTCAAGGTTAAATTCGCCCTTTGCTCCCAACAATTTATAAGCGCCGCGAGAGACATATTGGCTGACATTTTTAACTTCTATTTGTTCTTCGCCCGTCAAAGCAAAGGCACAATCTCGCGCTTTCCCGTCAACAAAAACATTGCCATCTTTAATGGCAGTTTGCGCTTTTTCTCGCGAAGGAAAATATCCCTTCATAACTAAAAATTTATCTAATCTATACAAAAAATGCCTCTTTTTTATGATTTTTTTGCGTTTTTTACTAAAAAACGAGGAATTTAACCTCGTTTTTGTTTTATTTAAATTATTCCAAAGAAATCAAATAATAGTAAATTGGTTGTCCGCCATATGCTACTGTAACTTCGCATTCTGGGAATTTGTTTGCAAGTTGTTCTTGCAATGCAACCGCTTCTTCTTCTTTGATGTCTTCGCCATAGAAGAGTGTGATTGTCATAATGTTGTCGTCCATCATTTTGCCAATCAAGTCTTCGGTTGTTTGAGAAACAAGTTTGCCTTTGGCTAAGATTGCTTTGTCGTCAAGTCCGATTATTTCGCCAGTCGTAAGGTCAAATCCGTCAACGTGAGTATCACGAACAGCATAAGTAACTGAGCCAGATTTTACGTTTTTAATAGCGTCGTTCATAGCGTCGATATTTTCTTCAACTGTGCCATCTGGGTTGAACGCGATGGCTGCTGATATGCCTTCTGGAACACTTCTTGTTGAGATAACAACAAGGTTTTTGTTTGTAAGTTCATTGGCTTGTTCTGCTGCAAGGATAATGTTTTTATTGTTTGGATAAACGAAAACTGTTCTTGCTGGAACTTTATCGGCTGCCGCTGCGATGTCGGCTGCGCTTGGGTTCATGGTTTGTCCACCAACGATGATTTCGTCAACGCTTAAATCTTTGAAGATTGCTGCAAGTCCGTCACCAGGAGCAACTGCGATAATGCCAAGGTTTTTAGTTTCTTCAACAGACATAGCCTTTTTCTTGAGTTCACGGTTTTGTTCGCGCATGTTTTCAATCTTAACATTGATGATTTCACCAAGTTCAAGAGCATAACCGAGTGCTCTGTTTGGTTCGTTTGAGTGAACGTGAACTTTTACGAGTGAAAGGTCACCGATACAGATTACGCTGTCGCCAAACTCCATAAGTCTTTCTCTAAGTTTGTCGATATCTGCTTCGGTTGTCTTTTTATACATGTGAACAATCATAAACTCAGTGCAGTATCCGAATTCGATTTCGCCCAAGTTTGAAATGTCAGCGATTACGTCTTCAACAGTTTGTGTTTGTTTTTCGTCATCAAAAATCATTTCAAGGTTTTCTTCACCCATCAAAAGTTTGTAAAAACCTGTGAAAATAATGATGATTCCGCGTCCACCTGCGTCAACAACCCCTGCTTTTTTAAGAACAGGAAGCATTTCAGGTGTTTGCTTTAAGATTTCTTCACCAGTTTCAAGCACTTTTTTAAGGAAAACTTCAAAGTCGTCTGTCTTTTTAGCGATGTTAACGGCGTTTTCTGCCATAACTCTGATGACTGTTAAGATTGTTCCTTCTTTTGGCTTTGTAACGGCTTTATAGGCAACATTTGCCCCTTCTTGCATAGCTTTAGCGAAAGTCTTGGTTGTGATTTCACTGTATTTTGCTGTAACTGAGCAGAAGCCCTTGAAAATTTGTGATGTGATAACACCACTGTTTCCTCTTGCTCCTTTAAGTGCTCCTTTTGAAAAAGCTGTGCTGAGTTCGTCAATGTTTGCACTGATGCATTTGCCGACTTCAGTCACTGCTGACTTCATTGTTAAAAACATATTCGTTCCTGTGTCACCGTCTGGAACTGGGAACACATTGAGCGAATCCACATACTTTTTGTTTTGCTCTAAAAGGCTGGCGCCCGCTACAATCATCTTGCGGAATGTGACGCCATTTATAGATTTGATCATTATTACTCCTAAACTCTAACCCCTACAACGTGAACGTTGACAGAGTCTACTATCATTCCTGTAAAATTTTCAACGCTGTATTTTACCGACTTCTTGAGTGATTCGGAAACCGCGCTGATAGACACACCGTATTTCATAATACAGTAAACATCGATAAATATTCTGTTGTCTATATGACGAACCTTGATTCCTTTAGAATAAGATTCTTTATTAAAAAGCTCTCTAGCACTGTCTTTAAAGGTCTTTGATACTAAATCTACAACGCCATAGCAATCAAGAACAGCATAACCTGCGACCACTCTTATAGCGTCGTCGCTGATTGAAATATTGCCATAATAATTGTTTGTATCAACGGTCAAAATTAGATTCTCCTTTAAATATCATTGATATTTTACTATATTCTAAATTTTTTTTCAACTATTTTTAACCATCTGTCAAATTCTTTATTAAAAAATTTGTCATTTTGGTTGATTTTGGTTTTTTCTTATGTTATAATTGCTTTGCTTAAAGTTAATCTCATAGGAGGTAAAATATGTCAAGAGTTTGTGATATCTGCGGACGCGGAAAAATGGCTGGTAAAAAAGTGAGCCATGCTGAAAACAAATCAAATAGAACATTTGAACTTAACTTACAAGAAACAACCATTGAAATCGATGGAAAACCTACTAAAGTTAAGGCTTGCACAAAATGCATCAAAACCGCTAGAAAATCTAAGTAATTAGTGCCTTCCCTAGTGGAAGGTTTTTTTATGTCATTTTTTCCTAACCGCTTTATGTGGCGAAGCCATGAGCGGGGCGGGCGCTTGTCCCGTTTTGCCAGAAGGCAAAATGGGACCCGGCGCGGCTGGCGCGGCCTGCGGCCACGCGTGCCGCCGCGCCCAGCGGCCTGCCCTTTTGGGCAGGTCGCGCGCCCGCCCCGCCTTTTAATCTTCTAAGACTTCTTCGCTTTTCTTAGCAAAAGGTTTTAAAAATGGTTTCATCCATTTTGGAACCTTAATGCAAATAATTTTAAATTGTTTATCGTCTTCTTTTTTCATGTCAATTATATATGAGCCGACTTCAAAATTTGTGATGAATGTTGACAAAACGGGCAAAGTCATGTAAAATAAAAGTATGGACGAAAATAAATTTGTAAACTCAGACAATCGCATAAGAATCATAGCAAAAATGACATCTGCCCCAGTTCCTTTTGACAAAGGCAGACAGGTTTTTTACATAAAATCAAATGCTCCAGATCACGAAAACAACACCATCCCTGTTGTGCTTTATAATAATGAAGTAAAGTTTATTTCTCACATAAAAGTAGGCGACAAGGTTGCTGTGTATGGTCGCATTGACACACAAACGATTTTGCGCGAAAACGGCTCCCATCAAACACGCATGTTTGTCCGCCTTGAAAACTGCTTCCTAGTATCTGAGTTACCGCCAATTATAAAATCAAATCTGATTCAAGACGATGTCGGAATATTGGTTGGCGAGATAATAAAAACTCCTCAAGACGTCACCATCCCTGACGGCAGAAAACTTAAACGCTTTATCTTGAAAGTTAACAAAAATGACGGCACTGACAAATACAACACAATCCCACTTTCTCTTTATGGCCGCGTTGCCGACAGTTGCTCAAAACTTATAAGTTGCGGTCAGCGCGTCGGAGTCAAATGCCACCTTAACAACATCTCTAAAGTGGGCTCTCCAGAAACCCATTTAGTATGCAACGCTTTCTTTATCCAAGCAGAGCATGAAATCAAAAACAACCCACATTTTTATGACATTGATTATAAATCAAATCCAGAAAAAAACTCACCAATTTGGTGAGTTTTATTTTTTAAAGTAAAATACAGATTATGCCGCCCTTTCCTTCATTGACAATTCTTCCAAGGGTCTTTCTCATCTTGCGTTGAGCATCAATAGGCATCATAACTATTTTTGAATTGATGTTGTCGCCGACAAGAGATGAAAGGCTTTTGCCAAGCAAATTGGTTTCCCAAATTGATTCTGGGCTTTCGGCAATTTGATTAACAAGGTCTTGCGCAAGTTCTTTGCTTTGTTGTTCTGTTCCAACAAGTGGCGTAACTTCGGTGTTGACATCAACTCTCATAATGTGCAAACTTGGCGCGCTCGCTTTGATTTTAACTCCAAAGCGTGAGCCTTGACGAATGACTTCTGGCTCTTCAAGCACAAAGTCTTCTTGTCTTGGAGCAACCACTCCATAGCCTGTTTCGCGAACTTCTTCGAGAGCGGTTTTGAGTTTGTCATATTCAAGTTTTGCGATTGCAAGTTCTTTGATATAACTGATAAGTTCAAAATCGTCTTTGATTTCATAGCCGCATTCTTTTGAAAGAACCTTATAGAACAGTCCTTCTTTTGGAATTACGTTAAACTTAACTGTTCCGTCGCCCATTTCGATGTTTGCGAATGTGATAGGTTCAAACGCTTCACTTTCTGTGAAAACAAGTTTGTTTTTATCAACGTCGCTAAGTTTGTTCATGCCACTTGCAAACGTGCGCATTTGTGAAGCGATTTCTTGAATGATTTCGTCATTGTAAGAAAGCGCTTGCAACCATTTTGGCATTCTGAGTTTGATGCTTGTAACTGGAAATTCATACAACAGTTTTTCAAACACTTTGTCGATGTCGCTTTCTTTCATTTCAGTTGCGTTTAAAGCAACAACTGGAACAGCATATTTTTCTTCCAACGATGCAGCAAGTTTTTTAGCGTCTGAACTTGTTGGAGATTTGCAGTTAAGAACCATCACAAATGGCTTGTGACAGTCTTTCATTTCGGCAACAACTCGCTCTTCGGCGTCAACATAATTTGCTCGAGGAATGTCTGTTACTGACCCGTCTGTTGTCACAACTATGCCCACTGTAGAATGTTCACGCATAACTTTTTTAGTTCCAAGTTCTGCCGCTTCTTCAAAAGGCATTTCATCTTCTGACCAAGGAGTTTTAACCTTGCGTGGTTGATCACCTTCGATGTGTCCCATAGCGCCAGCAACCAAATAGCCCACGCAATCGATAAGTCGAACTTTCATGTCGACATTGTCATGAACGCAAATTCTGACTGCTTCGTTTGGAACAAATTTAGGTTGCGTTGTCATAATTGTTTTTCCATCTGCAGATTGAGGAAGTTCGTCAATCGCTCTTTCTTTAGGATATTTGCCCGAAATATTTGGAAGCACGAGTTTTTTCATGAACTCTGTGATGAATGTTGATTTTCCAACTCTAACGGGGCCAACTACGCCGACATAGATTTCGCCGTTTGTGCGGGTTTTTATGTCGTCATAAATCTCGTATTTTTCCATAAATGACCTCCAAAGATATTCTAACTTATGCTTTCGCGTGGCCATTTATGCAGATTTCGAAATAAAAAAAGAGAGCAAATGCTCTCTAATTTTTAATTGTTTTCTTCGTTTGTTTTTTCGGTGTTTTCTGATTCAGGCTCAGGCTGAACTTCACTTTCAGGCTGTTTGTTTTCGCCTGTTGTTTGCTCGCTTGAATCATCTTCAATTATAATTTCTTTTTCTGGTGTTTCGTTTTCAGGTTGTTCGGTTTTTTCTTTGTGACTGAAAAGTTTTTTTACTTTGCTGCTGAAATTTGTATGATTTTCAGTTCCTTTAAACCAGCGTCTGAAATTGCTGCGATGTAAGAACAAATCAAGTGCAAAATTAACGCACAAAATTATCAATGCCACCCACCAAAGAGTTGGCTGAGTGATGCAAAGTTTTACAATCCACGCAATCGTAAGCGACGAAACAAATCCAAGTGATGCCAAGAATGCGTAATCGACAAAATAAAGAAATACAGCCCATACAAAAAACATTACAATCGAAAGCCACCAAAATGGGCTGAACAAAAACATTCCGAATGTGCAGGCAATCCCCTTTCCGCCTTTAAATTTGTAAAAGACTGGAAAGTTGTGCCCTAAAACAACTGAAAAGCCCGCTGTGAAAAATGCGACTTCAAACAGTCCTTGGCTTGCAAAAATGTATCCGCAAACAAGAGCCGGAACACCTGCTTTAATGCTTTCTAAAAGAAGAGTAAGCAGCGCATAGCCGATGCCGTAGTTTCGAAGCACGTTCATCATGCCAGGATTTCCGCTGCCTTTGGTTGTGATGTCTTCATGTTTAAACACGCGAGCAACCACTCTTGCAAAGTTTACATTTCCGATTAAATAACAAACGATTATTACTAAACTAAACCACAGCCAATTCATTCTTCCTCCTTTGATTTAACGACAAACTTTATAGGAGTTCCCGAAAAGTCAATGCGTTCTCTAAATCTGTTTTCAAGATAGCGGAGATATGAGAAATTGATAAGTTTGGCGTCGTTTGTAAACAAAATAAATGTTGGTGGCAACGCTGACGCTTGAGTAATGTATTTAATTTTTGCCTTTCTTCCGCCCTTTGAAGGTGGTTCAAAATTGATAAGCGCATCCGAAAGCATTTCGTTTAAGATGCCCGTTTTAATGCGTGTTGCGCCGTGTTCATATGCTGTCAAAACTGACGGCATAATGTCGCCGACACGAGTTCCTTTAAGCGCTGAAACAAACACTGGAAGATAATAATCCATAAACGCCAGATCGCGGTCGAGTCCCTTCAAAATTTGATCGCGGTCGCCTTCAAAAAGGTCAATTTTGTTTATCGCAACAATGCTTGGCTTGCCCGCTTCATGAACGAATCCTGCGATTCGTACATCTTGCTCGGTGAGTTTGCTATTGGCATCAACCACAATAACCACGACGTCCGCTTTTTCGATAGCGCGCATGGTTCTCAAAACCGAATATCCTTCGACTGATTCTTTTTCAACCCCTCTCGAACGACGAAGCCCCGCCGTGTCTACGAGATAGTATTTTTTCTTGTTATATTTAAATGGCACCATAACAGAATCTCTGGTTGTGCCTTCAACGTTGCTTACAACCACACGTTTTTCACCAAGCAGACGATTGATGATGCTTGATTTGCCAACATTAGGTCTGCCGACAATCGCAATTTTTAAAATTCCGTCTTCTTCTTCATTTTCGTTTGCAGGTGGAAAATGCGATTTAATTTCGTCCAAAACATCGCCTATCCCCTTTGATTGTTCGCAAGAAAGAGGAAATGGAGTTCCAAGCCCGAGCGCATAAAACTCAAACGTATCTGAAACATCAAATCTGTCAAGTTTGTTTACAACTAAAACTACTGGTGTTGATTTTTTACGCAAGCGTTTAGCAAGCATTTCATCGGCGAGTGTAATTCCGCTTTTGCCATCTACAAGCATGACAATTACGTCTGCCATTTCCATAGCGATGTCCGCTTGAAGTGCTATTTCAGTTTGAAAAACATCTTCGCTTTTTGGATCGAGCCCGCCAGTGTCGATAAGCGTAAATTCTCTGCCCGCCCATTCTGCGTCAGCATAAATTCTGTCCCTAGTCACACCAGGGGCATCATCGACGATACTAATTCTTTCGCCACAAATCTTATTGAAAAATGTGCTTTTGCCAACATTTGGTCTGCCGACTACAGCAACTATAGGTTTTGCCATAGTTAAATAATAACATAATATTCGACCAAAATCAAACTTTTATGAATTTTTTAATCGCACTTTGAGCAGTTTTTGCACATTTTTTTGCTTTTTATCACGCTTGCAACCTTAATTATAGCCGCAACAACCGCTGCAACTGCTGCAATTACGCCCAATGTGGCAAGCACGCCAAACCTTTCGCACGCACACCAAACGTTGTAGACAAACAGCGCAGTTAGATAGCCGATTGCAAATTGAATCAAGCACCCAACAAAAGTCCATTTCTTGCCAATCTCTTTTCCGAGAACAGCCATCGTTGAAATGCATGGTAAGTACAGCAGTGAAAAAACTAGATATGAAATTGCTGACGCCTGCGACGAAAAGAAAATCATGCTGTCAGGATTTTTAAGAGACGCGCCGATGTCGCCGCCATTCCCGACTCCGTTAAACATGGCAATCGAAGAAATGATGATTTCCTTTGCAATCACCCCCGCCACAAGAGCAGAAGCCGCGCCCCAGTTGCCAAACCCAAGCGGAATAAAGATAGGTGCTAAAACCTTTCCAAAGCCTTCAAGCATGCTCATTTTTCCGCTTTGCATCGTAAAAGAAAAATCAAACGAAAAACTCGACAGCACCCAAACGATGACGTTCATTGACACAAGCAGCGAGCCAACACGCAACAAAAATGTTTTGACATTGTCCCACAGCACTTTCAGCAGTCTTTTTACGCCGCCAAATCTGTAAGGTGGAAACTCCAAAATAAAAGATTGTTCTTTGCTTTTTAAAATCGTCTTTTCAAAAATCCAACTTAGCAGCAGCGACACTGCCAGCCCAAGCAGATAGAGCCCCAATATAACCCACACATTTGCAGCGCCAAAAAATGCGCCGCCGATAACCACATAAATCGGGAATTTCGCACTGCAACTCATATAAGGAGTCAGCAGCGCCGTTTTGATTTTAGAGTTTTTATCTTCCATGTTTCGAGCAGTCAGCACAGCCGTTGTCGAGCAGCCAAAGCCCATTAAAAGCGTATAAATGCTTTTGCCCGAAAGCCCAAGTTTGCCAAAAATGTCTTCACTTGCAAACGCAACTCTTGAAAGATAACCGCTGTCTTCAAGCAGTGACAAAAACAGAAACAGCAACGCGACCTGCGGCAAGAAACTCAGCACTGTTCCCACGCCGCCAATTATGGCATCGCAAAACAGATGCGTCACCCAAGACGCTTCGCCAAACAGTGATAAGCAGGCGCTTTTTGTCCAGCTTGCAAGCGTCACGTCCAAAAGTTTGTTCAGTAAATCAGAGAGCCACGCGCCGAGTGAAAAGAATGTGAGATAAAACACGCCGCACAGCACAAGCAAAAAAATCGGAAATGCCAAAAATCGGTTTAAAATAATCTTATCAAGCCAACTTTTGCCATAAATTCTGCCGGCGCTAACTACGCACGTTTTTTGCAAAGTCGCAATAAAATCATAGCGTGCATTTGCAACCATTTGGATGCCATCTTGCGGCAAATCCAACTTTTCTAAGTCTATATTATTTTCCTTTGCAACCTCTTCATCTCGCTCTAAAAGTTTTATCGCACAAAAATCTGTAAGACCGCTTTGCCCCACCATATTTTTGACTTGACCCAGTGGCAACTTTTTCACATATTCAGGAGCACGCGAAGGAGAATAAGGTTTCAAAACAGCGCTAAAAAGTTTGTCAAAGCCGATTTTCTTTTCGGCGTTTATTAAAACAACTTCAATTCCCAGTTTGTTTGAAAGCGCTTTCGCGTCAACCTTGTTTAAAGGGCGTTTGTCCATGCAGTTGACTGCCAGCACAACATCTGCGCCTTCTTCAAGTAGTCCAAGCGTTAGCGACAAGTTTCTTTGCAAATTGTTTTCATCACAAATGTTGATTATTTTGGTCTTTGGATGCGAGCGGATATAATTTATCGCGACTTGCTCTTCAAAACTCAGCGCCGACAGTGAATAAATCCCCGGCAAATCAACTAGCAACATTTTCTCCGTCGCGCACATAAACGGCAGCGACTTTTCTTCAACCGTAACCCCGTGCCAGTTTCCCACATGCTCGTTTGACTTTGTCAGTGCATTAAAAAGAGTAGTCTTGCCCGTGTTTGGATTTCCTACAAGCAAAACTTGTCTAAGCGAAGAATAATCACATTTGACCTTGCGTTTTTCTTTTTTGTGTTTCATTGCACTTCCACACCTTTTGCAATGTCGCATTTAAGCGAAAGCAAATATCCCCGAACGCTTAAAAGCAGCGCCTTTTTAAGCAGCGACTTTGCTTCGATGCTCACTTCTTGCCCTATTGTTAGCCCCAGATCGCAAAGCCTGCGCAAAATTTTAGGCGGCAAGTCCGCGGCATAACCGACAATGTGATAAATCCTGTTTTTTTTCATATCGCACAAACTAAACATAAAGTATTGTATTAGCCAAGCAGCAAAAATATTTTTAAAAATGTTTGTTTTTTTAAACTATATATGGTAGAATACTTGCAAGGAGATTACTATGAAATGTATTTATTGTGGCTGTGAAGAAAGCAAAGTTTTAGACTCACGCAGCACAGACGAATCAAACGCAATTAGAAGAAGACGAGAATGCCTCAACTGTGGCAAACGCTTCACAACATACGAAACTGTTGAAATGACACCAGTTTTGGTTATTAAATCTGACGGAAGCAGACAGGCTTTTGACATCAACAAACTCAAAAACGGAATGATCAAAGCGTGCGAAAAAAGACCTGTAAGCATGAGCCAAATTGACGAAGTGGCAGAGAGCATCGAAAAATATATGCAAAACAATTTCCTTCAAGAAATTGAATCTGCAAAACTTGGCGAAATGGTTATGGACGCGCTCAAAAAACTTGACGATGTCGCATATGTTAGATTTGCATCAGTTTATCGTCAATTTAAAGACATCGAATCATTTAAAAAGATTTTAGAAGAGTTATAATCGCAAATTAAAATTTTTTTAAATTTTTCTCAAGATTCGCGAACAAAACAAAATAAAACGAAGTCAAAATAAAATACTGCAAAGCGTTGCAGTATTTTTTTGTTTATTTAAATAGTTATTTGTTGTTTGGTCCTTTGTCACTTAAAATATATGGATTTTGAGTTGGCTGTCCCCCATAAATTTGAACCAAAATCGTATCTTCTCCGATTTTGACAATTTGGTTGAATGGAATAAAAAACTCAGCGCCATTTTTAAACACGTTCCAAAAACTTTTTTCGCCGGGCACAACTATGCCACTGACGCAAGCAGTTGCAAGGTTAAAAACCACGTCGATGATATGACCTAGCCTGCGCCCATCGACAACATTTACAACTTCTTTGCACCTTAACTCTAAATATGAACTTTCCATTTATTTCATATTATGAAGTTAATAAGCAACAAATGACAAAATTCGCTATTCGATTTTTTCTTTGATTGCTTTAAGCGCATTCTTTTCAAGTCGCGACACTTGTGCTTGGCTTATGCCGACTTCTTGGCTTACTTCCATTTGTGTTTTCCCGATATAATATCTTAAATACAAGATTTCGCGCTCGCGTGGCAAAAGTTTTTTGATTGCATCTTTAATTGCAATTTTTTCATACAAACTTTCTTCGCCGTCTTTCAAATCTGCAATTTGGTCTTTAAGTTCAATCGCGTCACTTCCGTCGTTATAAACTGGATCAGAAAGCGAAACTGTTTCGCTGATTGCGTCCAGCGCAAAATTTATGGTCTTTGCTGGAAGATTTAGATATTGCGCGATATCGTCAATGGTTGGCTCTTCAACCTTTCCTTTTGAAAGTTCTTCTTTTGCTTGCAGCGATTTGTAAGCAATGTCTCTTAGCGAACGTGACACTCTGACAGAATTGTTGTCGCGCAAAAATCTGCGAATCTCGCCAATAATCATTGGTACTGCATAGGTTGAAAAACGAACATTTAAACTTTCGTCAAAGTTGTCAATGGCTTTCATCAATCCGACGCACCCAACCTGAAACATATCATCGGCTTTGTCAGAGCGTCCCGAAAAACGCTGAACAACGCTTAGCACCAATCGCAGGTTTGCAACCACAAACGCATCTCTCGCAAGTTGGTCGCCCGCTTTAACTTTTTTCATAAGCGCCATAATATCGTCGTTGCTAAGTTTTGGCAACGTTGCAGTATTAACGCCCGCAATAACAACTTTGTTTGCCATTTTTTCGCCTCCATTTTAAATGTGAAAAAATAAAAATAAAATGTTTTAAAAAACATTTATTTTTTCTCCAAACAAAATGGAAATTATGCAAAATTACAATAATTTGACAAAAAAAGTGCTATTTTTTAATATTTTTTTATTATTTTTAGTTTATTTTTAATAATTAAAAAATTTAAAGAATTTTTGCAAGTTCTTTTTTCATTTTTACCAATATCTTTTTTTCTATGCGCGAAATATAACTTTGGCTAATTCCAAGTTTATCGGCAACTTCTTTTTGCGTAAGTTCGTCTTCGCCTTCAAGCCCAAATCTCAAAATCATAATTTCTTGTTCGCGCCTTTCAAGACGATTTAGTATCTGCCAAATCGCTTCCCGCTCGGCCGAATGATCCAGCCCCGATGTCACATCGTCTTCGCTTGCAATAATGTCGGCAAGCACAAGTTCATTTCCTTCGCCGTCATCGCAAAGCGGTTTTTCTAGACTCACTTCGCCTTTGAGTTTTGACTTCTTTCTAAGTTGCATAAGCATCTCGTTTTCAATACAGCGTGATGCATAAGTTGCAAGTTTTATATTTTTGTTTCCGTTAAAAGTTTTCACCGCTTTGATCAGCCCCACCGACCCGATCGAAATCAAATCTTCAAATTCGATTCCTGTGCTCTCAAATTTTTTTGCGATGTAAACCACCAAACGCAAATTGTGCTCAATAAGTTTCGATCGTGCAAACTCGCTTCCTTTTTCTGCCTGCTCAATCAGCATCTTTTCTTCGTCAGGATCAAGCGGCAAAGGCAACGCCTCAGTGCCGCAGATATAACAAACAATGCCTTCCGCGTTTAAAAGGTTGCCTTTGCGATTAAAAATCTTCCATAAAAGTTGTTTTAAATAAAACAATAATTTTTGCATTTGACCTCCTAAGCCAGCGCACTGTGAATAAGCACGCCCGAATTGAGAGTCTTAGAAAAATCTGCTCCGCTTATGCCCAGCAAGGTGTGTTCATATTCGCGCGCCTTTCCCTTTTCAGTTATCACCATTTTATCAACCATAAACACAAGCATTCTGCCGCCGTCAACCGCGCTGCCAACATTGACATAGTGTCCGTAAGGCAAACGCTTAACCTTGTCGGTTCTGGCGGCAAAAAAGAGATAGTCTTCGCCGACTATTTTTGCAAAAACATCTTTTGTAATCAGCACTATCGGCTCGGAAGTAAGCGGGTCATATAAAACATTCGCGCTGTCGATATAACCAATTTCTTCAACCACCTTTCCATTGCTTGATATTTGCACCGAGCAAGTAAAAGTTTGCAGCGCTCTTTTGCGTGCAAGTCGCGACAAAAACACTTTTATGCTCACATATAAAACCATGCAAGCGATGCAAATTAAAAACACGCTCAACTGTCCAAACCACGACGTCAAAAGTTGGCACGCTCCGCCAAACACGAAAGTCAAGAAAACGAATCCAAAGCCATAAAAAACAAAGTCTTTTGCCCTTTTAATTGGAAAACTGATTGCCACCATGATGATTGCAACAAGCACAGTTGATATTATTCTTATATAAATAGGAAAATTGAAAATTGGAAAGAACAACGCCATCAACGCGCCAAAAAGACAACTGACAAACCACAATCGCGGCTTAACCTTAAAAAGCGCACCGCAGCATGACATAATAAAATAGTTTATAATCAAATTTTCGATGAGCACGTATTCAATAACTACTTTCATTCCCTCTTCCTTTTTGCAAATTTTATAACAAAAACTGAAAATCGCTTTGATAAAATTTTAGCGAATTTAAAGTTTTTTGCACATTTATTCGCAAATGAACAGTTGCCGACATGAAAGCAACAAAAAAAGGCGACCCGCCTTTTTTAATTTTTATGTTTTTAATATTATGTTGTAATTTCGCTCTCTTCGCTGTTTTCCTTCACTTTTGAATCTATCTTTTCAAATTCAAGCGCCGCTATTGTTTCAGCGGGAGCATATTTTAATATTTTTTCGCCGTGGATTTTAAGCATTCTTTTTGTAAACTTTACATCTTTAAGCCAGTTGTTTAAAACCGCTTTGCCTACAGATTGGTCGAATTTGTCATCACTGTTTTCTACATATTCAATCCAGAGCGCTGCTTTATCTTTTGATTTTCTTCCAAAAAATTTCATAATAACCTCTTTACAAATAAAATTATATCATAATTGTTTGATTTGTCAATGCCGATCTTGGCTGTTTTTAAATTGTTTGCATATCTTGACAGATGCACCACTATAAAAGCGACATAAAAAAACTCCCATGCGGGAGTTTTAATAATCAAAAATTATTTCTTTTTGCTGCGAAGTTGTCTAAGCCAAGCAGGAATTGATGTGTCGACATCAACTCTTGAAGAATTGCCTTCTTCTCTTCTTACAGAAACTTCAGGTTTTTCTTCTTCTTTAGGTTGGTTTTTAAGAGCAGCAAGTCCTTTTACAGGTTCTTTTTCTGCAAAGTCAGGGTTAAAGTTTTTGGCTTCTTCTGCTTCTGCAGTTTTAGCTTTGTCTTCTACTGTTGGGAAACCAGTTGCAATAATTGTAACTTCGATTTCGTCATGCATGTTTTCATCGATGCTGTTACCAAAGATAACTGTGCAGCTTGGGTCGATTACTTCTTGAACAAGCATAGCAACTTCACTTACGTCTTCTTGAGTAAGATCCATTCCGCCTTTTACGTTGAGAAGCAAACCTTTAGCACCTTCGATTGTTGTTTCGATAAGTGGGCTTGCAACTGCTTCTTTAACAGCGTCAAGAGCCTTTGTTTCACCTTTGCCGTGTCCGATGCCCATATGAGCAAGGCCTTTGTTTTCCATGATTGTTTTTACGTCAGCGAAGTCAAGGTTGATAAGACCAGGTTTAGCGATAAGGTCTGAAATACCTTGGATACCTTGACGAAGAACATCATCGGCATATCTAAATGCTTCTAAGATAGGTGTTTTCTTAGGAACAATTTGGAAAAGTCTTTCATTTGGAATGATAACCATTGTGTCGACGTATTTTTTAAGTTCTTGAATTCCTTTTTCAGCGTTTTCTGCTCTTACTCTGCTTTCGAAAGCGAAAGGTTTTGTAACAACAGCGATTGTCAAAATTCCCATTTCTTTTGCGATTTGAGCAACAACTGGAGCAGCCCCAGTTCCTGTTCCGCCGCCCATACCTGCTGTAATAAATACAAGGTGAGCGCCTTCAAGCATTTCTGTGATAGAAGCTTTTGATTCTTCTGCTGATTTTTGTCCGATTTCAGGTTTTCCGCCTGCGCCAAGTCCTGATGTAAGACGTTCGCCAATTTGAAGTCTAACAGGTGCTTTGCTTACTACAAGCGCTTGTTTATCTGTGTTTACTGCAACAAACTCTGCAGAATCAACGCCTGCATCGATCATTCTGTTGACAGCGTTGTTTCCGCCGCCGCCTACTCCGACAACTTTGATCTTGGCAAATGAAGTATTTTCCATAATGAATTCTCCTTAATGAATATTTTAAACAATATTATTGATTTTTGCAAGCAATTTGCTGCATTTAATCGCAATTTTTAAGTGCAAACCACGCTATTGAATAGATTAAAGCGTCTTCTGGTTTGTTTTTTCCTGGAAGTGGTGCTCTTCCAAACGCAACATTTCTGCCCAAGCATTTCGACAAAAAGTCGCGTCCGCCTTTGATTTTGCTTACTCCGCCACCTGTAAGATAGATTGGAAGATAGTTTGAAATGTTTATGTCTTGAATAATAAGGCATTGATTGATTGCCGATGCGATGGTTTCAAGACGATAAGATACAACTTGATTTGTATCCATTTCTGGGATTCTTTGTATTCTTCCCTCAACTGATGGCAAGTCATAATAATCAAGTGGTTCAGCAGCCACGGAGATTACACACATGCGTTTCAACTTTTCAGCATCTTCATAAGCAAGGTCAAACGCTTCGCAAAGGTCGCTTGTTATGTGCCCGCCACCGATTGAAAATGATGTAAGTGAATTGATGCCTTCGTTTTTAACAAACGCCACACTTGTTGTCAAATGTCCAACGTCAATTAAAATCGCGCCGTCTTTGCGCTCTTCTTCAGGGATAACAAACAGCGATTGGCATAAAACTTCGCTTAAATATTCAACGCTGCTAAATCCAAGTTCTGAAACAAGTGAATTGAGTTTTTCAATCAACGATTTTTCGCAAATTATAAGTGAAAAATAACCTGTAATGCTGCGGCCTTTTTTGCCAACAACATCGTCGACTTGATTGTCATCAATCAAATATTTAATAGGTGAAATTGTGACAACTTCACATTCGTCTGGCTTTGCTTTTACAGATGCTTGATATTTAAGGTTTTCAACATCAGCCTTTGATGCCTTGCCCATTCCGTCAAGTTCGATAGAAGCGGTGGCGTTGACAACTTTTGTCATCTCAGCAGGCAGAGATATGTAAAGTTTTTTGTTGTATTTTTTCTTTTTGTAATCAATCGAATTGAAAAGTTCGAATAAGTTTTTGCCTAACTTTTCGCTGTCGACAAATTCGCCTTGAAAAAAGCCGTCATATTCGCGAGAAGCGCATTCTTTAACAACCAAAGTGTTGTTTACGCCCTCACTTGCAACGATGACTCTTAATTTTGATGATCCAATTTCTAAACAAACTGCTTCTTTATCAAACATTTCTCACCTTTTCTCCTTTATTGTAAACGTTTTGCCAAGATTTGTCAATGATTTTTTTATAAATATTTATTTTTTTGCATGAGTATTCACAGCGTTATTCTTTCGCCGTTGTAGACCAAATAGAAATAACTATCGCTTTCATCATAGGTTGAACCTAAATAATTGTTTATGTGAATTTCGCTGTTTTGAATTTGGTCGGTCGTAAGCTTGTCCGCCAGTTTATAAAGCGAATTTTCAACCGCATAGAATTTGTTTAACTTGTATGCAAGACCATATGCAGCATTGTGCAAATATACAACTCTGCCCGAATGCAGCGTGATTTTTAAGCCTGTTTCGCTGTTGTGATAAACTTCGTTTTCGCTTTCAAAATATTCAATTTGTTTAAAGTTTGCAAGCCCGTCTTCGCGAGTTTTTGAATTGAGAAGAATTGCATCGTAAAAATCATCCAAATATGCTAAGTCAAGTTTTTCGCCTACTGTTCCGCCTATTGTAAACGGAAGCAAAATTGGATTGGTCTGAGTCGAATCAAATGTTTCAACTTCTTCAAGAACTTTCATTGTTGGGTCAACAAGAAAATATCCGTTTTCGCTTTTAACAGCATAAAATGGCTGTCTTTCGCGCACATGAATTGTGAGTTTTGATGGAAAAGATGTTTCTATATTTATAACTTCTAAATAAGGATATGCCCTTTCTATGTTGTCAATATAAGGTTGCTTTTTAAGAAAAATTATATTCTTGCCTTTTGGCAATTTTGAATCTGATATTATTTGTTCGTCATTATATTCGTGTTGAAGGCTTGTCCTATAGTCGATTGAAATCTGCTGAACGGTGAAAAGCGTAAAAGACAAAATCACAATGGTGATAACAACAAGTCCTATGACACTCAATGCGATGATCCATTTTTTCTTCAATCGTCAATCCTTTTTATGTCTGCCCCAAGCGAAGCGAGGTCGGTTTCGATTTTGTTGTAACCGCGGTCGACGTGTTTAACGCCAGAAACGGTTGTATAGCCTTCTGCGACAAGTCCAGCCAAGACAAGCGATGCCGTCCCGCGAAGTTCCATTCCGCAAACTGGCGCTCCGTAAAGAGCGTTGCAGCCTCGAACAACTGCCACACGGTCACAAACGTGCACATCCGCCCCCATTTTTATAAGTTCCGGAACATGTTTAAAGCGCGATTCAAACACGTTTTCAACAATTATGCTTGTTCCTTCGCTGATGGTGGCAAGAGCCAAAAGCTGTGCCTGCAAATCGGTTGGAAGTCCTGGATAAACTGACGTTTCAATCTTGCCTAAGCACCCTAAACGACAGTCTCCTCTAGTCACCCTAATTTTATCATTTTTTACATCAATTAAGCAAGCGGTTTTGTCTAATTTATCAATAAGCGCCTGCAAATTTGCGCCTTTAACGCCATTTATCAGCACATCTCCACCACACATAGCGGTTGCAATCATATAAGTGCCGGCAATGATGCGGTCTTTTATTGGATCATATTCGCAGCCGTGCAACTTTTTGACGCCAAAAATTACAATTTCGCTGCTTCCCGCGCCATGAACCTCCGCCCCCATCGCGTTTAAAAAGTTTTGCAAATCAACTATCTCAGGCTCTTTTGCCGCGTTTAAAATGCGAGTCTCTCCGTCGCAAAGACACGCCGCCATCATCAAACTTTCAGTCGCCCCAACGCTTGGAAAATCAAGTGTCAAAAACGCCGAATGAATGCCCGAAGCGTCGCAATAAATATATCCGTGTTTTTCTTCAACCTTCACGCCCATTTTGCGAAAGCCCGAAAGATGAATATCAATCGGCCTAGCGCCTATTTCGCATCCGCCGGGATACGCCACTTTTGCCTTGCGCTCTTTTGCAAGCAGCGCGCCAAGCATAAAAATAGACGAGCGAACTTGACTTGCCAGTTCACTTTCTATGCTCCACGAAAAAAGCGAAGACGGATCAACAATCAAGCAATCATCTTGCCTTTCAATTTTGACTCCTATTGACGAAAGAATGTTGCACATGTTTTCTGTGTCAGCAAAACCTGGGTAATTATGTAAAACAACTTTTTCTTCACTTAAAATGCTTGCCGCCAAAATTGGCAAATAGGCATTTTTTGCCGCAGGCACATCAAAAGAGCCGGAAAGTTTTTTCCCGCCTTGAATCAACAACTTACTCATATCGTTTCCTCTTTTGTAAAAAGATTTACACTCACAATAAATTGTATGATTTTTTTGCCACCATAGTTACATTTTTGGGTATTGACGAGCGCAGCATAAAGTGGTAAAATATAAATATGAAAGACGAAAAAGATACAAAAGAAATGGAATTTTACAACAAAAGCCAAAAAGAGCAAGACGTGCTTGTTGACATCGCCATCAATTTAGACGATGACAGCTTAGACATAGCAAACTTGAAAAATCCTGAAGCCACAGGGTTGTTGCTTGTCGCCGGACACGAAAAGGCTGAAGACTCACTTAAAAGAATACTTAAAACCAGAATCGTATGCGGACTTTCCTCTCTTGCCGCATCTAGCGCAGCAATTGGTACAATTATTGGATTATTTACATATTTCCAAAAAAGTCCACTCGCCACTGCAGTAGCAACCGCATTAGTCGCTATACCTGGTTTAATTCACTCCAGTAAAAATTTAGCAAGCGCAAAAAGAATTAAAAGAATTCTCCGCATCCCTGCTCGCGAGCGTGTTCAATTCATTGATGAGCAATATTCAAACGTTGATGATATTGCGCTTGATGCAAGTTCAGTAATATGCGATGCGTATGATCAATTTGAAGAAATCGCACGCGATAGATTGTTTGACGCAGTCAATTTTGACGAAAAAAATGCGACTGAAGAAGAAAAGGCAAACGAACAAGACAAACACGAAAATATGATTAACGAATATGAATTTTTGAACGATTATTGTGATTTTGTCACCGAAGCGGCAATAGACGGCGTTCCAAAACCACCTGAAAATCCTGACGACCCTGAATTGTAAAATAAAAGCTCACTCTGACGAGTGAGTTTTTTGTTGCCTAAAAAGTGAATGTAAAATCGCGCCCGTAAAACGCTACTACGGCGAACCTGCTGCCGCGCCCTGATTTCGATTATTTTAAAAGTTCTTTATTGTGCGACAGCGTTTTATATACGCCTTCCATTGATATAAGCGACAATCCATTAGCGTTTGTCTTTGCGGTTTTTCGAACGATATCATAAAACTTTTCAAAAGATATATCTTTGCTTAGTTGTCTGCTAAGCGCAAACATGCCCACGACAAGCGGAATGCTCCAACTAGCAGAGCCCGCGCAATTTTCATATTTATATCCGTCTTTTGTGTCATCAATCGGCGATAATTTTCCAACAGGAATGACGCATGGCAGGTTTGAATCGACGTTTCTTTTAGAAAAAGCGTTTACATAATTGTCTAAATCATAGTTATTTTTGGTTGGATCTACTTTTCTGCAATAACTAAACATATCAAAGAAATTTTGCGAACTTAAATAAAAAATATTTTCTTTTTTAAGCTCATTTTTTATCTCATTAAACTTTTCAGTATAGTATCTTTCCTTCTCTTCATCTTTAAGCATCGAAATATGATATTCTATCGAACCAGACTGCCCAACAATGTCTATCTTTTCACCTTTTCTGCTTCTGTCGATAACATCAAGAATTGCTTTAAATTCATTCTCTATCATGCTTTGTATTTCATTTTGGCCTTGCTTGCCGCAAGACGCAGCATAAAAAATCAGTTTTGATTCTGGGGCGACACCTAAATTTTTGCCAACCAAATATGACGAAGTTACTAACCCGTGAAAATGCGAACTAGCGCCTTTTTCAAATTCTACATATTCAATATCTGCCCCTTCCAGTTCAATATGGTCTCTATTAAATGGCATATCAATAAAAGCAATCGTTGCTCCCTTGCCCTTTATGCCCTTTTTATGAAGACTTTCAACATCGCTTCCTATAAAATGCAACGCATCCTCAATGATTTTGTCCGGCTCGAAATTTTTTGGCATTTTATCTTTTGGTGGCCAAATTGTATAGTTGCCAAATGGCAATCTCATCAACTTTTTAACTGGAACGGATGAAAGATCTCTTCTGGACAAATCTGCCGAAGAAAAACTCCACTTAAAAGCGCCCGAATACAATTCTTTGTTCATTTCTTTTACAAGCTTTTCAAGATCGAATTGATCGGATAGAATTACATCGATTATTTTGTCGCTATCATTGAAAAAATACTTATCTTTTGCCATAATTCTTTCTCCAAAAATATTATAACATAGAATTAAAAAAATGTATACATTATGATTTTGCACCGTATACATTTTCAAATTTTAATTGCGATGGCTATCTGCCACTATCCATTTTTTGTTTGCTTTCGATTCTTTTCGCATATTTGTTTAAAGCCATATCTAAGCATTGCTCTGCGTCAATTCCGACTTCATTTGCAAGCGATAAAACGCAATATAAAACATCTCCATATTCCATTAAAAAATCTTCGCTGGTTGCAAAATCCTTTGTGCCATAACTTGTGCTTTTCAAGTATTCTTTTGAAAGCTCTCCCAGTTCGCTTTGCAAATCCATTAGCCTTGCATGCACTGGCATAGGTTTAGAATGGCAATCTCTTTTTTCGTTAAACTTTTTTACTTTTGCTTGCATATTTGTTCCCTCCCTTAATTTTTAACATTATAGCATGCATCCTTTTTTAAACAAAACAAAAAAGCAGAGTGATTTTCTCTGCCTTTTTAACGATTAAATATATTCAAGTAAACTTAAATTAAATGTCCAGCTCCCAAATGTTCATAAATTCTTCGCCGAATTTTACTCTTCTAAGATGATTTAACGGCACGACATAAACGCCCAAAAATCTTGCTCCCAATTTTTCACAAACGCGTTTCGATGCCTTGTTTTCTGGAACCTGTGTTATGACAATTCTTTTAAAGCCGTTTTCTTTAAAAAGTTTTTTTATCAGCTTTACTGCTTCAACGGCATAACCATATCCCCGATATTTTTCGTCTATCGAATAGCCAACATTTCCGATATAAAATGTAAATTCGTTTGTTCCTAGCTTTGCGCTGATTTCGCCGATTTTTGTGCCGTCCTTTAAATAAATGTCATAGTTGCAGCAATCAACAAATTGCTTTTCTGGAACAGCCGGAACAAGATTGACGAATTTTAAATTTATCCGATCTCCTACTATTTCATTCAAAATTTTAATGTCCATTATTTTTCCTTTAGCGTGCCGTTTGAGCCCACAAATCTATGCGCGATTAGGTGGTTTCAATCGACAATTTGATATTGTTAAAATTGAGATTTTGCAAATCGCTTTTATTCATGCTTAAATGCAACTCTCCATAGTCGCCCCACATAAGCTGAGCGTCGATGCTGCTGAGTTGAAGCAGTTGCAATTCGTCTTTTTCAAGCGCATCTGCTTGAAAATATTTAGGATTCCCGCCAACCATAACTCTTCCGGCATCGAATTCGCAAAGTTTGTTATACTTTTTTAACTCTGCTTCAGGCATAACATCAATCAGTTTATATAGGTCTTCGTTCCCTGAGATTCCAGGATAAGTCTTAATTATTTTTGCCTTCAAAAAGTGTTGTTTGTATGGCTTTATCTCCGGTTTCATTTCTATAAGATTTGTTTTTTCAGCCCTTAAATAAAATACTTGAAAATCCTCGCCCTGAACTGGAGATTGTGTCGAGTTGACTTTATCTTCATTAGCAAACAAATACAGCAGTCCCTCGCTAGGCAAATCGTCAAGTTTTTCGCCTTGCGTAAGCTCTGCAAAATCAAGTTGCATGACAAAAGGAATCTGTTTGTTTTGTTTATCTACAGGCCAAATAAAATCGCTTGGCACAAGCGGATTCCCGCCAATTTTTGAAAAGCATTTTTCTTTGTTGTAACTTAACTTGGCTGCATTTTTAACACCGCTTTGAATGATCTCCCAAAATACTTGCGTCGCCATTTTTTCGACTGCGGAATTGTCAATACACATCGACTTGTCTGCGCCGGCGACTTCCTTAGCAAACTTGTTGATATACTTTATATCTCCCGTCGCATAAACGGCATCTTGAAGCTTTTTGATATCTGCGCCCTTAACATTTTTTGCGAACAAAAAGTAGATCATCGCGTTGCCATTTTTTAAAACAAGATTTTGCAGCCTTTCAACGTCTGCGCCAGCGACGTTTGCTGCAAAACGATACCATGTTAAAGCGCTGCCGCCGTTTATAACTTTTTCTTGCAGCGGACCTATTTTTGCACCTTTTACCTTTGTGGCAAAATTGCAACAAAGTTCTGCATCGCCCCTTTCGAGAACAATCTTTTGAAGTTCTTTAATATTGGCGTGCTCCACATCGGCGGCAAAAGAACAAATTTCTTCCAAAGTGCCTTTTTGAATTATCGCACGTTGCAGTTTTTTAATGTTGGCTTTTTTAACAGTGAAAGCATACACAAGTATGTCGCTTGCGCAGCCATCTTTTATCACAAATTTTTCTGCTTGCTTGACTTTTTTATCTCTGCCGTGCTCTTTGACATAGCACATAAAATCATAAAAATCGCATTCCCAATCTGGCCCTAATTTCATGTTTCGCTCCTTAAATGATGAAAAATCTAACCTTTAATATGTAAATCTTAGTAGTTGCTGTAATATTTTTCATAATCAAAGTTTTCCACTAAAATTCGCTTCCACTTTTTCATTTTCCATCTTGAAATGCCCTTTGAAAACAATGGCGGTTTGTATTTTGCTTTTGCCTCATCTGTCATATAAACCTTGATCCATGCCAAAAGTCTGGTGGCGTCAAAGTCCTTAAAGTCTTCTATCGTAAATTTTTTATATTCGCGTGGAGATCTTTTTGCACGTTTTACATAATACAAATCTCCGTCAACAAATCCAAACGAAATTTCTTTCGCCCTTTTTAATTGCGCTTTGTTTTTCTCAACGAAACTTTTAATTTCTTGTCTTATCTGTTTGATAACCTTTTTATAATCAATTTCGTTGGAACAAAGAACGGCGGGATTGTCTCGGCATAACACAACTTCTTCATCATCAAAAGTCGCTTCCATCGAATATGCATCTGCGTCTTCATATAAATTAAAAGTAATAGACTCTTGCATCTTATCTAAATTTTTTATTGTTTCTTCAAAAAGCCTATCTAATTCTTTGTTGTTTAATTCTATATCCAAAACTAATTTCCTCCCTGCTTAAAAAATAACATAACCGGCCAAAATTGTCAATTTAAAAAAGAAGCAAAGAGTCTTCTTCGCTTCTATGCAACTTTAAATTACATTCCATTTTCCACGCAAAATCGCATTGCGTTGTTTTGCGGGCACATGAAAAGTCAAATCCGAAATTACAACTTAGCCGCCATAAAATCTTCTGAAACTTTGTAAGCGGCAATCGCCAAACTTGTCACCACATTCATCGACGAGTTGTTTCCATACATTTCAATATGACAAGACAGCGGCACGCGTTCTAAAATCTCTTCACTCACACCATGCTTTTCATTTCCAACAATCAGCGCCACTTTGCCTAAGCTGGCAAAATTAACATCTCTAAGCGGCTTGCTCGTCGATGTTATTTCAATGTTTACTGGCACATAATGCAACTGCTCAATTTCGCTGAGCGCGTCGCCAACGTTTTTATGTATGCAGTACTGAATGTGCGACTCGCAACTTCTGGCTGTTTTTTGCACTTTTTTCATGTCTATATCTTTATCGCAAATAATTATGATTTTTTTAATGTTAAACGCATCCGCAAGCCTAAAAGCAGAACCAATATTTTCTTCATGCTCCAAATTATCTAAAACAAATATTATGTCATTTGAATTATGCTTTTGCGTTTCTTTAAATTCATAATGATTTAGTTGTTTTTGCATATGCTCTCTTTAACATTCACCTATGCGCAAATATACATAGAAAAAAGTCTTCATAACCTTATTTTCTGTTAATTTTAATTCTTGCTTAAACTGCTTAAATCTTTTAATATCTTTTCAAAAACAATCTCTCTATCAAAACTAGTGTCGTAGTAAGATATTTTATTTTTATCACAAAAATCTATATTATTTTTATCTTCTTGCGCTATATTGCCCCATAGTTTCATCAAATCTTCATTTGACATATTAGCGGTGTAGTCTTGCTTATGTTCGTAACTCCTAATTATATCAAACATTTCTTTTTCATCTTTTCCACCAAAACCAAGGCAAATAATTTTATCATTTTCACTTGCGACTTTCGCAATATCTTTAAGATTTAATATTGCTAAATCCAGTATCGTATTGTTGCCAGTAAAAAATTCGTTCCATGCAGTAAATTCTTTTAAAAATGTAGGGAAATCTTCTTCTCTTTGTTTACTATACTTATTTCCCCATTCTTTATAATGTATCGAATCCATTTTTTGAAAACCGTTTCTTAATGCCTCGCCACTTATAATATTAAAAGACGGAAATTCTTTTCCTATTTGTTTACATAAAGTCGTTTTCCCGGATTTTGGCACGCCACAAATCAAAATTTTCACTGTTACCCCCTGTTTCACGCTATAAAATTATTTTATCGTACAACATAAAATATCAAATTTCTCTTTTAATATTACTCTATCATACGAGACACCTTTAAGTCAACATTCAAACAAAAAAAAGCAAGGCGACTACACCCTGCTCTTTTTAAATTTAATATATAAATTTTAGATTATTGTAGGATTTTTCTTCAAAATCTCTTCTATGTTTTCGTCTCTGTTTTTTAGTTCCAACAAAGCGGCTTCAAGGTCTATTGGAGAACCTGAAAAGAGATATGGATTCGCAAGTAATAAGAAATCTAGATCCTCTTCTGGATAACCATATTTAGTAAGTATGGAGACATTCTCCATAAATTCCTCATATGTTATAACTTCCATCATCGGAGATATATTTACAATATCCCCTATTTCTAAATCTGAAATATTATATTTTTTTATAAAGTTTATGATTTTTTTGTTCATTCTTTGCCTCCATATTCTCTTTCAATGAACTTTTTCTCTTCGCCAGTAAAATCTATCTTCTCCTCTTCTTCTACGATGTTTTTAAATTCCTCAATTATTTCTTTATTAATTTTATATTTCTCCATAAGCTGTTTACTTTCAACCCCATGTTTTTTTACAAATTGTTTTTCATTGCACGTTAAATCTGCAAGCCTTGCTTTGCCTTTTGATTCTCTCGATAAATACGCTAATCTTGCATATGTTTTATTTTGACTTGTAATAAAAACACTTGGATTCGACAATAATTCGGCTCTCGCAACTACTAATCTTAATATCAAATATCTTATTTTCAAGCAATTTACAGGGACTGTAATTATATAAGGATAATTTACTAGCACTTCTTTTGAAATGCCTAAATCTCTAATCTGTTTTTGTTTCTCCCTAACACTATCTTCAGAAAGGCCCAATAATGCTGGAAATGTTTTTAACATCTTGTTAAAATCTTCTCTACTTAAATTAAACATTTTTTTGTAAAACTCGGCTTTGTTTTTTACACTATCTTCAGAATAGTTCAATAATGCTGGCGATGTTTTTAACATCTTATTAAAATCTTCATCTCTTAAGTTAAACTCTTTTTTGTAAAACTCGACTTTGTTTTTTACACTATCTTCAGAATAGTTCAATAATGCTGGCGATGTTTTTAACATCTTATTAAAATCTTCATCTCTTAAGTTAAACTCTTTTTTGTAAAACTCGACTTTGTTTTTTACACTATCTTCAGAATAGCTCAATAATGTTGGCAATGTTTTTAACATCTTATTAAAGTCTTCATCTCTTAAGTTAAACTCTTTTTTGTAAAACTCGACTTTGTTTTTTACACTATCTTCAGAATAGCTCAATAATGTTGGCAATGTTTTTAACATCTTGTTAAAATCTTCATCTCTTAAATTAAACTCGTCTTTATAGAATTTCGCCTTTGATAAAGCGATTTTTTCGTCTTTAATGTATATAGACTCTAAAATTTTAATCTTCTGTTCTATTTCCTTTTCGGTCCAACCGAAATGTTTTATTAGTATTTCTTTAATATTCATTTTTACCTCTGTTTCTATTGTATAACAAGTTGCCCGTCTTGTCAATCTTTTAATTTTTTATAACCTTCTGTGTCTGAGAGAAAAATTTTAATTTTTAGATTCTTTGCACGGGCAAATAATTAATCCACTGCCTTACTTAAATCTTTAATAATAATCCTTTTCATTATAGCTTTATGTTTATTATATTATTTTTCTTTTTCTAACAAAACAAAAAGCAAGGCGGCTACACCCTGCTCTTTTTGAATTTAAATAGTTTGCTGCTTTCCGGCTTCCTTTTACTTTGTCTCGCCACGTTTAGGCAAATGCCGATGCCTGCCATAAACATCATAACGCTCGTTCCGCCACTCGAAATAAACGGAAGCGGCAATCCCGTCGGTGGAATTGAACCTGTCACGACCGCAATGTTAAGCAGCGCTTGAATTCCGATTATAAATGCGATCCCGCCCGCTAAGAGCGCACCAAATCTGTCAGGAGCGTTGAGTGCTATTTTTATCAGCAGCCACACTAGCACAGCAAATGCACTCATAAGCAAAATGCACCCGACAAGTCCGATTTCTTCTCCTATCACAGAAAAAATAAAATCTGACTCTGCAAATGGCAGGAACAAATACTTTTGTCTTGAGTTAAACAGCCCCACACCAAACCAACCACCTGACCCTAGCGAATAAAGTGACTGAATGAGTTGAAAGCCTTCCCCTTGCGGCGATGCCCAAGGATTGATAAAAGCAAACAACCGCTTTAATCGATATGGCTCGAGCGCAATTAAAAGTGGTACGGCTGCAGCCGCCGGAACTGAAAACATTATTGTATGCTTTTTGCTTATTCCACCCGCTATCAACATAAACAGCGTCACAAATCCTAGACACATTGTGACAGACATTGAAGGCTCTAAAATCACAAGCACGCAAAAACTTGCAGCGACCAAAAGCGGAACGATCAGCGTTTTGAACGATTTGATTTTTTCGTAATTGTCACTAAGATATGCGGCCAAAAATATAACTAAACTGAACTTTGCGACTTCTGACGGCTGAATTGAAACCCCAAAAATCGAAAGCCATCTTTTTGCGCCATAACTTTCTGTTCCGATGCCCGGAATGAAAACCAAAGCAAGCATAACCCATGTAACGATAACAAACACCCACTTAAACTTTTTGAGTTTGTGATAATCAAAAAAGGTTAGCCCCAGCATGCACGCTAGCCCCAGCACAATACCAAAAATCTGTTTATAAAGGAAAAAATATGGATTGTTGTAATGATAGGCTGCGGAATAACTGCTTGCAGAATAAACCATCATGGCACCAAAAGCTACCAACCCCAGCACAACAATACCTACAAAAATACAAGTGCGTTTAACTTTCACCTTTCACCAGTTCCATAAAAATTTGTCCTCTCACGGCATATGAAGAGAATTCATCAAAACTTGTACACCCCGGCGACAGCAACACCGTGTCGCCCCTTTGCGCGTTTTCTTTAGCAAATTTTGTTGCACTTTTAAGAGAGTCAAACACGTGCGGCTCGTATCCATATGCTTTGGCGCTTTCTGCAATTTGCTCGCCCGCCTGTCCAAAACAGATGAGCTGCTTTATGTCGCTATGCCTTGCAAAGAACAGTGAAAAATCCAAATCCTTGTTTTGCCCGCCAAGCATCAGCACCAAATTTTTTGCATTCAAACTTTCGATTGCCATATCCACGCACGCGATGTTTGTAGCCTTTGAATCGTTGATATATCTTACACCGCCAAACTCACCCACAAATTGCAGTCTGTGTGCAGGTGGCGAAAAGCGCATAAGTGCATATCTGATGTATTTCGTTTTTATTTTGCAAAGCAGCGCAATCGTGACCGCCGCCATAACATTAGACATATTTTTGTCGCCTAAAAGCGAGATGTCGCTTGTTCCTACAATTCTGGTTTTGCCATGATAAATGTATCCATTTTTGATGCAAACGCCCTTTTTTAGCGGATTTAACGAAAAATATTCCACATTTTTTGGCAAATCTAGGCTCATCGTCATTTCGTCATCAAGATTGACAACCGCTTTGTTTTGTCTGTGAAAATTTTTAAATATGCTGTTTTTCACACGCTTGTATTCTTCAAATGTGCCATGCCTGTCAATGTGGTCAGGCGCGATGTTGAGCACGCAGGCGATGTCTGGAGAGAAAAGCGAAGAAAGTTCAAGTTGAAAATTTGACGTCTCACAAACTACGAATGACTTTTTATCGGTCGAAAGCGCGATTGACGAAATCGGCAAGCCTATGTTTCCACAAACAGCGACTTTTTTGCCTGCTTCTTCGAAAATTTTGCCTAAAAGCGAACAGGTTGTTGTTTTTCCATTCGTTCCAGTTATTGCAATCAATTTTCCTTTGCAAAATTGACTGCCTAAATCAATTTCGCTGATAATTTGTGTTTTTTTCGATCTAAAACCCGAAATAAGTGTGTTTCCAATCACTTTTATGCCTGGAGACACCACTACAAGGTCATATTTATGACAAAGCGGCTGTTCATCAAAACAAAAAAGCGAACGATATTTTTTGTCATCATCAAACACGCTTACGCAGGCTCCAAGTTTATGCAGCAAACGGCAGGCGCTGTTTCCACTGCCTCCCATACCATAAACAAGAACTCTTTTGCCGCGTAAGTTTTTCATCATTCCCCTTCTATAAAGCGATTTCTAAACAAAGACAAACCGCACTGAGAAGGCTTGTCACTATTATATATATTGTGACGATGCGATTTTCATGCACCCCCTTTTTTTCGAAATGATGATGAAGCGGAGCCATTAAAAACACGCGTTTGTGAGTGCGCTTGTAATGCGCGACTTGAATGATGTCGCTAAGCGCCGAAAGCACAAACATCAGTCCCATAATTGGAATATACAAAATCTTGCCAGAAAATAACGCCAAGCACGCAATGAATCCGCCAAGCGCCAACGAACCCGTGTCGCCCATAAAGATTTTTGCCGGAAACGTGTTGACAGCCAAAAATGCAAGCACTCCACCTGCAACTGCAAATGCTGCGACTGAAAGGCTGGACTGCTGAGGCTCTCCGATCAACGCGACAATCGCGCCAAAAAACAGCAAATACACAAAGCTTGTCCCGCCGGCAAGTCCATCAAGGCCATCGGTTAAATTGACCGAATTGACCACCGCCAAAATAACAACAATGGCGAAAGGAATAATTCCCCAGCCAATATTGAATTTAAGTGAAAAAAATGTCAGTTCGCCACCGATTTGAAAATAAACTAGCACAGCTATTAAAGCCGCGATGGCAGTTTGTCCAATTATTTTTTGAAGCGGACTCAGCCCTTCATTTTGATGAAAATGAACTTTTATAAAATCGTCTAAAAATCCTAACAGCCCAAACGCAAGCATCACAAGCATGCTCATCCACGCATAAAAACAATCACCCCACAAAAAGCACGCGCACCCGACAAGCGAAGCCAAAATAAAAATGATTCCGCCCATGGTAGGCGTGCCTGATTTTGAATAATGCGCTTCGACATAATGCAAAACAGTTTGCTGCGCTTTAAGTTTTTTGCAAAGAAAAATTACAGGATACGCAAGGGCTAGTCCCACTGTTAGGCTTATTATAAAAACAAGCAATATTTTAACGCTTAAAATCAACCTCCGCCTCCTCTGCTTTGACTAAACTATGCTCTTGTTCATATGACAACACTTGGCTATAATCATCGTATGGTTGTTTTTGTCCGCATATGTCTTGATATTTTTCCGCGCCCTTGCCCGCGATGATCAAAACATCGTTTTCACCCGTTTCATCAAGCGCCATTTTTATGGCTTTTTTGCGGTCTGGCTCAATCACATAATTGTCGCGTTCTGCGCCTTGAACAATCTGCGAAATTATTGCACACGGATCTTCAAATCTTGGGTTGTCACTAGTAAAAAAGCATTTGTCACTAAGCTTTGTGGTTATTTTGCCCATAATTGGTCTTTTTATCGCATCACGATTTCCGCCGCAACCAAACAAAGTCAAAACCCTGCCTTTTGTTAGAGAGCGAACCGTCGAAATAAGTTTTTCCATACCGTCGGGAGTGTGTGCATAATCAATCACGACCTTTTTGCCTGCGTGCTGGATAATGTCAAATCTGCCATCTATTTGCGGAAGAAAGCGAAGTTGTCTTTCAATAGTTTTAAGATCCATTCCAATAAGCGAACAAGCGCTGATCGCCGCTAACGTGTTTTGCACGTTGTATTCCCCCACAAGTGGCGTAGTGATAAATGCAATTTCGTCACAATCATTGCATACAAAATTGCTGCCGTCAAACGTTTGTTTTACATCAACCGCAAACACGTCAGCAGGGCTATACATGCCGTATGAAATCACCGGCACTTCACACATTTTTATAAACTTGTTCATGTTTACGCCGTCACTGCACACAACAGCCTTTCGGCAATGTCTACCATCAAAAAATTTGTATTTCGCATTTGTGTAATTTTCCATATTGCCAAAAAAGTCCAAGTGGTCTTGAGTGATGTTTGTTAAAACACCGACATCAAACTTGATTCCTTCCATTTTTTCAAGCGCAAGTGCGTGCGCGGAAACTTCCATGACAACATACTCAACGCCTGAGTTATACATCTTTAAAAACACGTCGTGCATTATGTCTGGGTCGGGCGTTGTGAATCCCGTATCTATCCAATCGCCGTCGGTCTTGTATCCAAGCGTGCCGATAATTCCAACCTTTTTACCCGCGCCTTTTAAAATGTTGTAAATTATGTTTGTGGTCGTCGTCTTTCCATTCGTTCCAGTGACGCCAATTAGTTTCATATTATCACATGCGCAGTTGTGCAACTTTTTTTCCATTATCGCAAAAGCACGGCGGGGATTTCGAATCGCAAAACAATTATCAAGCCCATAGTCGTTGCCAGACAGCACAAAATCAGCGCCCGCCTTTAACGCTTCTTTCATTTTAAATTGCGCCTGCTCGTCATCTTTCAAAAGCAAAAACACATCGCCTTGTTCAATTTTGTTAAGGTCGATTTTGATGTTTTTAACTTCTCTTTCAAGCAGGCTCATTGGCAACTCATCGCTGTTTGTAACATTTAAAAGTTCTTTTAGTTTCACGTTCCCCTCAAACTATATTATTCAAGTTTTTGTGTTCATATCATTTTAAATTGCGCCGATGTTGAATTGAATTTATATTTATTTCTTTGCATAATTATTCATATTTGCGTTTGCAAATACATTCAGCGCTTGCGAGTCATGATTAAAAGAAAACTGCTTATTTTTTTCAAATCTTTCAAGCGCCATATCAATGCTTTCAAACACAACTTCTCGCATATTGTCAAACAGATAAAATGCAAGCGAGCCAGGAATCGTGTTGACTTCATTTACAAACATCTTGCCGTCTTTTGCCATTAAAAAGTCAACACGCACCACGCCTTCGCAATCCAAGATTTTGCACACTTCAACCGTTAGTTTTTCAATCATTTTCTTTGCTTCTTTTTCGATTTTAAAAGTCGAAGATGGCTTGTCGCTTAAGTATTTTTCTTCAAAACTATAAAGCCCTTTAGGGCGGACTTCGCACACTTTTGATGTTTTGTATTTGCCGTCGCGACACAAGCAAGCACAATTAAATTCACGGCCGTTTTCAATAAAATGCTCAAAAAGCAGCTTTTTGTCATACATTTTTGCGGTATCTATTGATATTTTTAGTTGTTGGGCGTTGTCGCATTTAGTTATTCCCACACTGCTGCCACAGCGTGAAGGTTTGACAATAATAGGAAAAGTCAGTGCCGATGTGATGTCTTTAATTTTTAAATCTTCGCCGCACACAAAATCTGTTACAGGAATATCTTTGCTGGCCAAAATTATTTTTGTAACTTCCTTATCCATGCACACGCTGCTGCATTCAACGCTTGGGCAAGTGTAAGCGATTCCGGCAAGTTCCATAAGCGCCGACATCATGCCATCTTCGCCATTCGCACCGTGATTGCAAATGAGTGCGACATCGGGTTTTATGGTCTTACTTTTAAACC
This sequence comes from Eggerthellaceae bacterium, assembly GCA_963602685.1. Lineage (GTDB taxonomy): Bacteria > Bacillota > Clostridia > Christensenellales > UBA1242 > Caccovivens. The sequence continues at coordinate 32,295 of CAVCJG010000001.1, read as the reverse complement.
GACCTTTTAAAACAACAGTTCCTTTTCCCAACTGAAAATACACTTCTTTTTTGTGTTTAGCTTTGCGAGCAAAATCGGAATAAATATTCACGTCAAGCAGATTGCTGGCGGACACAAATCGTCCATCGCCCGTCACATAGACAGGCAAAAGCAGCACATCGTTTTTTATCGCATTCATCGCTTGCAAGGCGGTTATAATCGAAATATCATGTTCAACACTTTTCCCGCCATATAAAACTAAAACTTTTTTCATAACTCTCCTATTTATAGTTGTCTGGAAGGTCGTTTTCAAAAAGCACAACACTTCCCCTTTTTTGCAAACTTTTAAGCAGCGCCCCTTGCTCTTTTCGCGTGGACGCAAAATGAATATTTTCGATTTTCATTCCCGCGGCAAGCGCACCTTGAAACAGCGCATTTTTGTTTGTTTCGTTCATGACAATAAATTCGTCGCAACTTGCGCCTATGATTTTCCCAAGTTTATAATTTAGCTCATATTGTTTATCTCCCTGCTCAACAAGCCCAGGTGAAACAATTATTTTTAGTCCCGAAAACAGTTGCACACATTCGCACGCTTGCATAGCGCCCAAAACATTGCTGTTGTATGAATCATCAATGACGGTGCAAAACGAATTTGGCAGCAGTTGCAACCTGTGTGGCGCGGGCTGCAAGTCTTTTAACACTTCAATTATCTCTTTCTCATCAAGTCCCAGAATGCTTGCCATGCTAACCGCACAAGCAAGATCTTTTAATATTTCGCTGCCGATAAGTTGCAATTTGACTTTATGGCTCTTTTTGTTTATAAAGATCTCGCATTGGCAACCTTTTGCGGAATATTTTATTTTATCGAACCACACTCCGTCTTCAATGTTGGCTGCCACTTTATTGTTTTGATAACGTTCATAAAGTTTTTTAGTTGTCTCGCAAGCGCAATCAAACACTATGCTGCCACCGTTGTGCATATGCTCACATAATTCATACTTGGTCTCTTCAATCGCTTTCTCACTGCCAAAACTTTCAAGATGTTGCACGCCCACCGCGGTCAAAATTCCATAGGTCGGCTGCAGCATTTCCATCAACTCGGCAATATCGCCCTTGTGGCGCGCTCCCATTTCGACAATTAAAATTTCATCGTCGTCTTTTAAAACTTCCAGCGCAGTTTTGCAAAGTCCCATCGGCGTGTTGTAATTTTTCGGAGTCGTGCAAACTTTATATTTTTTCTGCAAAATTTGTGCCAAAAAGTTTTTAGTAGAAGTCTTGCCAAAACTGCCAGTGATTGCAATTTTTTTGCCTTTAAATTGACTCAACCGCTTTTTTGCTTTCATGATATATCTCGACTTAATCCACCTTTCAAATGGAGAAACTATTGCCGCAGCCAGCAACAAAATAGGCTGCAACAGCACAAACTCGATTATGGCGCACAGTGCAATAAGCCAAATGCTGTTTAAAAAAATAAAGTAAGAATATGTAATCAAAATTAGTAAAAACAAATAACAAACTATAAGCCGCGTCATTCTTTTGGTGAAAACCAGTTTGTTTTTGCCATTGAAATAATATGAAAATACAAAGATATTTTTTATGTAATATTTAATGTCATATCCGCTAAGTTGAAAATTTTTTGCAAAAGGATAAGAAATTGCGAAAAAAAACACCAAAAAAAGCGTTCCAAAAATAATATTCATTCCGCCCCCAACAAAAAGTTTTTTGTCACCCTAACAAAAGCCATTTCTCGATCAACAAACACGAAGTGCCCTGCACCTTCTAAAATTATAAGTTCCGAATTTTTAATCAGTCGATGCAAACGCTTTGCCATATAAACAGGAGTTTCACTGTCGCGCTCTCCAAACACAATAAGTGTGCGCGCAACAATTTGCGGGCAATATTCTTCAAGCGGAGTGTTTACTATCGATACAAAAGTTTTTTTCATATCATCAGAAAGTTTGCAATAATCGCTTGATCCTGCATTTTTAGGAAAATATCCAAAAAATTTAAGTATTTTATATGAAAAAACATTAAAATAATATGAAATTTTGCGCTTTGGCTTCATTCCGGCGCTTCCAACCAAAACCATCTTATCAACAAGCGACGGTTTAAGCGATGCAATTAAAATTGCAATTCTGCCACCAAACGAATGGCCTATTAAGTTGCATTTTTCGATTTTTAAATGGTCACATAATGACATGACCATGTTTGCATATGAATATAAATTCCATCCGTGCGGCTGACCGCTTGCTCCGAAAGGCGGAAAATCAATCGTGATGTTTTGGCAGCCTTTAAAGTGCTTTATAATGTTTGAAAAGCACTTCCCGCTCTGTCCCCAGCCGTGCAAAAAGATGTTCACGCGGTTTTTGCTCTTTCCGTAAACTCGATAATAAATCTGACAATCGCCAAAAACATAAATCACATTATCTTTTATGAGCGATATTAAATTTTTGTTCACTTGTAAAAATCATTTTGAAATTTTTATGCTTTTTGATATTATAAGGGTAGCAAGATATTGCGAGACTTAAAAAGGAAGGTATACAAATTTGAAAATTACAGATGTGAGAGTAAGATTAGTAAGCGACGAAAAACTTAAAGCAGTTGCTTCAATTACTATTGACGAGTGCTTTGTTGTTCACGACATTAAAGTGATCAACGGAAGAGATGGGCTTTTCATTTCAATGCCAAACAGAAAAACACCTGAAGGCGAATACAAAGACATCGTTCACCCAATCAACACAGCAACTAGAGAAGAATTGAAGAAAACTATTCTTGACGCTTACGAAGCTGAAACAAACAAAGCTGAATAATTTTTATTTAAGCCACAAAAAAACACGTTTTAAAACGTGTTTTTTTATTTTCTGTTTTGTTTAAGCGGCTCTTCTTTTATAACCACTTGCCGTTGGTTGTGGAATAACAGGAATTTCTGGAGTTGCAGGTGGAGTTGTCTCCCCGCCATTTCCGTTTTCTTGTTCGCCTGAACCACTGTTGTCAGTTGTGTCTTTTTTATGCTTGCTTGCAATGTCAACCTTAACAACTTCGGCTGCTTTAAGTGGAATAGCCATTTGTGAAGCATCGCTGTCTTCTGAAACAAGGTTCCAGTTGCTTTCTAAGAAACCAAGTTTGCTAAGCAATCCGTCTGCTGTGCAGTTTAAGCTTGTGTATTCTGCAACTTGAACATCGTTTGCAAACGTTAAGAAATATGTTTGAATTTTCGCTTTAACAGCATTTATATTTACATAGCAATTTGTGATGAGAGTTGTATCTTTAATTCCCCACTTGAAGAAATCAAGGTCTTCGTGAACAGTTTCGTTTCCGTCTTTGTCAACTGAAGTAACTGCCTTTGTATCAGCAACGATGATTGTGTTTGTGATTGATCCAAATCTATCAGGTCTTGCACGAAATTCTGAACTAGTTTCTGCAAATGTTTCTTTTCCGCTTGCGTCGTTTGCTGATTGTTTAAATGAAACGTCGATATAGCAGTGATCAATGCGTGAATCTTTTCTCAAATAAACTGTCATGCCCGCTTCGATTTTTGAAGCGTTAAATTCTGCAGCTGACATACAATCTTCGATTGCACCTCTTAATGATGCTGTAAATCCGCCAACGTAAGCGCCGTCCATTTGGCAATTTTGTGAAACGTAACTTTGAACAATTTCACCGTCGCACACACCAGCGAATCCGCCGAGTGAATAACCTGTCATTTTAACAAAATCGGCTACACTGTAATAAACTTTTGCGCCCTTGCCAATGTAACCAGCAAGTCCTCCGCCAACTATGTTTTCGTTTGTTTTATTGAAAGCAAAGCTTGAAAGCACTTTGTCTGTTTCACCAGTGATTGCTGATGAAATGATGCTTCCGCTTTGATGATAGCCGACCAAACCACCAAAATATGCGTTTGATGTTGTGTAGTCGTTTGCTTCAACTGAGAAGCCGTTGTTGATTTTTACATCTGTGATTTTGCCTGTGTTTACACCAGTTGCGCCACCAAGATATAATTCTCTGTTTTCGCCTGCAAGTTGTAAAAGTTCGATTTTGCTTAAGAATACTTTATCGATTGTTCCGGCGTTTTTACCAACGATTCCGCCGATGTAAATTGTAGATTCGGTAGTAGTTGTGTTGATATACATTCCGCCACCATTTGATGACATTGTATAAACAATTTCGCCTGTTTCTTCGTCATAAACGATTTCTTCAACTGTTTCGCCATTAACTTCTTTTTCGATTGTTTTAGGTTCTGAGCAAACGATACAATTTTTGATTGTTCCTTCGTTGTAACCTGCGATTGAACCGAGATATTTGTTTGTGTAGAAATCATATGAGTGAACTTGGCAATTTTCGATTGTTGCGCCATAGTTGCAAGCGGCGATTCCGCCGACAACTGTTCCGTTTGCTTCAACGTCTTTCAAAATAATGTTTTTGATGATTGTGTTGTTGCCTGAAATGCATCCAAACAATCCGGCAAATTCACTGTTGATTTTGATATTTTTGATTGTGATTGTCACATCATCTTTCATTTTGAATTGACCTTTGAATGGTCTTGTTTGTGATCCGATTGGCTCCCATTCTTTTGCGCCGCCATCATAAACGATTGATTCTGTGATTTCATAAATATAGTTTTTGCTTGGTTGAGCTCTCATTGTGTTGAAAGCAGTTTCAAGTTCTTTCTTTGTTGTAATAGTGATTGTTTGACCGTTTGAACTAAATGTTTGATATTCCATTACGTTTTCTTCGTCAGCGCTGTCAAATGCAAGGCTGATTGATTCGCTTGGGACAAGTGACCAAACTGTTTTGAAATCCCAGTTGCTGCCGTTTGGAGCAGTATAAGTCTTTTTAACTAATGCTTCTTCGTTTGTAAGGCGTTTTGCATAACTGTGTGCAGTTGATGGGTTTTTGTCTGAAATTTCTACTTCATCGTCGCAAAGATAATATGCTTTTATGTTTGAAGGTGCAACATACATAAGCATTTTGTAGTTTCCTTCAGATTCATAAACGGCGCTTTTGCCATAGTATGCGCCAAACACACCAGCTACGTGCGATGTTGTTGGTTGAATTCCGTCAATGTAAACAAGGCAATTTGCGACATAACTGTCATAGATGTCCCCTGTTTTGCTTTCGCCACAAACTGAAATTCCTGCAACGCCACCATAGTATGAATATTTTGGATCTTGTCCGTCTGCAACGCTGAGTTCAAGTTTGTTTGTTTTAAGCAAGCAGTTGTAAATTACTCCGCCATTGTTTTTGCCGGCAGCACCACCTGCCACCCATTTTGAATTAAGTTCTACATTCGCTTCGCAAATGTTGATTTGAGCAAAATTGTCGCTTCCTGAAGCTCTTTCGTTTAGTCCTACGATTCCGCCAGTGAAGCCACGTTCATATTCGTTTATAACCTTTCCGCCCTTAACTTGGCACATTCCGATAAGTCCAAAGTTTGCTCCGGCGATTGTTCCGGCATAGGCGTGATATCCTTCGACTGTGATGTTTTCGAAAACTAAGTTTTCAACTTTTCCGTTTGAGCCTACAACCGCAAAGAATCCTGATGATTTTGGGCTGAGATCGCCGTCGATTTTAACATTGACGTTTGAAATTTTCTTTCTGTGAACGCCACCGGTGATTGTTCCTGAAAATTCATTAACTTTCATTGTGCCGTCTGTAACTTCAACGCCGATTGGCATCATTGATGCTGTCATTTTGATGTCGTTTACAACTTCATATGAGCATGAAAGTTTGTATTGGCCTTTGCCTAAGTTTAAAATGTCTTGTTCGTTTCTTATGTAATAAGGATGTGAAACTGTTCCGTTTCCGATATGGCAGTGAACGTCGAATGTTTCACCTTCATATCTTTTGTTTGTTGAAACAAATGTAAGTGTTGCAATTCCTGCGCTTTTGCCAGTAACAGTCCAGTTTTCAAGGTCAACATCCAAATAGTCTTCATATCCGCTTTTCAAAGTAAGTTCGGTGTATGATGCAGGATGATCTCTTACGATAGGAATTTCCAAAGTTTCGTTTTCATTGATATAAAAAAGTTCGTCACCTTCGATAAGGCTGTAAATTTCTTCGTTGTTTCTCACAACATAATATATAGAAAAACCTGCTGAAATCAGCACGATTGCTACTACGATATACATTAAAAATCTTTTCATTTACCCTCCAAATCGCGTTTTTTGCGATTTTTTCAGTCATTTTTAACCTTTTTAAGTATACCGCTTTTGGCCCTAAAAGTCAATACCCATTTTTTATGGCTGACCCCAACTGAGACAATCAAAAAACCGCAATTTGTTTGCGGTTTTTTTCTGCTAAATTTGTTACATAAGTTTGCTTCCGTCGGTTGTTTGAATCACTTTAAGCACGTTTTCTTCTTTGCCCGTGTCTGCGTTTAAGTAGACATAATATGTCGCTCCTGCTTTTTCGCATTCATATTCAAAGCAAACGACTTCTCTGTCATAGTCAAGCGGAGCAAGAACCAACTTTGTGCCCTTTATCGTCAAATCGCTTGGCAATTTGCTTTTAAATGAATTTGCCGTTTTGGCTGGCGCTTTAAGCGCTCTTGGAATGTGATTTAAAAAGTAATTTGTCGCGTCATATCCAACGATTGTCGATGTCGTTAGGTCAACTTTTACTTTTACTAGGTCAGGATACAAAATTATTCCGTTACTTGTTGGCGCTATGTTTAAATAGACGTCATTTTGAATTTGATCGTGCCATACAACTTCGCCGCCTTCAATCCCGTTTTCGGCAGCAAAATCCAATGCTATCTTTTTCGCTTCATCAAATCCAATCTTTTTGTTTTGACTTACATTTCCCCTGCCGCTGACAGTGATTATGTGTCCGCCAACTTTTGACACTTGAACAAACAATTTTTGATTGTCAGTGTTGGTCACATGATATGTAAATGTTTCAAATCGGCTGTTAATTTCGCCAGAATAACTAATTGACGCATAGTTTTTAAACGCTTTTTCAACTTCTTTTTGGCATTGTTCGCTGTTTAAGGTTTCACCCTTTAAGCCTTTCACTGTGACGTTTTGCTCGGCGTCAGAGAATGGCCCGTCATAAATCATAACTGGATAGTCGATGTCTTCGCCCTTAATTGATGACATATCAATCGTAAAATTGTTAAAATCTCCATCAATATTCAAACTTTGTTGCAAAATTGAATAGTTTTGTTGCACTTTTTTAACAAATTTATTGATTTGGTTTTTCATGTCAAGCACGCTTTCATGAAGATTTTGAAGAGTCGACAAATCTTTTTGATTAAGGCTGCCACCTTGCGCCAGTTTGTCAGCAAGCGACTGAGTATAAGCGCCCATTTGATTGATAAATTTAACACTATCAGCCAAAGAATTTTGCGAAATTGGCAACGAAGATATTGAGTTTTCTGCCAGTTCTGTGTTTTGCGCAACCTCCGCCAGCAACTTCTTTTGCAATCCGCCTTCACTGGCTGCCAAAATTTTGCTGAGTTTGGTTTCGGTGTTATTTACGCTTTCAACCAAGTCATACATGTTTTTTTGATAGACGTTTTCAAGTTGAATAGAATATTGATTCGCAGCCGATTGCGTGCAGCCATATGCGGTTGCAAAACCTATCGTTGATAGTCCAAGCACGCCAACCGCAACAGAAAGTCCTATTACAAGACCTTTTGTATATCTTCTTTTAGGCACGCTTTGAGACGATTTAACTTCTTTATTTTTCATCTTTCACCTCCCACTAAATCGCAAACACATGGTTGCCAATGGTGACGACTGTTGTTCTTGAAAAAATCCATTTGCTTGTGGCTGTGGAAGCATTGTAATAATACAAGCATCCGTATGTAGGATCCCAACCATTCATTGCATCACGCGCCGCGCTGTATGCCGTTTGATCTGGCTCTAAGTTGATTTGCCCGTCATGAACAGCAGTAAATGCCCAAGGTTGATAAACAACGCCTGCGATTGTGTTTGGAAAATCGGCACTTTTTACACGGTTTAATATAACCGCCGCAACTGCGACTTGCCCTTCATATGGTTCGCCGCGGGCTTCGGCATAAACGCATTTCGCAAGCACATACAAATCACTGCTTGACTGTGAAACTTGCTGTGTGTTTAAAGTTATCCCGAGCGCTTTTGCAGTCTTAGCGCCAACTACTCCGTCCGCAGTTAACCCACGTGACTTTTGAAACTTTATAACCGCGTTGCGCGTTCCTGCCCCATAAACTCCGTCAACACTGCCATTGTAAAATCCAAGTTCTTTCAATTTTTGTTGCACGGCTTTGTTTTCGGTGGACGTCAACGCATCAACGTTTTGATTTTGCTGTTCGCCGCCATGCATATGTATCACTCCAACGACCGCACATGGAACAATAACAAGCACGATCGCCATAAGCACTGCTAAAATTTTATGTTTCAATTTTTATTCCTCCCGCTTACTTTTTCTATTATTTCCCAAATTTTGGAAATATAAACATAATTTGTCGGATTTTTGGTTTTTGTGAAGCAAAATGCCGGATAAACAAGACACCACCAGTTGTCGCCAGTGCCAGTGCCAAGTTCGATGATAACCGCTTCATACTCGCCTTGCTCAAGCGTAATATTTTCGTAAGTGCGAGTCGGAAATTCCTCAGTTGAAATCTTGCTTTTTGCGCCATAATAAAATCCTTCGCTTTTTAACACTTCGTCGGCAACAGCGTTGATATAGTCAAAATTTTTCACAACAATATCTTTTGCTTGGTCTTTTGTTTCTGCATCAGCAAGCAGCGGGATTAGGGCTTCAACTATCGCATCTTTAACCTTGTATTTGACGCGTTGGTCTTCTTGCGAGTTTGAGTTTGCGCGGATGTGAAGGCGCAAATATTCGGTTTGAGTTTGATTTGTAGCAAAAAAAGGCGCACAAATCATCAAAACTGAAAGCAAAACACCGCACAATGCTGCAACAAACCATTTCATAAATAAAACTCCCCCTACTTTTTATAGGGGAAGTTTTGACCGAGTGGGAGATTTTTATACCTAAAATGTGAAATTATGCAAACTTACACATTTTGATAGAAAATCACAATATCATTGTTTTCTTGAAGTGGGAACACAAGCGATGGGTTTTGCTCTGCAATCATGCTTTCTTTAACCTTGCTCATTTTTGCGATATCCCAAAGTGTGTCACCTTCTTTGGCAAACACAAGTTCCATAGCATAATCTTTTTCGGCAAGCGTTTCGCCTTCGGTTACTTCGCTTATTGTTGCAGAAACTTCGTCTTCGCTTATGATAACGTTAACTTTCACTTTGCCGTCAAAGAAAAGTTCTCTTCCCTTTTTAACAGCAACGTCTACGTCTGTAAGCACAGCGTTTGTCAAAATCAGCGCTTGCGATGAAGCCTTTGTTTTGTCACTCAGCACAAATGGCACTTCAATTTCGACAGCGTTAAGTGAGCCAAGTTCGTCATTGAGATAAACCACTGTAGTTTTTGCGATACCTTCAAGAGTGAGTTCGCCGTCGGCAACATAACTGTTTGTAACAACTGCACCGCTGCCAAAAGTGAACATAATTTTGTCAACACGAGGTTGATCTTGGTCGATTGTAAGTGAGCCGTCCGCTTTTCCTTCTACGTTTTCCATGAAAATTGACCTTGACATATTAAATGTTTCAGATGTGATTTCCACTTCATTTTTTGTGCTGAAAAGGTCACTTACAAGTGTGATTGATTTTTCTTCAAAAGCATAAGCCGCAACTTCAAATGGCACATTAAGCGAAATCTTGCTGTTCTTTTCTTCGTCTTCAATTTCAACTTTGATGTCGCTTGTGTTGACTCTTGCAAACGCTTCTACAAAGTTTTCACGATTTACGCCTTCAATTTCGATCTCTTCTTTAAAAGAATCATAAAGGTCTGCTGATTGGAACCTGTCGTTATCGTCAACATACAAAACTTTTGCGTTTACATCGCCACTTACTGAAACAAAGTTGACGCCTGCTTCAACGTTTTTGATTGTTACGCTTGCTTCTGTTCCAAGCACCTTTTTAACTTTTTCGCGTGACGAAGTTTGAAGTTTTTCATTAAGCGCACTTACGCCGCTTCCAACAAACTGAACAATTCTAAGTTCGTCTTCTTTAACACAAATGCTGTCATCGCTGGATTTAATGTTTCTAACTTCAACATTTTGAATAAGCGCGCCGCTTTGCTCAACTGTGACGTTGATTGTCGCATCCGAGCCAGAGATTGCACCGATTTCATGATCGACAACTTTAAGTTCGATAATAGCCTTTTCGCCGTTTGCGATTTGCTCGTCCTCAAATTTTGAAGAAAATGGATGAGACGCTTGTGCACTTGCAATTCCGCCATCTTCAAGGCCATAAATCATGCAAACATCTACGTGTCCCGAATATGACACTACTCCATTTGTGATTTCTTGATTATCACAATAAACATTCAACGAAACGGCATAAACTTTTGCAATTTCATCTCCTGCAGCAACTTGAACCGCAAGATTCAGTTCTCCTTTTGGCAAACGAGTTTTTCTCACCACCTGAAAATTATTGTTTTCAAACGACATTTTAATTCCCCCTCAATCAATTAAAAATGTGCTTTTCTTCGCACTACTTGCTGTATTTTATTGCGATGCCTTGCAAAGTATGACAAATGTTTAAAAAATTTTTTTATGTCAAAAAGACTTTTGTAGATGCTGCTTAAAAAGGAGAAGTAATGAAAAGAAATATAGGTGAACTAAACTTGGTTAAAGAAAAAATATCTTCGCTTAAAGGCGAAACTGTTGAAATGAGCATAAATCGCGGGCGCAAAAAAATTGACAACGTCAGTGCAACGGTCAAAGATGTCTACCCGTCAGTTTTTACTGTTAGAATCGAAAGCGCCAGACAACCGCTTCAAACATTTTCGTATTTTGACATACTTTGTGGCAATGTAAAAATCCAATAAAAAAATAATTTCACCATTATTGTTTTGTTATTTTTTATTATTCATTTATAATAATTATATATATGGAAGAAAACATTAAGAAAAACAAGAGAAAAATCAATTTATTGCTTCTTTATCAAGCCTTGTCTTGTGACTGGCTTTTTATTTATGCCATCGATTCAATCTTTTTAAACGAAATCAAAGGCATGAGTTTTTCGGCAATTTCACTGACAATAACAATTTTGTCACTCTCATACATATTGATTCAACTTCCGCTCATTAAACTTGTGCGAAAAATCGGCACGACCACCGCTTCGCGAATAGGCACCGCTTGTTATTTACTTTCTGCTGTTTTATTTATATTCAACACTTGGACAATCTTTTTATCTTTTGTGGTTTTTGCAATCGGAATGGCATTCAAAACTCCATCTGACAGCAAAATTTTAAAAGACAACTTAAAAATGTATGGCATGAGCAACAGTTATGCCAAATACTGCGGAAGAATAAAATTTCTTTATCAAATTCTTTCCGCCGCATCTTGCCTTGCCGCCGGATATCTTTATCAGGTTTGGGCATACGCACCTATCGTATGTTGCTGCGCGATAATGGTTGTCGCCATGATATTGTCAATATTCGTTCGCAACGAAAAAGAACTTTACAAAAAACAAAACAATCTTCCAGCGCATCAAGTACAAATGGAAAAATTCGAATACTTCAAACTTTTCAAATATCACACAACTTGGCTTCTTGTTGGATTCTCTGCCCTGTTTAGCGCGCTTGTAAGCTGCAACATGGACATAAACAAAATGACCTTCCAAGAAATCGGCATCTCTGCAATCACAATCACAATAATAAACGCCATTGTTCGTGCGCTGCGCGCGTTCTCAACTCTCGGCTTTGAAGGCATTTACAAAAAGTTTGGTTTCAACACTACATATTTTGTTTTAACAATGCTTGCCGTCGGCATCATAATGGTTGGGCTTGGCGGAACTTTCCTTTCAGGAATCGCTGCCATAATTGTTATGTCAATCGGCTCAGTTTTCATTTATGCTGCGCGCGACCCATTCAATATCATTCGCGAGGATTTTGTAATGAACAGCAAAGGTTTGACAAAAAGACAAACACTGCTTTCACTTACAAATATGGGACGCTATTTAGGTCGTTTAATATTCTCGCTCGCTGTCAGCGGCCTGTTGCTTTCACAAACAGCGGCAGTGACTGGAATGATACTTTGCGCCTGCATGGTTCCCCCACTTCTTGTGCTGTCAATTCTTCTTGACCGCAAACGCAAAATAAACAAATATTAAAACAAATTTTTCGATCATTTGTCTTAATAAAACATTTAAGTTTAACATCAAAAAAAGAGGCAAAGGGCTAACCCTTTTGAAACTAGTGTGATATTTTTATTTTATGCTAATACTAAATTAATCATGGAGGATTTATGATTACAAGGGGTTTTATAGAAAAAATAAGATGTTTTTTTGATGAGCTTGGAATAGAGGCAACAAATGGAATTTCTTATGAAGAATTTGAAAACAAAGCTATAAAAACTTTAAACAGAAGTAAAGAATTAGAAGATGTAAAACTTGTTATTAAATTTTATAATTATTGTGCAAAAAAATGGAAAAAAATTGAAAAGATATTTTCAAAGTATATAAGTAAATGGCAAGAGCTTAATTTTGAAGAATCTTCAAGTATTAAAACTGTTGACGATGAATCATCTGAATGGGTGTATTGTATAACTAATGCCCTTACAAAAAGCAAAGAAATATTTTTAACAAGCAAATCCTTTGATGATGAAATTTATTCATTTAAATTTAAAAACGGTCGATTTATGATTGAAGATGATAGTGATTATTATCTAAAGTATTCAAAGATGAACCCCGGGACAATGAAGTTATTTAATAAAAATAATAATCTTATATGCAATATTGTTTTGAGTGATACACTTGATATTTTTCTTGAAAAAAATTTAACAAAATATGAATTAATAATTCAAAATGAAGATGAAGAAGACTCATTTATTGGAATATTTGAAAAATCATACATAGACTCATTAAAAGATACAGATTTTATTGATTTTAAAAATATGATTGCTGATATTGAATGGGACTTGTTAGATTCAAAAAGAGATGTTGGTGTAGCAAGAGTAAATCTATATCAAAATATTGATGACATTTCTCTAATTTTGTATTTTGCTTCTTCAACTTTTTTATTGTATAAATCATTTAATGATGCTGTAAAAAGTCAAAATTTTGCTGGGTTAGTTGGCATAAATACAATTATGACTCGTAATTTAAGAAATAAACTTTTTATTGGCGCTAAGAGATAGAAAAAAACACCTTAACATAGTTGATTAAAGTGTTTATATTTTGCTCGTTTCAAACTGCATTGACTAACGCCTCTTTTTTAATAAATATTTTAAGATTTTTTATTAAAAATAGTTATTTTTTTAATTTTTTTATTGCTTTTTCGCGGTCTGGCGCTTTGTAAACAAAGTTGCCACTAACCAGTATATCCGCTCCAAGTTCTGACAACAGATGTGCGTTTTTGTCATTGACCCCGCCATCTATTTCAATTTTGAAATTGAGTTTGTTATCAAATCTGATGTCGCTTAACTGACGAAGTCTTTCATATGTCGACTCAATAAGTTGCTGTCCGCTGATGCCAGGTTCGACCGACATAAGCAAAACAACGTCAACATAAAACAGAAAACTTTTAACTTCGCTAATCGGTGTGTTAGGTTTAAAACTAAGCCCTGCCAAAGCGTGATAAGAACGAATCAGTTTAAACGCTGCAATCAAATCTTTTTTGTTTTTAAAGGCTTCATAGTGGACGGTTACAATATTTGCCCCCGCCTTCAAATATTCTTCAAGCGTCGCAAGAGGTTCAACAGTCATCAAGTGCACGTCGAGTGGTATAAGCGTTTGGCTGTTTATCTTTGCCACAAAACGGCTGTCAAAAGTTGTGTGTTCTACAAACTTGCCATCCATAATGTCGCAGTGCAACAAGTCTGCCACGCCTTGCATTGATTTTGCATATTCCAAAAGTTCTTGATAATCTTTGACGGGATCAGTTGAAACCGCTATGTCGACTGTTCTCTTTTTCATTTTCGTCTCCTCTCTTTAATAGCGTCATAAAGTTTTAAATAATTTTCATATCTAACAAGTGGAATGTCACCCCGTTTTGCCGCAGCGGCTATCCCGCATTTTTTCTCTTTCGTATGCGTGCACGAATAATATTCGCAGTCGTTTAAATATGGCACAAAGTCAGGATAAAAGTTTGCCAATTTTCTTTCGTCAATATCAAGCAACCCCTCATCAAGTTTTGAAAATCCCGCCGTGTCAGCAATATAGTCGCCTTCGCCAAGTTGATAAAGGCTTACCATGCGAGTTGTTTGCTTGCCCCTTTCAACCTTTTTAGCAAGGTCGCCAACTTGCTCAACTTCTTGCCCGTGCAGCGCGTTTATCAAACTGCTTTTGCCAACTGCGCTTTGTCCTGCAAATGTGCAAACGCCTTTTATTTGACTTGCAAGTTCTTTGCAATCGTCATTTTTTGCGCTTGTCATAATTATTTTTGCAATCTTAGAATAAACACTTATAATTTGATTTTTCAGCGTTTCATCCAAAATATCACATTTATTTACGCAAATTACAGGAATTATTTCATTTTTTTCGCAAAATATCAGCAATTTATCAATCAACAGAAAATCAGGTTTAGGCACTGGCGCAATTACAATTATCATTTTGTCTATGTTCGCAATAGGCGGACGAACAAGAACATTTTTTCTTTCGCACACTTTTTCAATCACATTTTCGCGGTCGTCACACACGACGTCATCACCGACAAAAATGCCTTGGTCTTTAAGATTGCCTCTTGCAACACACCAACGTCCGTTGACTAAAAATTGATTTGCATTTTTTTTGACAACTTTTCCTAGCATTCTTCACCTCGCAAAACTTTCGAGCGAAGTTGACCGCAAGCGCCGCCAATATCTTCGCCCATTGTTCGACGCTTTGTGGCCGAAATGCCGTTTTTGTTTAAGCGCTCTACAAACGCATATGCCTTTTTGATGTTTGTGCCAACCAGTGCGCGCTCTTTAACCGAGTTTAAAGGAATAACATTTACATGGCATGGCAAACCTTTCAATAGTGTGCTAAGCTTATCCGCTTCGTCAAGCGAATCGTTTCCGCCGGCGATAAGCGAATATTCAAACCCTATCCTTCTTCCCGTCTTTTCGAAATAATATCTGCAAGCCTTCAAAATTTCTTGAATTGAATATGCGTTTGCAATCGGCATAAACTCTCTGCGCTTTTCATCAGAAGTTGCGTGCAAAGAAATTGTAAGTGTCACACTGACGCCATCGTCAGCAAGTTGATAAATTTTTGGAACAATCCCGCAAGTCGAAAGCGTGATGTTTCGCTGCGAAATATTTAAGCCGTCTTCGCTTGATACAAGATGTAAAAATTTTAACACATTGTCATAATTGTCAAGTGGCTCGCCCATTCCCATAAGCACGACGTTTGTGACTTGTCGCGACTTAGTAGTGCCGCCAAGTTCGGCATTTATAAAAATAATTTGTTCTAAAATTTCGCCAGCAGAAAGGTTGCGCAGCAGTCCATTCAAAGTCGATGCGCAAAACTTGCAGCCCATTCGGCAGCCGATTTGTGTAGAAACGCAAACTGTGTTTCCATATTTATATTTCATCAAAACGCTTTCGACAGTTTGCCCATCACTGAGCGCAAAGATATATTTGCTTGTCCCGTCTTCGGCGGTCAATTTTTTAATTAAATTAAAAGATGGATAATCTTTTTTTACTGCTTCCAACATTTCTTTTGGAAGGTTTGAAATTTCATTAAGTTTTTTGCCGCTGTAGATTGCATCAAAAAGTTGTTTCCCCCTAAATGCAGGAAAACCCAACCCCGTCACATACTCTTTAATTTCCGCTAATGAATAATCAAGCAGCATCAATCCACCTTGTTTATGTTTCTAAGTCCGTTCAAAAATGCTTTGCCATCAACTGTTTTCCCGTTTGGTGAAACAAGCGAAACGACTTCGATGACTGAATCCAAGCATTTAATCAAAAAGTGATTTTTATCTTTAATAATATCTTTTGGCTGATATTGCGCGCCCTTTTCTTGTTCTGCAAGCGCAGCCCTCAAAACTTTTACACGCTGTCCGCCCAATTCAAAATAGCACCCTGGATTGTGCGCAAGCGCCCTAACTTTGTTTACATTGTCGCTGGCAGGTCTTAAAAAGTCAAGCTTGCCGTCGCTTTTTTCAATCATTCTAGTAAATGTTGGCTCGCCTTGTTGTGGAACAAATTCGGCCGTGCCATTTTCGATTGATTCAAGCGCCTTTGTAAGCAGTCTAACGCTCACTTCGCTCAGGCGATTTTCAAGAGCGACATAATCGTCGTCAGGTCGAATTTCAACTTCTTCTTGTTCGATAATATCGCCCGCATCAACTTCATAAACCATTCTTTGAATAGTCACGCCTGTTTTTTCGCAACCATTCAAAAGAGCCGTTTGAATAGGCGTTGCGCCCCTAAACTTTGGAAGCAAAGATGGGTGCACATTTAAGCCCATTTTCATTGCTAAAAAATCGCGTGACAAAATTTGGCCGAACGAAGCGGTCACAAAAATGTCATAATCAAGCGCTGCTAGTTCGTCTAAATTTCTGTTTACTTTTTCAAACTGCAGCACTTTAAGCCCCTTTTCAAGAGCATATTCTTTCACAGCAGGCATTTGCATTTTGTGTCCACGGCTTGCTGGACGATCGGGTTGACAAATGACGGCAACGACTTCGTGTCCTGCCTTCAAAATGCCATCAAGCACTGTTTTTGCAAAATTTGGTGAACCTAAAAATAAAACTTTCATCTATTTCCCGTGTTTTTTGATATATTCTTGACCATGTTCGCTGATGTCGATAAAAAGCCTTCCGTTTAAGTGGTCGATTTCATGACTTGCGCAACGAGCAAAATATTTTTCGCCAGTTATTTCAAAGTTGTATCCAAGTCTGTCTTTGGCCTTAACTGTAACTTTGTATGGACGTTTTACATTGTCGTTAAAATGTCCAACACTAAGGCAGCCCTCTTCGTCAATCTGCTCACCTTCTTCAAAAGTGATTTCAGGATTGATCAATTCAAAATAGCAGCCCCCGACATCCATAACGATGGCGCGAATAGGCACGCCAACTTGCGGAGCAGCCAATCCCATGCCGTCGTTTGCATACATAGTCTCACGCATATCGTCCAAAAGTTCGTAGAGTTCGTCATCAAACTCAGTCACTGGTTTTGAGATGCGTCTTAATCTTTCGTCTGGAAATTTAAGTACTTTTCTTTTTGCCATTTGTCCTCCTATGACATGTTTTCAGGATTAACTTCAAAAAACACACTTGACTTTAATCCATCTTGCGTGCAAGCATAAATTTCGTCTTCGATTTGCTTGCAGTTGTTTAACTTTAATCTGATTATCACTTGATAGCGATAAGAATTTTTGATGCGCTTGATTGGTGATTTCATAGCATCCATATAAATGATGTCATCAAAATATTTCTCGCGCACTTGCAACAGTTTATTATAACATGATTTTAATTCATTTTTAACAACATTTTCATCTGAATGTGAAAAAAGAATGCGAATTATTTTTGAAAAAGGCGGAAATTGTGCCGTTTGACGTATGTTTGCCTCTTTTTTGAAAAACGCCTTATAATCATAGTTTGCTGCAAACTTATAAACGTAATGGCGTGGCGAATAGGTCTGCAAATCAACTTTGCCTTCCCATTGGCTTCTGCCCGCCCTTCCGCTTACTTGCGTGATAAGTTGAAAACAGCGTTCTGTGCTGCGATAGTCAGAACGATAAAGGCTTTGATCCGCATCGACAATTCCAACCAGAGTAACATCTTCAAAATCATGCCCCTTTGCAATCATTTGAGTGCCAACTAATATCGCAGGCTTCGTTGCTGCAAATTCTGAAAGAATTTTTTGATGCGCGTTTTTCTTTGACGTTGTGTCGTTGTCCATGCGCAAAATTTTAACATCAGGAAAAATGCTTTTCAACTGGTCGACCACTTTTTCAGTGCCAACCGCCCCCTGCTTAATTTTGTTTGAGCCGCAATTTGGACATTGATCCAAAACCTTGTATTGCTTGCCGCAGTAATGGCATTTCAAGCGATTGTCTTCGCGATGATAAACAAGGCTGACATCGCAATCATGACATTTTGCAACATATCCGCATTCGCGACACATCATAAATGACGAATATCCTCGGCGATTGATAAAAATCATGGCTTGCTTTTTGTCGTTTATAACTTTTGCTAAGTCCGACAGAAGTTGCGTTGAAAAATTGCCGCTGTTTCCTGCTCGGATTTCATTCATCATATCAATTATTTGTATTTTTGGAAGTTCCTTGCCATTTGCTCTAACTGGCATTTCAATCAATTTGATTTCGCCGTCTTTTGCTCGCTGATAGTCATCAACGCTTGGGGTCGCGCTGCCCAAAACAAGCGGACAATTATTTTTTTGCGCTCTAAATGCAGCAACGTCTTGAGTGACATATCGAGGGTTTGACTCAGACACATAACTCTGTTCGTGCTCTTCGTCAATTATAATCATGCCCAAGTTTTCGATAGGCGCAAAAATAGCAGAACGCGCCCCAACAACAACCTGCGCTTCGCCTGCAAAAATTCTTCGCCATTCGTCAAATCGTTCACCTGCTGAAAGGCTGCTGTGCAAAAGAGCAATCTTGTCGCCAAATCTCGCTTTAAAAATTGAAACCACTTGTGGCGTAAGCGAAATTTCTGGAACAAGCATAATCGCATTTTTTCCTTCGCTGAGTGCGCGTGAAATAAGGTGCATATAAACTTCTGTCTTCCCGCTTCCCGTCACGCCATGCAAAAGATATGTTCCATTTTCTCCAACGCTTTCAATCGCGTTTTGCTGTTGAGCGTTCAGCACAACGCTTTTGTTTTCTTTCTCGATTGTAAGCGGCGCGCGATTCACTTTTTCTAATTCAAGCAAAATGCAGCCTTTTTCGATAAGTGATTTAATTGCGCTTTCTCCAAAATTTTCTTTTAACAAAGAAAGTTTTGTTCGCCCTTGCGATTGCAAATATTTAACCGCTTCCAACTGTTTTTTTGCTCTTTTTAATGAATTTTCATCGATATTTTCACTTAAAACGGCATATTTTTCAAAAAGTTCTTTAACTTTTCCTTCGCGCATTTCAGTAGGCAAAAACAGTCTCAGCACGCTTGTTTGTCTCAAATGAAATTTATCACACATAAAGTCCATCAGTTGCAACAGTTCTGGCTTTATTACAGGAAAGTCTTCGACAGCATGATAAATTGATTTAATTTTATTGTCTTCAAGCGATGTTTGCTCATTTATAGCAATGACAAAACCTTGCAGCGTTCTTTGTCCAAAAGGAACAATCACTCGCATACCCTCCGTGATGTTTTGTCCATCAGGAATGCGATAAGTGAAAACTCTGTCAAGTGCCTTTGCGTCTTGGTCGATAATTACACTAGCAAACATCTTTTCTCCAAAAAAAATTCTATTGCTTTTCGGCAATAGAATTATAACACATTTATCAATAAATTTCTATTAAAAATCACTTGGAACAACTTTTCCTTGATAAACTTCTTCACAAGCAATGCTGATTGCTTTTTTGTCAGAGCCAGCAAGTTCGGCATGGCGAAGAGTTTCAATTTCTTTTGCTCTCTTTGTTATGATTGTGCAAAGAACATAAGGATTTCCTTTAGTTTTACGAACAAGATCGTCGATTGGTGGATAAAGCATCATAATAAGTCACCTCTTTATTTATTTCGCTAGATATTTTAGCATAAAAAACAAAACTTGTAAAGCACAAATTGAGTTTTTTAAACAGTTTTTTGACTATTTTTCAAATTAAATGCGGATGTTCTTTTTCTTTTGGAATTGTCCATTTTTCTTTTTAACTACAACGCCAGCATCGTTGTTTTCACAAAGTGTTTTAACTCTTGTCATAGCATCCTTCTTAGTTGCATAAGAAGCGATAACTCTTTTAGCGTTGTCACGTTTGATTTTCCAAAGTTTTTCTTCTTTGTCAAAAACAACCACATACTTGCCAAGTGAAACTTCTTTTTCTTCTACTTCTTTTGTTTCAACTTTCTTTTCTTCAGCCTTTTTAACGTCTGCTTTTTTAGCATCGGCTTTTGCAGGTTTCACTGGTTTTGCAGCTGGTGCTTTTTCATTTTTTGCCGGAGCAACTTTTTTTGTTTTTTCTTCTTTTTTAACTTCTTTTTCTTTTTTCATTTGTTTTAGGCCTCCTAACAATTTAAGTATAATACAATTTTAAAAAATTTCAATATTTTTAACAAAAAATAAACGGAAATTTTGGTGTTTTCCGTTTATTTTATTGTTTTTATTTAACTTTTTGTTATTTTCTTGGATTTTTGATGTTTGCTTGAGCTGCAGCAAGTCTTGCAATAGGAACACGGAATGGTGAGCAAGAAACATAGTTAAGTCCTGCATTGTGGCAGAATTCGATGCTTGATGGTTCTCCCCCATGTTCTCCGCAGATGCCAAGTTTGATGTCAGGGCGAACGCTTCTTCCAAGGTCAGCAGCCATTTTAACAAGTTTTCCAACGCCATTTTGGTCAAGACGAGCAAATGGGTCGTTTTCAAAAATCTTCTTTTGATAGTAAACGTTGAGGAATTTTCCTGCGTCGTCACGGCTGAATCCGTAAGTCATTTGTGTAAGGTCGTTTGTTCCGAATGAGAAGAATTCTGCACTCTTAGCGATTTCGTCAGCAGTAAGAGCTGCACGTGGAATTTCAATCATTGTTCCGATCTTATAATGCAAATCAGCCTTTTTCTTTGCAATAACTTCGTCTGCTTTTGCAGCAACGATGTCACGAACAAATTTGAATTCTTTGCTGTCGCATGTTAAAGGAATCATGATTTCTGGAACGATGTCATAACCATGAGCTTTCTTAACTTCGATAGCAGCTTCGATAACGGCTTGTGTTTGCATTTCAGCAATTTCAGGATAAGTTACAGCAAGTCTAAGTCCACGGTGCCCCATCATTGGGTTGAATTCGTGAAGGTCAACAACTGTTTGTTTTAATGAAGCAGCTGAGATGTTCATTTCTTTTGCAAGTTCTTTAATTTCAGCGTCTGTGTGTGGAAGGAATTCATGAAGAGGTGGATCCAAGAATCTGATTGTTACAGGTTTTCCGTGCATAGCTGTGTAAAGGCCTTTAAAGTCTTTCTTTTGCATAGGAAGAAGTTTTGCAAGTGCTTTTCTTCTTTCTTCAACAGTTGATGAAACAATCATTTCTCTCATTGCCATAATTCTGTCAGCGTCAAAGAACATATGTTCTGTTCTGCAAAGGCCAATGCCTTCTGCGCCAAAGTCATATGCTGTTTTTGCGTCTCTTGGATTATCAGCGTTTGTGCGGATTTGAAGTTTGCGGTTTTTGTCAGCCCATTCCATGATTGTAGCAAATTCGCCTGAAATCTTTGCAGGTTCAGTTGCAACAGCGCCGGCATAAACCTTTCCTGTTGATCCGTCGAAAGCAAGCATGTCGCCTTCTTTGAATGTTTTGTTTTTGATTGTAAATGATTTTCCGTCAGGTGCAAATTTAATAGCACTGCATCCTGCAACGCAGGCAGTTCCCATTCCTCTTGCTACAACGGCAGCGTGAGATGTCATTCCTCCGCGTGCAGTCAAGATGCCTTCTGAAGCAGCCATTCCTTCGATGTCTTCAGGAGATGTTTCAAGACGAACAAGCACAACTTTTTCTTTGTTTGCTTTCATTTCTTTAGCTTTTTCAGCTGTAAAGCAGATTTTTCCGCAGGCAGCTCCAGGAGAAGCAGGAAGAGCCTCGGCAATTACTTGTGCTTTTTTAAGTGCGCTTGCTTCAAATTGTGGGTGAAGAAGAGCATCAAGTTGAGTTGGGTCAATCATAAGCAATGCTTCTTTTTCAGTAAGCATTTTTTCTTTTACAAGGTCAACAGCGATTTTTAAAGCAGCTTTAGCAGTTCTTTTGCCGTTTCTTGTTTGAAGCATATAAAGCTTGCCGTTTTCGATTGTAAATTCCATGTCTTGCATATCATGGTTGTGTTGTTCCAAAGTTTTAGCAATCTTAACGAATTCAGCGTAAACTTTTGGATTTTGTTCTTTTAATGTTGAAATTGGAAGTGGTGTTCTGATTCCGGCAACAACATCTTCGCCTTGTGCGTTCATTAAGTATTCACCATAAAGTTCGTTTTCACCTGTTGCAGGGTTACGGCTGAATGCAACACCTGTTCCTGATTCGTCACCAAGGTTTCCGAATACCATTGATTGAACGTTAACAGCTGTTCCCCATTCGTAAGGAATAGCATGCATTCTTCTGTAAACGTTGGCTCTGTCGTTATCCCATGATCTGAAAACTGCTTTTACAGCTTCCATAAGTTGAACTTTTGGTTCTTGAGGGAATTCTTCGCCAAGTCCTTTCTTGTAAAGAGATTTGAAAAGTTTAACAATTTCTTTAAGGTCTTCTGCAGAAAGATCTTTATCAAATTTAACGCCTTTCTTTTCTTTAATTTCGTCTAAAATTCTTTCATATTTTGATTTGTCTTGTTGCATAACAACATCTGAGAACATTTGAATAAATCTTCTGTATGAGTCATATGCGAATCTTGGGTTGCCAGAAAGTGCAGCAAGTCCTTCAACAACTTCATCATTAAGACCAAGGTTCAAAATAGTGTCCATCATACCAGGCATTGAAACTCTTGCGCCTGATCTAACTGAAACAAGAAGAGGATTTTTCTTGTCGCCGAATTTCTTGCCTGTAAGTTTTTCAAGTTCAGCAAGTTTTGATTCGATTTCTTTCATGATTCCAGCGTTGATTTTTCTTCCATCTGCATAGTATTGTGTGCAGGCTTCAGTGGTGATAATAAATCCTTGAGGAACTGGCATGCCAAGTTTTGTCATTTCTGCAAGGTTAGACCCCTTTCCACCAAAAAGAGCCTTGTTTTTTCCGTCTGCTTCTTTGAAAGCATAAACAAATTTTTTCATGTTTCTTCTCCTTTTTTGATACCTCAATAGTATACAAAAAAAGGCTTATTTTTCAAAATAAAATACGCCTGAATTTTAAGTTTTTTAAAATAATTTTTATATCTAAATTGACATTGCTTCGTCTCAAATTTAAAAAATATTGTTCTTTCATTGTCTTGTTAAAACAAATAATTAAATTTGTATTATTTTTACGCAAAAATGTTGACTTTGCTTTTCTTTTTTGATAAAATATCAATGCATTTTAAATATTGGGGTGTCGCCAAGCGGTAAGGCACAAGACTTTGACTCTTGCATGCGTAGGTTCAAATCCTGCCACCCCAGCCATCTTCTAAACACCTTCCGGTGTTTTTTTATTTTCTTTTCGGCAGTATTTGAACCTACGGTTCACCCGTCCCGGCGAAATCGAATCAAGTTCGATTTGGCTTTGGCTACAAACAAGCACAACGGCTTGTTTTCTTCACGCGTCGCCCCTGCCACCCCAGCCATCTTTTAAACACCTTCCGGTGTTTTTTTATTTGCTTTCGGCAGCATTTGAACCTGCGGTTCACCCGTCCCGGCAAAATCGAATCAAGTTCGATTTGGCTTTGGCTACAAACAAGCGCACCGGCTTGTTTGCTTCACGCGTCGCCCCTGCCACCCCAGCCATTAAAAAAAGAAAAAGCCTTTTTTGAAAAGGCTTTTTAATTACATTACTATATTTATATTTTTCTTTTGTTGCAGTTTATTGAGCGCATGAGTTATTGCGTCATCGTTATACGATCCCAAACGCTTCTGCTCTTTTGTGTATGGCGTCTGTGGATATGGATTCATTCTAAATCCAACATTATCCATAAATATCTTTTCAAACTTTACATTAAATCTTCTCGAAAGATAATAAATCGCTTGAATTTGCTCTTCGGTTGGTTCTAAATCATATTCATATTCATTGTCATCGTGAAGATCATTCCAAACCGAACACAAAATGTCAGGATCGTTTTCATTTGTCGCTCTTACATGATCGTAACATTCGCGGATGTCAAGACGCTTAGTGTCTTGAAAATACACATATCTTAAACTATTTTTTAAGTCGACATTGTTATATTTAAGCCAGCACGCAACTTCCATATGCATACGCTCAACTTTATAAATCGTGCCGTCTTTTAAAATAATACCCACTGTTGGCAAGCGAAATTTATCCATATTTTTTAAAGTGTAAAAATTCTTTCCTTCTTGTTCGGCGGCAAAGTAATCATCGCAATATTCGGGATAATTTAAATCCTGTCCGCCATAAACAAGTGAACTTCCAAAAACTGGCAACGCAGAAAACATATCTTTGATTGTCATCAAAGATAATCCGTCATCAAAACATTTTTTAACTTGTTTAATTGTTGGTCTTGCTGTTGTTTCCATATAATTATTATACTCCTTTTGCGCAGCGAAATCAAGACGTTTTAACAAGATGATTTATTGCACAAAAAAACCACAACGCGTGTGGTTTTTGGTGGCTCACCCGGGGCTCGAACCCGGGACCCCTTGATTAAAAGTCAAGTGCTCTACCGACTGAGCTAGTGAACCATAAGGTGGATTGAAGTCGGCTTGTTTTTTCGTTTGTGTGGCTTGCTTTGATTGTGCTGTCTTTAAGACCGTTTCGTTTGTTCGAATTGGCTGGGGTGGCAGGGACGACGCGTTAAGCAAACATGCCGCAGTGCTTGTTTGTAGCCAAAGTCAAATCGAACTTGCTTCGATTTCGCCGGAACGGGCGAACCGTTGGTTCGAAGCCTGCCTTTAAGACTTTTTTCGTGTGTTCGAATTGGCTGGGGTGGCAGGATTCGAACCTACGAATGTTGGAGTCAGAGTCCAATGCCTTACCGCTTGGCGACACCCCATTATGGCGCTCTGAAAAGATATGGGGTGATCGAAGAGGATCGAACTCTTGACCTCCAGAGCCACAATCTGGCGTTCTACCAACTGAACTACGACCACCATAATTTTTGGTGCTCCCAGAAGGATTCGAACCTTCGACCTCTGCCTTAGAAGGGCATTGCTCTATCCAGCTGAGCTATGGAAGCCCATGGAGCGGGTGATGGGAATCGGACCCACACAACCAGCTTGGAAGGCTGGGGTTCTACCACTGAACTACACCCGCACGATAAGCGACTATGTAAATATAACATAATTCGCTTATTTTGTCAACGATTTTAAATAATAAAATTTTTGTAATAACGACAAATTATTTTCTTAGCAAAACTAGATTTTTTTAAGCACAGTTCTTCCCGCTTGAAGCATTATTGCAATAGGAAGTTCGTTTGTCTTTATCGCTTTGATTGCGCCATGAGCATACTTTGCTGCAATTTTAAGTTCTGCCTTAGTTGGTTGCCAGCCTCTTTGCAAGTGTCCAACCACAAAGCTTCTAACTTCGGCAGGAGCGACTTTTTCTTCAAGTCTGCTTGCAAGTTGTCTAACATCGCAAATGTTTTCACGAATTATAACACTCGACGACTTGCCTTTTTTGTAAGCGGCTTTGATTGTGTTTGCAATCGCATCTTCGTCAAGTTGATCCTTTTCAGTTATCGTTATATCTGGTCTCAAAATCTTTGAAGATGTTTCGGCAATATGTCCCGAATATCTGCCCATTGTTTCAAATATGCAGCATCTATTGAAGGCTTCCATGCTTGGCATAATGTTGCGGAAGCTGTGGCAAACAGCATTGACCGCTGTGTGGAATCCTATGCAATAGTCAGTATCTTCAACATCGTTGTCGATAGTCCCCGGAACAAACACTGCTCTCATGCCGTTGTCTGCCAATCTGCGAACGCCGACTTTTGATCCGTTGCCGCCAATAATGACAACTGCATCATAGTTTTTGGCAATATCAAGGCATTTTTGAAAGTTTTTAACTTCCTTAAATTCTGGAAATCTTCCAGATTTTATGCAGCAACCAGCGGCGTTTTCATATTTGAGTGGTTCGAAATATGAAGCAGGATAGATTTCATTTTCATAAAGTCCTTTAAATCCGCCTTGGCAAGCATACAAATGCTTTCCATATTTTTTGTAAAGTTGTGCAATAAATTTGTTCATTCCTGGGGCATCTCCCCCACTTGCAATAACTAAAACTTTCATTATTTCTCCTTTTTCACTTCATTTGTGACCACATTTTCTTGGCCGATCAAGCCGTAAAGTTCGTTTAATAAATAATTGTTTACATCTACGCCAACATTATAAGCAAAGGCTTTGTTTGCAGATGTGCATTTGATAATAACCTCCGCCTCACCTTTGTAAGCGTGAAGTGTCGACTTAACCTTGTTGAATAAGTCTATGTCGCGCGTGTCAAATCTTAAGTAAAGTTTTTTCTTTAAATTTTCTTCTTGCGCTTCTTCGCCGCGTTTCTTCCATGGAATAACTTCTGTTGCGTTGACACTTGGCGTTCCATTTCTCATTGAAATTTTACCTTTGATTGTAACAAGTCCATCTTCTTCAACAAACTGTTTGAATTTTGGATAAACATTGCCAAACAGCGAAACTTCAATCGTTCCATAAAGGTCTTCAATTTTGATGAACGCAAATTCTTTTCCGTCTTTGCTTAGCATACGCTTCTTTTCAACGATAAGCCCGCCACAAGTAACCGGCATACCGTCTTGAACCTGGTCATACACGGCATCTTCGCCTTGCATTTCTTCATCAAATTCGTCGCCTTCTTCTTCGTTTGGCTGCATCATTTCACTTGTAAGGTTAAATCCATCAAAGTAATCAAGATAGTCGTCGAGAGGATGACCTGAAAGATAAATGCCCACAACTTCTTTTTCGTATTTAAGCAAGGTTTCTTTGTTGTATTCTTTAATGTTTGGATAGTCAAGCGTGTTAAAGTCTTTTTCAACGGCCGCAAAAGCGTCAAACATTGAGAATTGACCTGTTTGCTTGTTTTTGTTGTCTTTAATCGCTCTTTCAACGGCGATGCTGTAAACTGACATGAGTTGTGAACGATATTTGCCAAAGCAATCAAATGCGCCGGCCACAATCAAACTTTCCAAAACACGTTTGTTTAAAGCAGCGATATCAACTCTTGAAACATAATCTTCAAAAGATTTAAATTCGCCGTTTCTGTTTCTCTCTTCGATGATTAAATCAATGACCGATGAGCCCACACCTTTCAAGGCAGCAAGCCCAAAACGAATGTTTCCATCTTCAGTTTTGAAGTATGTGGTTGATTTGTTTATGTCTGGTGGAAGAACTTTAAAGCCTTCTTTCTTTGCATAGGTTGTATACTTTTTAATGTCATCAGAACTTGTAAGTCTGTTGTTTAAAACAGCGGTTAAAAATTCAACTTCATAATAAGTTTTTAAATATGCGGTTTGATAACCAACGTAAGCATACGCCGCAGCATGAGATTTGTTGAACGCATATTTTGCGAAATCGGACATTCGGTCGAAGACTTTTTCAGCAACAGCGCGATCATGTCCAAGTTTTACAGCGCCAGGGATCGACGCCTTGCCAGTTGGATCTTCCCAGCCGTCGACAAACTTAATCTTTTCGGCTGCAATTTTATCGACTTTTTTCTTACTCATAATACGACGAATATTATCGGCTTGTCCAAGTGAGAATCCACCCATAACTTGAACAATTTTCATAACTTGTTCTTGATAGACAATACAGCCGTAGGTTACGTCCAGAATATCTTCAAGACAAGGATCGTCATACACGACCGCAGAAGGGTCTTTTTTGCATTTTACAAACTGTGGAATCGAATCCATTGGGCCTGGTCGATAAAGCGAAATTCCGGCGATAATATCGTCCATACAGGTAGGACCGAGGTCCTTCATGAATCGTTTCATCCCTGCACTTTCAAGTTGGAACACGGCATCGGTGTTTCCGGACGAAATAAGCTCAAACACTTTTGGATCGTCATATCCCATATCATAAAAGTCGATGTCAACGCCGTGGTTTTCTTTGATGTAATCAAGCGCTTTTTTAATATCGGTGAGAGTTTTAAGGCGCAAGAAGTCCATTTTCAGCAAACCTAAATGTTCGATTTCAATCATGTCGAATTGCGTCACAATTTCTTCGCCGTTTCGAGCAAGCGGAACGAAATTAGGAATAGGTTCTGGCGAAATCAAAATGCCGGCAGCGTGCTGCGAGCAGTTTCTTGGCACGCCTTCAAGTTTAACAGCCATATCAACGACTTTTTTAATAAGATCGTCTTCTTCGTAAAACTTTTTAAGGTCAGGAACGATATATTTATCATTTGCCGGATCTTTTGTCATTCCGAAATAATATTTTAAGACAGGTTTGTTTCTGTTGAGCCCATCAGGCGGAAAATTAGGGATTTCTTTGCAGATTTTGTTTGTGTCAGGAATTGACAAGCCAACAACTCTTCCGACGTCTCTGATGGCGTTTTTCGCCTTCATACTACCGAATGTGATAATTCCTGAAACATGATCAGGCCCATACTTGCGTTTTGTGTATTCAATTACTTCGCCGCATCTGTCAGGACAGAAATCGACGTCGAAGTCGGGCATCGAAACACGTTCGCGGTTGATGAATCTTTCAAAGAACAAATGATACTTAATTGGGTCAACCATAGTGATGCCTGTACAGTATGCGACCAAACTTCCTGCCCCAGATCCACGGCCTGGGCCGACAGGTATGCCATGTTCGCGGGCAAAGTTGATATAATCCCACACAACCAAGAAGTATTCGACGAAGCCTTGATCGCGAATGGTGTCAAGTTCCATTTTCATACGATCTTTAAGTTCATCGGTTATTTCTGGATAAAGTCTTTCCATGCCTTCGTATGCAAGACGCTCCAAAAATTGATAAGCGGTTTCGCCAGTGTCAGGACGATAGTCAGGAATGTAGTTTCTGTTTGCTGGAAGTTTATATTTTTCGTCTACGTTTGGATTTTCGCCTAGCGATTTTGTTTTCAATATAACTTCGCACTTATTTGCAATTTCAATAGTGTTGTCCAAAGCTTCTTCAAAGCCAGGCAACGCTTCCAACATTTCTTCATAGGTTTTATAATAAAACTCTTGTGTTTCAAACTTCAAGCGGTCTGGATCATCAAGTTTTTTGTGCATCTGAACGCACATAAGCACATCTTGAAGTTCGGCGTCTTCTTTGTTTAAATAGTGCACGTCGTTTGTCGCCACCATTTTGATGCCAAGTTCTTTGGACAGTTTCACAAGCCCAGCAATCACTTCTTGGTCTTCTGGCAAATAGTGATTTTGTATTTCAAGATAATAATCATCGCCAAAAACGTCTTGATGCCACTTTGCAAGTTCTTTCGCTTCGTCATAACGGCGTTGCAACAAAAGTTGAGGCAAATGTCCCGCCAAGCAAGCAGAAAGACAAATAACGCCCTTTGAATACTTTTTCAAAAGTTCATAATCAATTCTTGGTTTATAATACGTACCATCAACGTTTGCAATCGAAATAAGTTGAAGCAAATTGTGATAGCCTTCATTATTTTTTGCAAGCAAAATAAGGTGGCCCATATCCGCTTTTGTGGTCTTATTTTTATGGTCTTTGCAAATATAAAACTCGCAACCAATGATCGGTTTAATGCCATTGGTTATACATGCTTCATACATTTTAATTGTGCCATACATATTGCCGTGGTCAGTGATCGCAACTGCCTTCCAACCGCGTTCTTTTGTGATTTCTACCAACTTTTCAATGCGCGCAAGCCCATCAAGCAAGCTGTATTCAGTATGGACGTGTAAATGCACAAAATCTTTCACGAGTCTCTCCTTTTATTTGAGTTCTTTAGCAATTTTTATAAGTTTGTTTAAGCGGTGGTTAAGTCCGCTTTTAGACAGTTGCAATGTCGAAAGCGACAACAGCCCGTCAAGGCTTTCTTCGGGATTTGCCATTCTTAAAAATGCAACTTCTTGAAGTTGATCATCAAGGCTTTCAATTCCAATGGTCGAAATAATGACATTTATTGCTTCGATTTGACGCATGCTGGCGTCAACTGTTTTGGAAATATTGGCATTGATGCAATTAACTTCGCGGTTTATCTGATTTCGCTTTTCGCGAATAATCATTTCATTTGAAAGCGCCATAACGCTGTCATCTGCCCCTAATAGTGCAAGAAAATCTTTGATAAGTTCGGCTTCTTTTATGTAAAGCACAAAAAGATTTTTTCGCTCTACAAGTTTTGAAAATATGTTAAACTCAACCAAAAGTGCAGCCAAATCAGTCAAAAATACATGGCTGTGCGATGTAAGTTCAAGATGATAACCCGATGTTGTCTTTTCGCTTTCAACTTCGCTGAGCCTGATTGACGATGTCCCGCAGCCAAGATAAGCGCCTCTTAAAAATGAAATCTTGGTTTCTTCACTGCAAACAATGTTGCTGTCAATCCCCCAGTTTAAGTGATATCCATCATTGGTTATCTCTAAAAGCCCAATATCTTTCAACAATCTTTCAGCAAATGTCGCTGGAAAGGTTATGCGATAATAGGTCGTTTTGTTGATCACATAATCATCTTCAATGTCAAGTTCAAGATAATCGCCATAAAGCGTGTGCGCAAGTTCGTTTACAACTGGATACAATTCGTTTAAATCTGTAACGATTGCCGCTTTAAGGGCTTGTCCATTTTTTTCAATTTCGCCGGCAGCATGAAAAAGACCAGACAAAAAGGCAAATGCAGTATCTGCATTCTCCTTATGCGTGTTTAATATTTCAATTTTGCTGTCTTTTGAAAAACTCAATTTTAATTCCTTTTCTTTTTAAACGTAACCGGTTTGTCCAAATTAACTATCAAGTTTGATGGAATGTTCAATCTATAAATCAAATTGATAGCATTGTTGCACTCTCCCACCATTTCTGGGCTGTGTGCATCAGAATCGATTATAAACTTAACGCCTTCTTCCGCCATAGTCAAAACTTCTTCGTCGGTGAAGTTTATGCGCTTGCCATTAAGTTCGATATATGTTCCCTTTTGTTTTGCCAATCTAGCAACTGCTATCGTATCAGTTGGGCAGCCAAAGTTTAAGTGCGTGATGATGTCGATAGGATATTTATCAAGCGCCTTTAAGAAAGCGGCGGTATTTTTTGACAAACGAGCCTTACTTGGCTTAAATGGCGAAAAATTAGCGTAAACTATATTCAATTTGTCCTTTAAAGTAGGCGTTTTTATGATATTATGGTGTCCCATAAGAATTATATCAAGGTTTTCAAGGTCTTCTTCTTTTAAGTCAACCTCGCCATTAAGCGAAATTAAATTGGATTCTACGCCCAACAAAATATCAACGCCAGTGATTTCTCTAGCGTTTAAAATATCTTCTCTAACTTGTGGGATATCTTTTCTGCGCACGCCATACAACTTGTGATTAAAGCCGTGATCTGTAATTGCAATTTGTTTCAGACCTTTTTCAGCAGCCACAGTCGCATTTTGAAGAACAGTTCCCTTGCCATGATTATGTCTCGAGTAAATTGTATGGGTGTGATAGTCCCCGTAAAGTATCATTTTCGCTCCTTATTGATAGTATATCAATATCATAAAAGTTTTGCAAGTCAAAGGGGGCGAAAAGTTAGATGATTTTTATCTCTCTTTCAAACTCATAGCCTTTGCTTTTTGCAATCCATTCAACAATTTGAATAAGCAAAATCACGTCTTCGAAAGTGGCATCGTTAGCGTTTACGATAAATCCCGCATGCTTGGTCGAAATTATCGCCCCACCAACAGTCAAACCTTTAAGCCCCCATTCATCAATAAGTTTGGCTGGAAAAAAATCTTTTCCACGTTTAAACACACTGCCACATGATGGCAAAGAAGGCTGCAAAGATTTGCGTTTTTGCAAAAATTGCATTTGTTTTTTAATTATTTCCTCTTTTTTGCCTTTATTTAACTTAAATTTTGCTTCAATTAAAATTTCGCCACTATCAAGCGGACCTTTTCTATATGCAAAATCAAACTTGTTTTTAGTTTTAATTTCGCCGTCTTGCAGCGAAACAAACTCATAAAGATGATTGCAAATTTCATCACCAAACGCACCTGCATTCATGGCAATCGCTCCACCAACACTTCCAGGAATGCCATACAATGGCTCTAAGCCAGTAAGTTCATGCTGCTCGCAAAACATACATAGCGTAAACAAACTCACCCCAGCGCCGCAGCACACAATCTCCCCGTCAACTTTTATGTCGTCAAAACCTTTCATCGAAACAAACACATCGCGATAAACTTTGTCACGAAAGATAATATCTGAACAATTACCTAAAATAATGCAATTTTTTGATGTTTTTTTGCTATATTTTATTATATTATTTAATTGCTCTATATTTTTGGGGACAAACAATCTTTTTGCCTTGCCGCCAACATGCATAGAAGACAACTTTTTTAAATCAATATTTTTTAATTCTTTCCCTTTATTTTTCATACAATTAAATATGAAAATAATATAAAAAAAGATAATGATTT